>NZ_JBFAKV010000001.1:292491-384501 GCF_040655895.1 Streptomyces sp. NPDC050264
ACGCGTGCAGGCGTGAGCCGCGTGCAGGCGTGAGCCGCGTGCAGGCGTGAGCCGCGTGCAGGCGTGAGCCGCGTGACGTGCCTCGGGTAGGCGTACCGACGATCAATGAGGTGCTGGAGTGGGAGCACAGCCGGGCAGCCGTACAGCCGGGCAGATCGCAGGAGGCCTGCTCGCGCTCACCCGGTGGTGAAGGTCGAGGCGGCAGGGCCCACATGAGGCAGGTGGACATGGCGACGGCGCGTTCGACGTAGCCGGGCAGCCCGGCAGTCGGCGCAGGGCCGTCCCGAGTCGGCCCCGGGAACTGTCCCGGGGCCGAACGGAGTTGACCGCTCGGAGCGGTCAGTCGCTCATGCTCGGACTCACAACAGCCCGCCCGCGGCGGAGCCGGCCGCCGAGGCCAGCCAGACGATCGCGAGCAGGGTCTCGATCGCCCCGAGGACGACGGCGACCAGCGCAGGTACCGACCGTGTACCGGTCCAGCGTCGGCCCATGGCCAGCCAGCCGCAGACGAGGGCGACCGGTCCCAGCACGATCCCCAGGGTGAAGAGCCCCACGATCGCGCAGACGAGTCCGATGATTCCGAGCGTCGCGCGGTCCGGCCCGCTCCGCGAACCTGTGCGGCTGCGTGAACGGGGGTGCTTGCGCGTGGTGTGTCCGAAGCCCGCCATCATCACTCCTCGAGTTCGTCCGGACTCGGGCGATACTTCGAGTACCCCGTCTACCGCTGTCTATCGCAGCGGCATTCACCTTCCGTCATCTCTCCCAGACCTTGAACGCCCGTGCGCGATACGGTGATTCCGGTTCCCACGTACCGCTGCCGGGGTACGTCTGGAACTCCCCGGTCTCGGCGCAGTGGCCGGACTGGTACGTGGTGACGGGACGACCGGTGCGATTGGCGAGAGACGCCGCGCTGCTCCCCTCCGGCAGCGCGACGCAACTCTCGATATCGATCCGGGCCAGTTCGTAGGTGTGCCGGGGCCCCTTGAACCCGGTCTTGCCCCACAGACAGAGCTCCCCCGCCGCGCAGCCGCTGAGTGTCGGTGGCGCCGCCGCGGTGGCGAGGCCGGGTGTGAGTGCCGCCGTGGCGAGTGCGACTGCGGCAACGGTCATGGGCATGGACTTACGCATGTGGTTCAACCCCCGTGTCATGTCGACCAGTTGCGTTCGCGACTGATCGCTTGCCTCACACTCTGGCCCGGAGGATCTGGTTCCGGGAAGGGTTGTCGGGCGACGTCACCCGGATAAGCGAAAGCCCCCGGATAGTTCCCCGGGGGCTTCCCTCGCAAGGGCGGTTTGAGCGCCTTGTCCACGACCAAGGGCGCTGCCGTCCGACGCCCATGAGCTGGGACTTCGGACGCGGCGCCCGGCCGGCGTCAGATGTGCCCGACGCCCGCTCCCGCCTCCGCGTTGATGCCACGCTTGGTCAGCATCGCGACGAAGATCGCGACGACCGCGACCCCCGAGGCGACCAGGCAGGCGAGGCTCATGCCGGAGATGAAGGTGTCGTGCGCGACACCGGTGATCTTTTCGGCGAGCGCGGCCGGGGTGCCGGGCGGCACCGGGGCGGCACCGACCTGGACGGCCTCGGACGCCTGGTCCAGCTGGCTCGAGGAGAGGGGCGGCAACTTGGCGTCCGCCCAGTTGCCCGCGAGGTCGTTGTCGACCTTCGACGCCATGACGGCACCGAGGACTGCGGTGCCGAGGCTGCCACCGATCTGCATGGCGGCCTGCTGGAGTCCGCCGGCGACGCCGGAGAGCTCCATCGGCGCGTTGCCCACGATGACTTCGGTGGCGCCCACCATCACGGGCGCGAGGCCGAGACCGAGCAGCCCGAACCAGACGGACATGATGCCGCTGCCGGTGCCCGCCTCCAGCGTGGACATGCCGTACATCGCGATGGCGGTGCACGCCATACCGCCCGCGAGCGGGATGCGCGGGCCGACCTTCGTGATCATCGCGCCCGCCAGCGGCGAGGCGACGATCATCATGCCGGTCAACGGCAGCAGGTGCAGACCGCTGTCGATCGGGCTCATGCCGTGCACGTTCTGCAGGTAGAAGGTGACGAAGAACAGGCCGCCCATGAACGCAATGGCCATGAGCACCATCAGCACCACACCGGCCGACAACGGCACGGAGCGGAACAGGCCCAGCGGGATGAGCGGTTCGGCGACGCGGGTCTCCCAGAGCGCGAACAGCGCGAAGCACAGCACCGACGCGGCGAGGAACGTCCACGTCAAGCCGTCGCCCCAGCCCCACGCGGGCGCCTTGATGAGGGCCCAGACCAGGCAGAACATCGCGCCGGACAACAGCAGGATGCCGGCGATGTCGAAGGACCGCGGCGCGTTCTGGGCGCGGTGGTCGAGGAGGATGACGAGCCCGAGGATGAGCGCGAGGACGCCCACGGGAACGTTGATGAAGAAGACGGACTGCCAGCTGACGTGCTCCACGAGCACACCGCCGAGGATCGGGCCACCCGCGGTCGACGCACCGATCACCATGCCCCAGATGCCGATCGCCATGTTCAGCTTCTCGGCGGGGAAGGTGGCGCGCAGCAGGCCGAGCGCGGCAGGCATGAGCAGCGCGCCGAACAGACCCTGGAGCACACGGAACGTGACGACGAACGCGATGCTGTCGGACAGACCGATGGCTCCCGAGGCGGCGGCGAAACCGACCACGCCTATGAGGAAGGTCTGCCGGTGGCCGAACCGGTCGCCGAGCTTGCCCGCGGTGATGAGCGTGACCGCGAGGGCGAGGAAGTAGCCGTTGGTGATCCACTGGACGTCGGCGAAGCTCGCGCCGAGGTCCTTTTGAATGGCCGGGTTGGCGATGGCGACGATGGTGCCGTCCAGGGCAACCATCATCACGCCGATCGCGACGGAGAAGAGGGTCAGCCAGGGGTGGCCGCGCAGCCCCTTGGCCGGTGCCGGGACGGGATCGGGCTCCGGAACCCGGTCCGCCTTGTCGACAGTGGTCTGACTAGTCATGTGTTCGAGGCTAGTGACAGTCCCTGACAGTTGACAAAGCATTTCACAAGTCGGTAACTGTCACGTCGCTCACACTACTGTGGGCTGCACAAACAGCGAGAAAGTGGACCATGGCGACTCGATTGAACCTGCGTGAACTCAAGAAGCAGCGCACCCGAAACGCACTGCTGCGCTCCGCACTTGAGCTCTTCACGTCCCAGGGGTTCGACCGCACCACGGTCGACGAGATCGCCGAGGCCTGCGAGGTCTCCCAGCGCACCTTCTTCCGTTATTTCGCGAACAAAGAAGAGGCCGCTTTCGCCGTACAGGAGATGGTGGAGTCCCGATTCGTCGCCGCGCTGCGTGAACGGCCCGCCAACGAGAGCCCGTTCGAGGCGCTGCGCCACACGGTCCTCGGCACCTGGGAGGCCCTGAGCCGCTCGGTGGAGGAAGTCATCCCGGCCGAACTCCACATGCGCACCTACCAGATGATCGAGTCGACACCGACCCTGCTCGCCGCCCACCTGCGCCGCTCGACCGAGTTGGACGAGCAGGTCGCGCGGGTGATCGCCGAGCGGGAAGGGCTCGACGTGGACGCCGATCCCCGACCACGCGTGGCGGTGGCCGCATTCAGTGGTGTGATGCGGATGACGGGACGGCTGTGGGGCGCCGGCGAGGACGCGAGCGTCGACGCCATCCGGGCGCTGACCGAGTCGTATCTCGACCACCTGAAGCCGTCATTGAGCGAGCGATGGAGTCATGACCGAGCGTGACCGACGTAAGCGCCGTCACGTGACCGCGGTCGCACACCCGCGCGCGTGGGCGTCTCACCTCCTTACGTAGCGTGATGGCCTGACTTCAACTACGCCCGGTTCTACCCAATTACCCGGATGAAAACGTGATCTGCCTCACCCGCCGCACGGAGCCCCTCGCGCTTCTCCTAGGGTGTTCCGCAGTGACTTCCTTCGACTCGACTCCGCAACTCAACGTTTGGCGCGCACTGCTTGCGCTGTCCGTCGTGTTCGTCATGCTGGCGACCACCGGCTGGACCGCGGTGCAACAGCACCGAGGCGGCTCGTCGCCGCTCCAGTCCGCGCTCTCGAAATGGGAGCACGGCAGACTGAACGGGCATGCTCTGCCCGCGCCCGACGGTTCCCCCACCCGCCTCGCGCACTTCTTCGCCTCGCTGCCGCCGCACCAGCGAAGTCGGCTCATCGCCCGCTACCCACTAGCGGTCGGCAACATGAACGGCGCACCGGTCGACCTGCGCTACCGAGCGAATCGCCTCGCCCTCGACCAGGCCCGCAAGGTCGAGGCCAAGCGTGTGCACGACGTCCGGCTCTCCAACCTCGGCCACAGCGAAGCCAAGCAGCGGATGAAACGCTTCGCGCTGCTGGCCCACTCCGACCGCAAGATCCTCGCCTTCGACCCCATGGGCAACGGCCGGGTCGCCGAGGTCTTCGGTGACCTCGACAAGGCACAGCGTGTCTCCGTCGTGGTGCCGGGCGTCGACACGAATGTGCTGACGTTCCAACGCACATTCCGCAAATACTCCGCCCCCGTGGGCATGGCCCGCTCGCTGTACGACGCCGAGCGCACGGCGAGCCCGCACACCCGCACCGCGGTCATCGCGTGGGCCGACTACACGGCCCCGATCGGACTCGGCGTGGACGCCGCCACGTCGATGCGCGCCGACGACGGCTCCGTCCGGCTCAACGCGATGCTGCGCGGTCTGCCGGGCCGCTCCCCCGTCGCTCTGTACTGCCACAGCTACGGCTCCGTGGTGTGCGGGGTGGCTGCCCGCCACCTGCCCTCGCGGGTCAGCGACATCGCGGTCGCGGGCAGCCCGGGCATGCGTGCGGAGAGCGCTTCCGGCCTGGGCACCCACGCGCGCGTGTGGGCCACCCGCGACAAGGACGACTGGATCCAGGACGTTCCGTACATGGAGCTGGGCGGCCTCGGACACGGTGCCGACCCGGTCTCCTCGGACTTCGGCGCCCGGGTCGTCTCCTCAGCGCATGCCAAGGGCCACACCGGTTACTTCGAACCGGGCACCGAGAGCCTCAGCAAC
This sequence comes from Streptomyces sp. NPDC050264, assembly GCF_040655895.1. Taxonomy (NCBI): domain Bacteria; kingdom Bacillati; phylum Actinomycetota; class Actinomycetes; order Kitasatosporales; family Streptomycetaceae; genus Streptomyces; species Streptomyces sp. NPDC050264. Next base: position 297,526 of record NZ_JBFAKV010000001.1, read on the forward strand.
TTCGCCGAGATCGGGACTGGCTCGTACCGATCGGTGCGCTGTGCGGACGCGAATCAGCACTGTCAGGAGGGATTTTCCGGTGGTGCCTCTGCCTGACGCGCGTAGAAATCGGTGAAACAGTGGTCCGACGCAACAGGCGACGGAGGCGCGCGTGCCGCATACGATGAGCCGCATGGGTGACGTACTGGCCGGATTTCATGCCGCCTGGGAGTTCGAGTCCGACTCCGTGCTCATCCGCTTCGAACGGGGGATCCGCACGCCGAAGCTGCTTCAGGCACTCGGTGAGCGCCGTATCCCGCTGGAAGCGATCGCGGCGGTGACTCTTACTCCTGGCAAGCGCGGGACGGTAGTGCTGCACGCCGTACCAAGACCGGGTGTCGACCCGCTCATGGACGCCGCGGCGGGCCAGCTCAAGGAGAACAGCGACCCTTATCGCCTGGTCCTGCCCGCCGAGCGGGAGACGCTCGCCGAGTACTACGCGGACGAGCTGCGCGGCAAGCTCGTCACCGACGAGGACATCTGGCCGGACGGATATCTGGTGGCGCCGCCCGAGGCACCGCTGCAGTTCAAGGCGTACGACGGCAAGGCATCCTTCGACGGGGCGTCGGTGTCCTTCCGCTGGTTCTGGACGGGTGCCTCGTCCGCGAAATGGAAATCCGGGGACAAGACGTTCCCCATCGCCGATCTGAGCGGCGTGGAATGGCGCTCGCCCGAGCTGTTCGAGGGGCATCTGCGTCTGCTGCCCCGTGATCCGGCCGACGGGCAGTCGGGGCAGGCCGACCAGGATCCGGCCGCTGTGGTCTTCGGACTCGGGTACGGACCGGTGCACGAGTCCCTGCCGTTCGCCGCCTCCGTTCTCGCCGCCGTACGGTCCACGAGCCCCGCTCCGTCGCCGGGCGGACAGCTGCGCGCCGAGTCCGCGTCGTCCCGGCGCCGCGACCCGGCGGACATCGCCGACCGCATCCGCCACCTCGGCGAGCTGCACCAGGCGGGCCTGGTCACGGACACGGAGTTCACGACGAAGAAGGCCGAACTCCTCGCGGAGCTGTGACAGCCGGGCACACGCACGACCGGTGATACCTGGGTATGAGGTGCGGTTGAGCACCACGGTATGACGGCACGCGCAGGGCTCATTGCCTACGCTGATCTGGCCATGAGCATTCCACCTCCTCCCGAACAGGCACCCCGCTCACCCGACGAAGACTCCGGACGAGCGGAGCGAAGGCGTATGTCCGACGGGCAGGTTCGCGATCCGCGCGGCGCCCGGGGCACGCTGGCCGCGGCCGGTTCGGCGCTCACGGCCGCCATGGGTGCAGACCGCGCCGAGCCGCTGCTGGCCCGGGCACCCAAGCGCTGGATGCGGCTGCTGCCGTATCTGGTCGCGCTGGGCTTCGTCGTGGTCCTCATCCCGGTCACGACGCAGGTCCTGTCGAACGACTACGGGGTCAACGGCGGTCTCGCCGGCGCCATCGGCGTCGCGCAGTCCGCCCCCTTGCTCCTCGCGGTCAGCCGTCCGCTGGCCGCCTGGTACGTCACGATCGTCGCTGCCGTACTGGGCACGATCCCTGCCCTCCAAGGCGACGCACACAATCCATCGCCGTGGACGCCCATGATCGTCGTGGGCTATGTGGTGCTCTGCATCGCCCTGGCGCTGCGGGAGAGTCGTCGCACGCTCGTCGGAATCTGGCTGATCACCGTCCTCACCAGCATCATCCTGAGTCTCTTCAGTGACGGAACCAGCCAGGACTCGGGCGTTCTGCTCATCGTCCTGAGCGGCGGAGTGCTGCTGTTGGGCGCCCTGTTGAGAGAGCGCGGCGAGACCCGGCGCAAGCTCGTCGAGCAGGAAACGATCAGCGAAGCCGAGCGGACCCGCCGCACGCTGCTGGAGGAGCGGGCCAGAATCGCCCGCGAGTTGCATGACGTCGTGGCCCATCACATGTCGGTGATCACGGTGCAGGCCGACTCGGCGCCCTACCGGCTGCAGGGCCTTACCGGCGAGACACGAGCGGAGTTCGAGTCCATCGCCGCGGGCGCGCGCGAGTCGCTGACGGAGATGCGGCGTCTTCTGGCCGTACTCCGCAGCGAGGGCGCACAGGGCGACCTTGTGCCGCAGCCGGGCCTCGCACACCTGCGGCAGTTGGTGGAGGCGACGATACGAGGCGGCGTTCCGGCCGAGCTGTCGTACCCGGAGCTGGCGCTCGTCGGTCAACTGGCCGATGTGCCGCCCACGGTGGACCTCTCCGCGTATCGCATCGTGCAGGAAGCACTCGCGAACGTGGTGCGGCACGCACCCGGCGCACGGGCGCAGATCTCGGTCGGCCTGGACGACGACGCCCTGCTGGTGATCGTGGTCAACGGACCGAGCAGAGAGCCCGCCTCCCCGATCGAGTCCACCGGCACGGGGCACGGACTGGTGGGGATGCGCGAGCGCGTACGGTTGGTCGGCGGCACGTTGGACGTGGGGCCGCTGCCCGACGGAGGTTTCCGTGTCGCGGCCCGGCTCCCACTCGTCGTGCCCGACTCCCCCTCGGCGTAAAGGACTTCCGCACGCATGACCATCCGCGTGATCATCGTCGACGACCAGAGCATGGTGCGGGCGGGGTTCGCCGCCCTGCTGTCCGCGCAGAGCGACATCGACGTCGTGGGCGAGGCCCCGGACGGCAGACAGGGCGTCGACGTCAGCCGGTCCACCCATCCCGATGTGGTCCTCATGGACGTACGAATGCCGGAGATGGACGGGCTGGCGGCGGCGCGCGAGCTGCTGGATCCGCCACAGGGCGTGGTGCACCGCCCCAAGGTCCTCATGCTCACCACCTTCGACGTGGACGACTATGTGTATGCCGCGCTGCGCGCGGGCGCGTCCGGCTTCCTGCTCAAGGACGCACCGCCCGCCGATCTGATCTCGGCGGTACGTGTCGTCGCGGCCGGGGAAGCGCTGCTCGCGCCGACGGTCACCAAGCGCCTCATCGAGGACTTCGCCAAGACGCGACCGGCCCGCAGGGACCGTTCTCCACGGCTCAAGAGTCTGACGCCCCGCGAGTCGGAAGTCCTGGAGCTGATCGCGCGCGGCCTCTCCAACCAGGAGATCGCGCGAAAACTGGTCCTGGCCGAACAGACCGTGAAGACCCATATCGGCCGGGTGCTGGCGAAGTTGGGGCTGCGTGACCGCGCACAGGCTGTGATCTTCGCCTACGAGTCCGGGCTCATCACGCCCGGCGACCAGTGACCCCCGATACCTGAGTACTGATCCTCCCGACGCGCGCCGTGCACCCGGTCAGCTGTCACCCGGGCAACTCCCCGGGTGGCACGGCGTCTTGCGAGTTCAGCGGCCCGCGGCCGCGGCACCCCCTACTGCGGTATGAGGTGTGAATACCCAGGTATCGGTTGCGAGTTGGCTCCCCAGTGTGACGTGCCGACCCATGCCGGCTTTCTACCTTCCTCTCGTCAAGTCAACGGGCGAAGGGGAGACGGGCGATGGGCCTGGGTTCATGGAAACGACGCGGCCGACGCACCTTGGTCGCCGCCGCGCTCACGACGACAATCGTCGCGGGCACCGCCGGATGGGCCTCGGGGCATGAGCAGCGTCCGCTCACGGGCCCGCCCCCGGGCACCGCGTCCTGGCGCGCGGACGACACGCTGGGGAGAGCCCTGCCCGACCCTGAGGCGGTCGGCCCCTCGCACATGGCCGCCTTCTTCCGCGGGCTGAGCGCGACGGATCAGCACGAGCTGGCCGTCCGGCACCCGTCGGTCGTCGGCAACCTGGACGGCGCGCCGATCCCCTTGCGTTACGAGGCAAACGCGCTGGCGTTGCGCGCCGAGAAGACCCGCGCCCGGGGCGAGGCACGGAACGCGACATTGACCCCGCGGGCACGGGCCGCGGCGCGCGATCTCGCCGAGCGCTGCGCGGATCTGCTCGCCCGCGGCCGTCGGATACTCGCCTTCGACCCGCGGGGACGAGGGCAAGTGGCCGAGGTATACGGGGACTTGCGGTCTGCCCGGCATGTCTCCGTGGTAGTTCCGGGCTCGGACATCGACCTGGGTTCCTTCGACCGGACGACCAAGGATGTGTACGGGACGCCCGCCGGAATGGCGAAGTCCCTGTACGCGGCAGCGCGTGGGCGTACGGCCGTGGTGGCGTGGGTGGGGTACACCACTCCGGTCGGGCTCGGCCCGGACGCCGCCACGGGCCGGCTCGCCGAGGCAGGAGCTCCCCGCCTGGCCCGCTTCGCACAGGGCCTCAGGGCCGCGGGCACGCCGAAGCCGACCGTCTTCTGCCACAGCTACGGGTCGGTGGTGTGCGGGCTCGCCGCGTCCCGGCTGCCCGCGTCGGACCTGGTGGTGTTCGGGTCACCCGGGCTACGCGCGAACAGCGTGTCCGATCTGCACACCCGGGCCCGCGTGTGGGCCGCGCGGGACGACAGCGACTGGATCGCCAAAGTCCCCCATGTCGAGCTGCTCGGCCTGGGACACGGGGCCGACCCCACAGATCCCTCCTTCGGAGCCCGACGGGTGCCGGCTGAGCGGGCCCAGGGCCACACCGGCTACTTCGCGCCCGGCACGGACTCGCTGCGCGCCTTCACCGACATCGCCATCGGAGCGTCCTCATGACCCTCGCCACCTTGCGGTCTTCCGCCAATGCGGCTGTCGCCACGATCGACGCCAAGACTCCGGCCCACCGCGACCGGGCGGTCGACGGGCTGCGTGCCCTGGCCCTGCTCGCTGTTCCGACCGGCCACTGGCTCCTCGGAGGTTTCACCCTGGACGCCCAAGGCGCCCTGCACAATGCGAGTCCGCTGTCCGCGTTCGGCTTCTTCGCCCCGCTGAGCTGGGTGCTGCAGATGCTCGGTGTGTTCTTCCTCGTGGGCGGCTACGCGTCGGTCCTGTCCTACCGCCGGGCGCGGGAGCACGGCACATCGACGGCCCGCTGGTTGCGCGGCCGGCTGGCCCGGCTCGGCCGTCCGGTTCTGGGGGTGACGGCGGTCTGGGCCGCGATGATTCCGGTGCTGTACGCCCTCGGAGTGCCGGGGACGACGTTGCGGACCGGCTCCACGCTGGTGATACAGCCTCTGTGGTTCGTCGGCGTCTACACCGTGATCACCGGGCTCACACCCTGGTGCATACGGGCCTCCCGCAGGCTCGGGGCCTGGGCCGCGGCACCGCTCCTGGGGTCGGTCGCCGCTGTCGACTTCCTTCGGTACGGGCCCTTCGCTTCGTCGATGCCGTCCTGGCTGAGTCTGCTGAATCTGCTCCCGGGCTGGCTGTTCGCCTACCAACTGGGCGTCTGCTGGGGCGAGAAGAGGCTGGGGCGGCAGGGCGCGTGGGTGCTGCTCGTCGGCGGGTCGGCACTGTTCGCGGCGCTCCTGCTCGCCTTCCACTACCCGGCGTCGATGGTCGGGGTGCCGGGCGAGGCACGGACGAACTCCCATCCGCCGTCTCTTCTGGTCCTCGCTCTGGCGGCCGCGCAGAGCGGCGCCGCGATACTGCTGCGGGACCGCATCGGCCGCATGTTGCGCCGGCCCGCGTTGTGGGCTCCGGTCGTGGTGATCAATCTGTCGGCGATGACCATCCTGTGCTGGCACCAGACGGCGATGCTCGCGGCGGCGGTCCCCGCGTCCTTCGCCGGGGCGATACCGGGTCTGACGGCGGGACCGGACACCTTGTCCTGGATAGCGGCCCGCCTCGCATGGCTGCCCCTGTTCGCGGCCCTGCTCACCCTGATAGGTCGCTACGCGCGAGGCTTCGAGTCGCCCTGGAAGCGAACGAGTCGGGGGCTCCGGGCGCTGGCCGGGTTGCTCGCCGCCGGGTTCACGGTGTTCGCACTGGGGCTGGCATGACGGGCCCGCACGGACCTCACTGTCGGCAAGACCGAACAGCCAGGACAGTAAGGGCGGACCCGGGCTGGTCCGGCCGAACGACCCGCATACCGAATGCCCCCGGCCGGCTGTGGAGGCGGACAGGGGCGGGCGCTCCGCGTTCCTCGCTCCCTGCGGCTGGGCCCCCGACGACGGTCGGCCGTCGGGGCACCGGCTCTGCGGCTACTCGCGACCCGCCGACGTGAAGGCCATGTCGGCGTAGCGGTCACCGGACACCTGGGAGGCGATCGGTTCCAGGAGGACCAGGTCGTCCTCGGTGAGGGCAATGCGGGTCGCCGCGGTGTTCTCCTCGACACGGCCGCGCTTGCGGGTGCCGGGAATCGGGACGACGGCGAGGCCGAAGGTCTCCGCCTGCCGCTGTACCCAGGCCAGCGCGATCTGGCCGAGGGAGGCGCCGTGAGTGCCGGCGACCTGGCGGACCGGTTCGAGAAGGGCCGCGTTGGCGGCGGCGTTGTCGCCGGTGAACCGGGGCTGCTGGCGGCGGAAGTCGTCCGCGGACAGCTCCTTGTCGGCGCTGACGAAGGCGCCGGTGAGGAAGCCGCGTCCGAGCGGGGAGTAGGGGACGAGCGCGACGCCGAGCTCCGCGGCGGCCGGCACCACGGACCGTTCGATGTCGCGGCTGAACAGCGACCACTCGGACTGGACGGCCGCGATCGGGTGGACGGCCTGCGCGGCGCGCAGTTCGTCGGCGGTGACCTCGCTGAGGCCGAGGTGCTTCACCTTGCCGGCGGCGACGAGTTCGGCCATCGCGCCGACGGTCTCCTCGATCGAGACCTTCGGGTCACGGCGGTGCATGTAGTACAGGTCGACCGAGTCGACGTCCAGGCGCTGGAGGCTGGCGTCGATGCAGGTCCGGATGTAAGCGGGGTCGTTGTTGATGACGCGCTTGTACGGGTCACCGGGAGCGGTCCCGATGGCGAACTTGGTGGCCAGGACGATCTCGTCCCGGTGCGCCTTGACGAAAGGAGCCAGAAACTTCTCGTTCTCTCCCGCACCGTAGGCGTCGGCGGTGTCGTACAGGGTGACGCCGAGTTCCAGGGACCGCTCCAGGGTGGCGCGTGCCTCGTCGGCGTCCGTCGGACCGTAGGCCCAGCTCATTCCCATGCAGCCGAGGCCCTGAATGCCCACCACGGGCCCGTTGTTTCCCAACTCAACAGTGGAAATGCGCTCTTCGCTCACGTGCGACGTCCGTTCCGTGCCGGTCATGCGGGTCAGGTCCTCTCCGACGCCTACTGGGCGCCCGCATAGAAGTTGATCTTGTGGTCGAGTACGGCCAGGGTGTCGTGCAGTTCGGCCATCCGGTGCAGGACGTCGCGGCGGGTCGACTCGAGGAGTTCCCGCCGCTCCTCGAAGGTCTGCTCGCCCAGGCGGACGAGTTCGGCGTAGCGGACCATGTGGGCGACCGGCATGCCGGTGAGCCGCAGCTTGCCGACGAAGGCGAGCCAGTCCAGGTCGCGGTTGCTGTAGCGGCGCTGGCCGGTGTGCGAGCGGTCGACATCGGGCATCAGCCCGATCCGCTCGTACCAGCGCAGGGTGTGCGCGGTCAGTCCGGTGAAGGCGACGACCTCACTGATCGTGTACCGGTCCTGGCCGTCCGGACGCGGGTGGGCGCTGGGTGCCGAGGCACAGACATCGACCTTGGTCCGGTCGATCTCGGTCCGGTCGATCTCGGTCCGGGTGGATGCGGGCGTGGTCTCCATCACCGTCATGGCCCCCACGCTAGAACCTTGGAGTGCGCTCCAAGCAAGCAATCGCGGGGGAATTCCCGACGACAGCCGCGCGGTGACCCCACTACGGTGTGGATCATGTCCCTCGTCCGCCGTGCCGTCCCCGGAGACGCCGAAGAGCTGGTCCGCCTGCGCAAGATCATGCTCGACTCGATGAGTCCCAGCACCGATGTGAGCTGGCAGCCGGTCACGATCGAGGCGCTGCGTGACCATCTCGCCGATCCGGACGGCGAGTTGGCGGCGTTCGTCGTCGACGCTCCAGCAGGCGGGCGTCTCGCGGCCTGCGCGACGGGGACCGTCCACCGCGGTCTGGGCGGCCCGGGCAACCCTTCCGGCACCTCCGGGCACGTCTTCAATGTGTGCACCGACCCGGAGTACCGGCGGATGGGCTTCTCGCGGGCCTGCATGGAGGCGCTCCTGGGCTGGTACCGGGAGCGCGGTGTGCGCCGGATCGATCTGCACGCGACGGCGCAGGGCGAACCGTTGTACACGTCCCTCGGCTTCGCCCGTACCCCCGCACCCTCGATGAGACTGACGCTCTAGGCTCGTATGCATGCAGAGCCTCTCGTTGATCGACAACTGGCCGGTCCCGACCGCCGCCGCAGCCGTCGTCCGGGCGGACGGCACGGTGTTGGGCACGCACGGCCCCACGGCCCACCGCTTCCCGCTGGCCTCGGTCTCCAAGCCGCTCGCGGCCTACGCGGCGCTCGTCGCGTACGAGGAAGGGGCGATCGAGCTCGACGAGCCGGCCGGCCCCGAGGGGTCCACGGTGCGGCACCTGCTGGCGCACACCAGTGGGCTCGCCTTCGACGAGCACAGGACGACCTCGGCGCCGGGGACGCGGCGGCTGTACTCGAACGCGGGCTTCGAGGTGCTCGGGGACCACATCGCGAAGGCGGCGGACATTCCGTTCGCCGAGTATCTGCGGCAGGCCGTGCTGGAACCCCTAGGGATGACCGCGACCACGATGGACGGCTCACCCGCCAAGGACGGGGTGTCGTCCGTGGATGATCTGGTGCGGTTCGCCGCGGAGGTGCAGGCCCCCCGGCTGCTCGACCCGCGGACCGTGGCCGAGGCGATGACGGTGCAGTACCCGGGGACCAAGGGCGTGCTGCCGGGGTACGGGCACCAGAACCCGAACGACTGGGGGCTCGGGTTCGAGATCCGGGACCACAAGTCCCCGCACTGGACGGGGAGTTCCTCGTCGCCTCGGACGTTCGGGCACTTCGGGCAGTCCGGCACGTTCCTGTGGGTCGACCCCGTTGCCGGGGTGGCGTGTGTCGCGCTGACGGATCGGGCGTTCGGGCCCTGGGCGGCCGAGGCCTGGCCGCCGTTCACCGACGCGGTACTCGCGGAGATCTGAGCGATCCGGACCAGGGCCGGACCGGGCCGAAGCAGGCCGAAGCAGGGCAGGACAGGCCCCGCAGAGCCTCTGAGCACCGGGCCGGGCAGCGGTCGCGGCGGTCCCCGCGCCCGGGGGTCAGCCGTGCATCTCCCAGATCAGCACCGAGGCGCGCGTGGTCGCCAGCGCTTCGGGGCCGACCGTCTCGGTGACGCGGGCGGCGTCACCCGGACCCAACTCCGTATCACCCAGCCGCACTTCGCCGTGGACCACATGGAGGTAGACGTGCGGGGCGGTCGGGAGTTCGGTCCGCTCGCCCTCGGCCAGGCGCCGCACATGGAGCATGGCACCCGCCGCGGGGACGTCGTAGGGGGTCGAGTCGGCGATGCCGCGCACCACTTCGTAGGTGGGCTCGCCGCCGGGGGTGCGGGGGGCCAGCCACATCTGGACGAACGTGAGGGGTTCGACGCCGTCGTTGCGCTCGACGTGGCGGACGCCGCCGCCTGAGCTGAGGCGCTGGACGTCGCCGGGCCGCACGAGGGACTCGTGCCCTGTGGAGTCGCGGTGGGTGAGTTCGCCGGAGACGACCCAGGTGACGATCTCGGTGTGACTATGAGGGTGTTCGTCGAAGCCTGCGCCGGGTGCCAGACGTTCCTCGTTGCAGGCGAGGATCGCGCCGAAGCGCAGGTTGTCCGGGTCGTAGTGCGAGCCGAAGGAGAACGCGTGGAAGGACGCGATCCCCGCGTCGGGTTCGCCACCTTGGTACCGGTCGCCGGAGCGGCGTACATCAATCACGCGATACACGGTATCCGTCGTTCGCGGCCCCGTTTCCGGCCGCCCGCCGCGGGCACCTCGGACCCTCCACTCCGCTGAGCCGTTCCGATAAGGCAGTCTTGTCCCCGTGCCCCCATCGGAATCAGCGCAGCCTTCAGCGAACGCACCAGCGGACCGGCGCCCGGACGCCCGTGCGAATCCCCACCCGCACTCGGCGACCCTGAAGCGCCTGGAGAAGTCATCCGGGGCGCTCGCCGCGCAGGCGATCACGCGCATGGACGAGACGTTGTCCTGGTACCGGGCCATGCCTCCGGAGAACCGGTCGTGGATCGGCCTGGTGGCGCAGGCGGGTATCGCCGCGTTCACCGAGTGGTTCCGGCACCCGGACGCCCCGCAGGCCATCTCGACGGACGTCTTCGGCACCGCGCCACGGGAGTTGACCCGGGCGATCACCTTGCGCCAGACCGTGGAAATGGTGCGGACGACCATCGAGGTCATGGAATCGGCCATCGACGAGGTGGCCGCACCCGGCGACGAGAGCGTTCTGCGGGAGGCGCTGCTCGTGTACGCGAGGGAGATCGCGTTCGCGACCGCCCAGGTGTACGCGCAGGCAGCGGAAGCGCGGGGCGCATGGGACGCGCGGCTCGAGTCCCTCGTGGTGAACGCCGTGCTCTCCGGGGAGGCCGACGAGGGCGCGGTCAGCCGGGCCGCGGCGCTCGGCTGGAACTCCCCGGAGCATGTGTGCGTGGTGCTCGGGACCGCGCCCGACGGTGACAGCGAGCTGACCGTGGAGGCGATCCGGCGGGCGTCGCGCCACGCCAAGCTGCAGGTCCTGACCGGGGTGCTCGGGGACCGGCTCGTGGTGATCGCGGGCGGCAGCGACAATCCGCTGGCGGTGGCGAAGTCGCTGATCGGGCCGTTCGCGGCGGGGGCCGTGGTCGCCGGCCCCGTGGTGCCGGACCTGCAGGCCGCCACCCGGTCCGCCCAGGCAGCGGCCGCCGGACTCAAGGCGTGCGGGGCCTGGCAGGACGCCCCGCGTCCGGTTCTGGCGGACGATCTGCTTCCGGAGCGCGCGATCGCGGGCGACCCCTCCGCGCGGGACCAGTTGGTGGAGGAGATCTACAGACCGCTGGAGGAAGCGGGCTCGGCACTTCTGGAGACGCTCAGCGTCTATCTGGAGCAGGCGAGCAGCCTGGAGGGCGCGGCCCGGATGCTCTTCGTACACCCGAACACCGTCCGCTACCGGCTCCGACGTGTGACCGACGTCACCGGGTGGTCGCCGTCCGACGTCCGCTCGGCGTTCACCCTGCGCATCGCGCTCATCCTGGGGCGTCTGGCCCACGCAGATCCCCAGTCGTAGGCTTTTGTCGGGGGTCTACAATTCCCCCTTCGGTTCTTCGTCCCTGTCCCCACGGGCGGCCCGCACCGTCCACAAGAGAGAGTGTGAGAGTGCTCGTACTCGTCGCTCCCGGCCAAGGCGCTCAGACGCCCGGCTTCCTGACCCCCTGGCTCGACCTTCCCGGCGCGGCGGACCGCCTCGCCGCGTGGTCCGACGCCATCGGACTCGACCTTGTCCACTACGGCACGCAGGCCGACGCGGACGCGATCCGTGACACGGCCGTGGCCCAGCCGCTCCTTGTCGCGGCCGGGCTCCTGTCGGCGTCCGCGCTCGGCGAGGTCACGCCGGGTGCGGTGGCGGGGCACAGCGTCGGCGAGATCACCGCGGCCGCCTTCGCGGGCGTGCTCGACGACACCGCCGCGCTGCGGCTCGTACGGGGACGCGGTCTGGCCATGGCCGAGGCCGCGTCGATCACGCAGACCGGCATGTCGGCGCTGCTCGGCGGCGACCCCGAGGTCACCGTGGCGCACCTGGAGAAGCTCGGCCTGACCCCGGCGAACGTGAACGGCGCGGGCCAGATCGTGGCCGCCGGCACGCTCGAGGAGCTGGCCGCGCTGGAGGCCGACAAGCCCGAGGGCGTGCGCCGCGTGGTGCCGCTGAAGGTGGCCGGTGCGTTCCACACCCGGCACATGGCCCCCGCGGTGGCGAAGCTGGAGGAGGCGGCGAAGGAGCTGTCCCCGGCCGACCCCGCGATCACGTACGTCTCGAACAAGGACGGCAAGACGGTCGCGACCGGCGCCGAGGTGCTCTCCCGCCTGGTCGGCCAGGTCGCGAACCCGGTCCGCTGGGACCTGTGCATGGAGACGTTCCAGGAGCTCGGCGTGACGACGCTGATCGAGGTGTGCCCTGGCGGCACTCTCACCGGTATCGCCAAGCGCGCCCTGCCCGGCGTCAAGACCCTCGCCCTGAAGACCCCCGACGACCTCGACGCAGCCCGCGCCCTGATCGCCGAAGCCACAGCAACGGCCTGACAAGGAGATCCGAGCAGCATGTCGAAGATCAAGCCCAGCAAGGGTGCCCCGTACGCGCGCATCCTCGGTGTCGGCGGTTACCGGCCGACGCGGGTCGTGCCGAACGAGGTGATCCTCGAGAAGATCGACTCGTCCGACGAGTGGATCCGCTCGCGCTCCGGCATCGCCACCCGCCACTGGGCGAACGACGAAGAGACCGTGGCGATGATGTCCGTCGAGGCGTCCGGCAAGGCCATCGCAGACGCGGGCATCGGGGCCGAGCAGATCGGCGCCGTGGTGGTGTCGACCGTCTCGCACTTCTCGCAGACGCCGGCCATCGCGACGGAGATCGCGGACAAGCTGGGTACGCAGAAGGCCGCCGCGTTCGACATCTCCGCCGGCTGCGCCGGGTTCGGCTACGGCCTGACCCTGGCCAAGGGCATGATCGTCGAGGGCAGCGCGGAGTACGTGCTCGTCATCGGCGTGGAGCGGCTCTCGGACCTGACCGACCTGGAGGACCGGGCGACGGCCTTCCTGTTCGGTGACGGCGCCGGTGCCGTGGTTGTCGGCCCCTCCACGGAGCCCGCGATCGGCCCCACCGTGTGGGGTTCCGAGGGCGACAAGGCCGGGACCATCAAGCAGACCGTGCCGTGGGACAAGTTCCACGTCGGCGACGTGTCGCAGCTGCCTCTCGACTCCGAGGGCAACGTCAAGTTCCCTGCGATCACGCAGGAGGGCCAGGCGGTGTTCCGCTGGGCCGTGTTCGAGATGGCGAAGGTCGCCCAGCAGGCGCTGGACGCGGCCGGGATCCACCCGGACGACCTGGATGTCTTCATTCCCCACCAGGCCAACGAGCGGATCATCGACTCGATGGTGAAGACTCTGAAACTGCCGGAGCACGTCACGGTCGCCCGCGACGTGCGTACCACCGGCAACACGTCGGCCGCCTCGATTCCGCTCGCGATGGAGCGGCTCCTGGCGACCGGCGAGGCGAAGAGCGGCGACACCGCGCTCGTCATCGGCTTCGGGGCGGGTCTCGTGTACGCCGCCACGGTCGTTACCCTCCCCTAGGCGTCCTGTCCGGATCACCTGGTCCGTACGGATGCCGCCACACCCTCTGGAAACACACCGAAGGAGCGCCACAATGGCCGCCACTCAGGAAGAGATCGTCGCCGGTCTCGCCGAGATCGTGAACGAGATCGCCGGGATCCCCACCGAGGACGTCCAGCTGGACAAGTCCTTCACCGATGACCTGGACGTCGACTCGCTGTCCATGGTCGAGGTCGTCGTCGCCGCCGAAGAGCGCTTCGACGTCAAGATCCCGGACGACGACGTCAAGAACCTCAAGACCGTCGGCGACGCCACGAAGTACATCCTCGAGCACCAGGCCTGATCCCGGAGGCCCGTACGGGCCTCCGCAGACCGGTCAGTCGCTCCGCCACCCGGCGGTGGCGCCGCTGAATCCCTCGCATCCGTTGGAGAAAGAATTCCTGTGAGCCCGACCAATCGCACCGTGGTCGTCACCGGTATCGGCGCAACCTCACCGCTGGGTGGCGACGCGAAGACCACCTGGGAGGGCCTGGTCGCCGGACGTTCCGGTGTCAAGCCCCTCGAGCAGGAGTGGGCCGCCGAGCAGGCGGTCCGTATCGCGGCGCCGGCCGCCGTGGACCCGAGCGAGGTCATTCCTCGCCCGCAGGCCCGCAAGCTGGACCGCTCGGCGCAGTTCGCGTTGATCGCCGCCAAGGAAGCCTGGGCCGACGCCGGTTTCACCGACAAGGCCGGCGACGATCCGGCCGTCGAGCCCGAGCGTCTGGGCGCCGTCATCGCGTCCGGCATCGGCGGCGTGACCACGCTTCTCGACCAGTACGACGTGCTGAAGGAGAAGGGCGTCCGCCGTGTCTCCCCGCACACCGTGCCGATGCTGATGCCCAACGGCCCGTCGGCCAACGTGGGCCTGGCAGTGAACGCCCGGGCCGGTGTGCACACCCCGGTCTCCGCCTGCGCGTCGGGCGCCGAGGCCATCGGCTACGGCATCGAGATGATCCGCACCGGCCGCGCCGACGTCGTCGTCTGCGGTGGCACCGAGGCGGCCATCCACCCGCTGCCCATCGCCGCGTTCGGCAACATGATGGCGATGTCCAAGAACAACGACGACCCGCAGGGTGCCTCGCGCCCCTACGACACCGCCCGGGACGGCTTCGTCCTCGGTGAGGGTGCCGGCGTCATCATCCTGGAGTCCGCCGAGCACGCCGCCCAGCGCGGCGCCCGCGTCTACGCGGAGGCGGTCGGCCAGGGCATCTCCGCCGACAGCCACGACATCGTGCAGCCGGAGCCGGGGGGCCGCGGCATCGCGCAGGCCCTGCAGAACCTGATGGCCAACACCGACCTGGATCCGGCCGAGATCGTGCACGTGAACGCGCACGCGACGTCGACGCCGGCCGGAGACGTGGCCGAGCTGAAGGCGCTGCGCAATGTCTTCGGTGACGACACCGACCACATGGCCGTCTCGGCGACGAAGTCCATGACCGGGCACCTGCTCGGCGGCGCCGGTGGCGTCGAGAGCGTCGCGTCGGTGCTGGCCCTGTACCACCGGCTGGCTCCGCCGACGATCAACGTGGAGAACCTGGACCCCGAGGCCGAGGCGGCCGCGGACATCGTCCGGGGCGAGGCGCGCAAGCTGCCCGTCGACGGCCGGATCGCCGCGCTGAACGACTCGTTCGGCTTCGGTGGCCACAACGTGGTTCTGGCGTTCCGTTCGGTCTGAGTCACCGGCCGGCGGCCGACGGGCCGCGAAGGTGACGTGAACGCGCAGTGGGCCCGCCCGGGAATTCCCGGGCGGGCCCACTTCTTTCGCCGCGTTCTTCACTCTGTGTTGTTCACCCCGCGTTGTTCACCCCGCGTTGTTCACCCCGCGGATTACACCACCTGGTGGAGCCAGCGGACGGGGGCGCCTTCTCCGGCGTAGCGGAACGGCTCCAGTTCGTCGTCCCAGGGCTTGCCGAGGAGCTCGGCGACTTCGGACTCCAGGTCCGTCTCGCCGCCCCTGGAGCGGGCCAGGGCGGCCCGTAGACGGTCCTCGGGAATGAGGATGTCGCCGTGGATACCGGTGACGGCGTGGAAGATGCCGAGTTCGGGAGTGGCGCTGTAGCGCTCGCCCTCGGCGGTCGGACAGGGTTCGGCCGTCACCTCGAAGCGCAGCAACTGCCAGCCGCGCAGCGCCGAGGCCAGCTTGGCGGCTGTGCCCGCCTCGGCCCGCCAGGAGAACTCGGATCTCCAGGTGCCAGGCGCCGCGGGCTGCCTGATCCAGTCGAGGCTGACGCGCGCGCCGAGTACACCCGCGACCGCCCATTCGACGTGCGGGCACAGCGCGCGCGGCGCGGAGTGCACGTACAGAACTCCACGTGTCGTCACCGGACCTCCAGTGTGGGTCGAGGTTCGCCTTCCCCAGCGGCCTCGCGCCCGTGCCGAGCCTTCTTCCCCTGTTGCCCGGATCGAAAAGGTCCAGACAAAAAGGGACACATCTGACGTGTTGTAATTTAGCGGAACCGGTACAGCGGGGTCTCACCGGGTCGACCGGGGACCCCGGGGCGAGGCTATCGCGCAGCGGTGCAAGGAGTGTGACGTACTGTCGGTCCCGGGGCCCACAAACACCGACCTTTCACCCGGCGGGGCGCAACCCCGGTCCCCCGTACGGCGCCAACGGGTACAAAAGCACGCGTACGGCAGCGCCGGGGCAGGCGACAGCGAGCGGACGAACCGAGGGGACCAAGGATGCGGAAGCGAAACCACCGGTCAACTGCCTCTCGGGCCGCGGTCGCCGCTGTGACGGCGGCCGTGCTCGGTGTCGCGACGCTCACCGCGTGTGACGCCTCCGGTGGCAACTCCCCCGGTCCCAAGGGATCCACGGCCGCCGCGAAGCCGTCGCCGAAGCCCACTCCGGCATGGGACACGAGTCCGCGTTCCGTTGCGGCGGTGGGTGATTCGATCACGCGCGGGTTCGACGCCTGCACGGTGCTGTCCGACTGCCCCGAGGTGTCGTGGGCGACCGGCTCCGACGCGCAGGTCAAGAGTCTGGCCGTACGGCTGCTCGGCAAGAGCCGGGCCCGGACGCACAGTTGGAACTACGCGCGGACCGGGGCGCGGATGGCCGATCTGCCGGCGCAGATGGCGCGGGCCGGTGCCGCCAGGCCTGAGCTGGTGGCGGTGATGGCCGGGGCGAACGACGCGTGCCGGGCGACGGCCGGGGCCATGACGCCGGTGGCCGGCTTCCGGGCCGATTTCGAGGAGGCGCTGCGGCAGTTGCGGCGGGCGGCTCCCAAGGCGCAGGTGTACGTGATGAGCGTGCCGGACCTGAAGCGGCTCTGGTCCGAGGGGCGGGCCAATCCGCTGGGCAAGCAGGTGTGGAAGCTGGGGATCTGCTCGTCGATGCTGGCCGATCCGGATGCCATGGACGCCGCGGCCACCGCGCGGCGCGACGCGGTGCAGCAGCGCGTCGAGGCGTACAACGAGGTGCTGAAGGACGTCTGCGCGAAGGACCGGCGGTGCCGGTCCGACGACGGGGCGGTCTTCGGGTACCGGTTCGACGAGGACCAGTTGAGTCACTGGGACTGGTT
The DNA here is from genome assembly GCF_040655895.1 of Streptomyces sp. NPDC050264. NCBI lineage: Bacteria > Bacillati > Actinomycetota > Actinomycetes > Kitasatosporales > Streptomycetaceae > Streptomyces > Streptomyces sp. NPDC050264. Next base: position 314,204 of record NZ_JBFAKV010000001.1, read on the forward strand.
CCATCCCAGCAGGGACGGGCAGGCGCGGCTCGCGGCGCTGGCGTATCGCGGGGTGACCGCGAAGGAGCCTCTCGTCTGAGGGGCCAGGGGGCGGGCGTAGGGTCTCGATCATGCGCAGCGAACTCTTCGACGCCCTTCCCGACGGCACCGACGTCCACCGCTGGACCCTGGAACGGGACGGGGTGCGGGTACGTGTCCTGACGTACGGGGGCGTCCTGCAGTCGGTCGAGGTGCCCGACCGCGAGGGGGTCCTGGCGAACATCGTGCTCGGATTCCCCGATCTGGCCACGTATCTGACCCTCCCCGAGCCCTATTTGGGTGCCACGGTCGGCCGGTACGCGAACCGGATCGCGGGGGGCCGTTTCCTGCTGGACGAGCGGGTCTACCACCTCGCGCAGAACAATGGCGCGAACTCGTTGCACGGCGGTGAGCGCGGTTTCGACAAGCGGGTGTGGGACGCGGAGGCGGTCGGCGAGCACGCGCTGCGGCTGACCCGGGTCTCCCCGCACGGCGAGGAGGGGTTCCCGGGACGGCTCGACGTCTCGGTGACGTACGCGCTGGAGAAGGGCGGGGTGCTGCGTCTTTCCTACGAGGCGGTGACCGATGCCCCGACGATCGTGAACCTGACCAATCACAGCTACTGGAATCTCGGCGGCGCGGATTCCGGGAGCGCGGCGGGCGGTCACGAGGTGCGGATCGACGCCGGGCATGTGACCGCCGTGGACGACGAGCTGATTCCGACCGGTGAGGTGGCGGAGGTCGGCGGGACCCGGTTCGACTTCCGGGAGAGCCGGAAGGTCGGGGCGGGGTACGACCACAACTACGTGCTCGACAAGGGGGTCACCGCGGCGCCCGAGGAGGTGGCCGAGGTACACGATCCCGCGTCGGGCCGGGTGCTGAGCGTCGCCACGACCGAGCCGGGGCTGCAGCTCTACACCGCGGACGGTTTCGATGAGGCGCTGCCGTTCGCGCCGGGCGCCGGGATCGCGCTGGAGACGCAGCACTTCCCGGATTCGCCGAACCGGCCCGAGTTCCCGAGCACGGTGCTGCGGCCCGGCGACGTGTACCGCTCGGAGACGGTCTACGGGTTCGGAGTGCGTCGGTAGGGGCGCCGTCGGTAGGGGCGCGGGAGACGGGCGCAGGGGCGGCGGGGTCAGGAGCCGCCGCCCCTGGGTCTTGAGGCCCGGCCGTCAGGCGACCAGGGTCTCGCTGACGCGGCCGTCGGTGAGCGAGCGGCCGGCCGTCAGCTCGTACGAACCGGGCTGGTGCGCCCACGCGCCCGCCTTCTCGTCCCAGATCTCGAAGGCGCGGCGCGGGAGTTCGACGACGGCCTCGACGATTTCGCCGGGGGCGGCCGTGACGCTCGCGAAGCCGGCCAGCCAGCGGGCCGGGCGGGCCGCGTCGGGCTCGTTCGGGGACAGGTAGAGCTGGACGACCTCGCGGCCGGGGCGGGGGCCTGTGTTGCGGACGCGGACCGTGGCGGTCGTGCCGGTCACGTCGAGCGACTCGTACGTCCAGTCGGTGTAGCCGAGGCCGTGGCCGAACGGGTACGAGGGGACGGCCCCGGACTTGTCCCAGGCGCGGTAACCGATGAACACACCTTCGGTGTACGGGAGTTGGCCGTCGACCGGGGTGACCTGAGTGACCGGGGCGTCCTCGAACGAGCCCCAGGTCGTGGGCAGTCGGCCGCCCGGCTCCTCGGCGCCGAGCAGTACGTCGGCGAGCGCGTCGCCGCCCTCCTGGCCGGGGAACCAGCTCAGCAGCACGGCCGCGACGTCCTCGCGCCACGGAAGTTCCACCGGGGAGCCGGAGTTGACGACCACGACGGTGTTCGGGTTGACGGCGGCGACGGCGCGGACGAGTTCGTCCTGGCGGCCGGGGAGGCGGAGGTCGGCGCGGTCGAAGCCCTCGGACTCGACGCGTTCGGTGGTGGCGACCACGACGACGGCGACCTCGGCGTCCCGCGCGGCCTCGACCGCCTCGGCGATCAGGGTGTCCCCGTCCCGGCGCGGTTCGAGGTGCGTGAAGGTGAAGATCACGGCGGGCAGCGGCATCGCGAGGGACTTGTCCAGCGGGTGGAGCAGGGAGACCTCCACCGGTTCGCCGGCCGTGAGCGTCGCCTTGCCGCGCTCCAGCGGGGCGCCGACGAACGCCTCGAAGGGGTCGGACTCGTCGCCCATCGCCTGGACGCCGTCGTAGAGGACGGTGCCGTCGACGGTGAGGGTGAAGGCGCCGAGGCCACGCGTGCCGAAGGCGTGGTCGCCGCTCACGCGCGGGGTGAAGGTGCCCTTGATCTCGATGCTGTGCAGCGTCTCGTGGGTGACGCCGGCGGGCAGGTCGTCGCCCATCCACTGGAGATGGCCGCTCGGCAGCGAGCGTTCGCCGATGACGGTGCCGTCGGCGTCGCGGCAGACGGCGCGCAGCTCGAACCCCTTGTCGGCGGCGGCGAGTTCGTCGCTCGGGTCGGCGCCGACGGTGTAGGTGAGGGAGTCCACCGCCGCGGTGAGGCCGTCGAGCGGGGAGACGATGCGGTCGGGGAAGACGGTGGCGGAGCCGCCGCCGAGGATGCGGGCGTCGCGGGCGGCGGCGCCGATGAGGGCGGTCTTCGCGTCCGGGCGCAGCGGCAGGACACCGGAGTTGCGTACGAGGACGAAGGCGCGGCGGGCGACCTCGCGGGCCAGGGCCACGCCGTCGATCTCCCCCGGCACCTCACCGACGACCGGCTCGGCGCCTTCGAGGATGCCGACGCGGGCGGCGAGCCGCAGTACGTTGCGCACGGCGGCGTCGACCTCGGACTCCTCGGCCTCGCCTGCCCGGACGGCGGCGGCGAGCGCGGGCCCGTACACGGTCCGCGGTCCCGGCATGGCGACGTCGAGGCCGCCCTTGACGGCGCCGGTGGTGGAGCGGGCGGCCGTCCAGTCGGAGACGTTGAAGCCGTCGAAGCCCCATTCACCGCGCAGGACCTCGTTCACGAGGTAGCGGTGTTCGGTCATCGTCGTGCCGTTGACCGTGTTGTAGGCGGTCATGATCCCCCACGGGTGGGCGTTCGCGACGATGGTCTCGAAGGGGGCCAGGTACAGCTCGCGCAGGGCGCGGGCGGAGACGAGGTTGTCGACGGTGAAGCGGTCGGTCTCGGCGTCGTTGGCGACGAAGTGTTTGACGGTGGTGCCGACGCCGCCGGACTGGACGCCCTGTACATAGCCGGTGCCGATGGCGCCGGTGAGGTACGGGTCCTCGCTGTACGCCTCGAAGTGGCGGCCGCCGAGCGGGGAGCGGTGCAGGTTCACGGTCGGGGCGAGGAGGACGTGGACGCCCTTGCGGCGGGCTTCCTGGGCGAGCAGGGCGCCTGCCCTGCGGGCGAGCGCGGGGTCCCAGGTGGCGGCGAGCGCCGTCGGGGACGGCAGGGCGATCGACGGGTCGTCGGCGCTCCAGCGCACCCCGCGCACACCGATCGGGCCGTCTGACATGACCAGCGGGGCCAGGCCGATCTCGGGGATCGCGGGCAACGACCACATGTCCTGCCCGGCGAGCAGCCGCGCCTTGGTGTCGAGGTCGAGCTTGCCGAGCGCCGCCTCGACCACCGCCTCGCGGGCCGAGGCCCCGTCGTCGCCGCTGAAACCGTCTGCCTGGGTCGCCATACCGGCCCTCCTGGTCGAGGTCATCGAGTCTGAGCACCTCCATCCTGCACCTCCTACCTGTAGAGCGGTAGGTTTCGTTACCTCGGCGTTATAAGTGCAGCCCGGGAGCGCTCTCGCGATGTCGTACGGTGACCGCATGAGCAGCACCAGAACCGCCAGGAGCGAGGAACGGCGGGCCGAGATCCTGCGGGCCGCGCTCGACGTGATCGCCGAGCGCGGGTACCGGGGCGCGAGCCTCTCGGCGGTCGCCGAGCGCGTGGGACTCACCCAGCAGGGGCTGCTCCACCACTTCCCGACCAAGGAGGCGCTGCTCGTCGCGGTCCTGGCGGACCGGGACCGGTGGGACGCGGTGCCGGACAGCCGGTGGCGGCTCGATCTGCTCGGCTCGCTCGTGGAGTACAACGCGATGCGGCCGGGGATCGTGCAGACCTTCTCGGCGCTGCTCGGGGAGTCGGTCACCGAGGGGCATCCGGCGCGGGGGTTCTTCACCCGGCGCTACGTCGGCGTACGCGAGTCGATGGCGGAGGTGCTGCGCGCCGAGTACGGGGAGCGGCTGCCGAGCGGGCTCACGCCGGAGCGGGCCGCGCCGCTGCTCGTCGCGGTGATGGACGGACTGCAGTACCAGTGGCTGCTCGACCCGGAGTCGGTGGACATGCCGGGGGCGTTCCGCGATTTCCTGACGTTGCTGGGCGAGGCCGCGCCGCAGGGCTGAGCTACTGGTTCCACTGCACGGCGAGTGCCTTGCTCAGCGCGCAGACGACCGCGAAGACCGCCGCCCAGAGGTACGCGCCCGAGAGCGCCAGGGCCGCGACGCCCGCGCCGAACCAGACGATCTCGAAGGCGACGCGGGTCGCTCCGCGGGTCTTGTGGCGGGCCTTCTGGGAGCCGAAGAGGGCCCACGTCGTGATCATGAGGGCCAGGCCCGCCATGCCGAGCAGCCAGGCCAGCGGTGCCGAGACGTCGCGGGTGAAGCCGTAGGCGCCGACGGCGCCGAGCGCGACGAGTTCTATGGCGAACAGGACGCCGAGGTTCGCTGTCTTCATGCGGTCAGTCCTCGCGAGTTCTCGTCCGTCCCGTCACCTTCTGGTGCCATGCGCGGGTGATGCACGGGCGGCGCCTGCGCGAGGTCACCCTCCATGTCGCGGACCATGAGCGTCGCGCCCGCCACCGCTCCCGGCATCAGGAACACCGCCACGACCGGGACGAGGAAAGCCACCGCCAGGGGTGCCCCGAAGCCCCACGCCAGGCCTTTGCGCGACCTCAACAGGGCCAGGCGGTCGCGGAGTTGGACGCCACGTCGCTGCAACGCCACCGAGGTGAGTTCCTCCGCGAGGAAGAAGCCCGTGACGAAGAAGCCCAGGACCGGGATGACCGTCTGGCCGACGAAGGGGACGAAGCCGAGCGCGAAGAGGAGGAGACCCCACAGGCCCGCCCGGACCAGGATGCGCAGGCTGTCGCGTGCCGAGATCCACAGGTCGCGCCAGAGCGGCAGGCCGGACTCCGGGGCGTGACCGCCCTCGGCCAGGTCGACCTGCTCGGAGAGCGACTCGTAGAAGGGCTGGCCGATCAGCAGCGTGACGGCCGTGAAGGTCAGCACCGCGAGCAGCAGGGCCAGGGCGAAGAGGACCGCTGTCAGGAAGCCACGGAACACGCCGCCCCACGGGGACGACCAGTCGTCGGCGAACGGGGTCGCCCAGCCCACGAAGTCGGCGCCCCATATGGCGAGGCAGACCAGGGCCGCCGCGTACAGGACGAGGGTGATCAGACCGGGCAGCAGGCTCCAGCCGAACTGCTTGCCGTGCTGGGCAACCCAGCGCTGCCCTTTCATCAAATAGCCGAAGCCCGCCCCGAGATCACGCATGGCGCAAACCTTACGGGACGGGCCGGGGCCGTCGGCCGGCCGAGCCCGGTCAGACCGAGAGCGTGACCGTGATGTTGCCGCGGGTCGCCTTCGAGTACGGGCAGACCTGGTGGGCCTTCTCGATCAGGGACGTGGCGGTGGCCGTGTCCGTGTTCGGGATGGCCGCCGAGATGTCGACGATCAGGCCGAAGCCGTCGTCGTTCTTGCCGATGCCGACCTTCGCGGTGACGGTCGAGCCGGCGATGTCGATGCCCTCCTGGCGGGCGACGACGGCGAGGGCGCCCTGGAAGCAGGCGCTGTAGCCGGCCGCGAAGAGCTGCTCGGGGTTGGTGCCGGCGCCCGAACCGCCCTGCTCCTTGGGCGGGTTGACGACGACGTCGAGCTTGCCGTCGTCGGTGGCGACGCGGCCGTCGCGGCCGTTCTCGGCGGTGGCTACGGCGGTGTAGACGACGTCGGACTGCGTGATGGCCATACCCGTGCTCCCTAATTCCAGAATGCGGAAAACTTCATCCGTTTAATGGAAGCAGCGTATCGAATACCCCCGGGAACGAAAGTGGCCCCCGTCACAGAGGACGAGGGCCACCCCGGAATGAACGCCGAAGGTCAGAGCTTCACGACCATCTTTCCGGTGTTGTCGCCGCGCAGGACGCCGAGGAAGGCCTCCAGGTTGTTCTCGATGCCCTCGACGACCGTCTCGCGGTACTTGAGCTCGCCGGAGCGGACCCAGGCGCCGACCTCCTGCACGAACTGCGGCTGCAGGTCGTAGTGGTCGCCGACGAGGAAGCCCTCGATGCGGCCGCGGGTCTGGATGAGGCGGGAGAGGTTGCGCGGGCCGGGGGCCGGCTCGGTGCTGTTGTAGACGGAGATCGCGCCGCAGATGGCGATGCGGCCGTCGCGGTTGAGGCGGGAGATGGCGGCTTCGAGGTGGTCACCGCCGACGTTGTCGAAGTACGTGTCGATGCCGTCGGGGGCCGCCTCCTTCAGCTGCTCGTGCACGCTGCCGGTCTTGTAGTTGAAGGCCGCGTCGAAGCCGTACTCCTCGATCAGCAGCTTGACCTTCTCGTCCGAGCCGGCCGAGCCGATGACCCGCGAGGCGCCCTTGAGCTTGGCGATCTGGCCGACCTGGCCGCCGACCGCGCCCGCCGCGCCGGACACGAAGACGCTGTCGCCCTCCTTGAAGGAGAGGGTGCGCAGCAGGCCCGCGTACGCGGTGAGACCGGTCATGCCGAGCACGCCGAGGTACGTCGACAGGGGCGCTGCCTCGGGGTCGACCTTCACGGCCTGCTTCGCGTCGAACGTCGCGTACTCGCGCCAGCCGAAGAAGTGCAGCACGTGGTCGCCGACCGCGACGCCCTCGTCGTTCGAGGCGATGACGACGCCGACCGCGCCGGCCTGCATGGCCTTGCCCAGCTCGTACGGCGCCACGTACGACTTCGCGGCGCTCATCCGGCCGCGCATGTACGGGTCGACCGAGACATAGAGGTTCTTGACCAGGACCTGGCCGGGGCCCGGCTCGACCACCGGGGCCTCCCGCAGCTCGAAGTCCGTGGGCTCGGGCCAGCCGACGGGACGGCTGGTCAGGGCCCACTCGCGGCCGGTGGCGGGGATCTGGGGGGTGTCCGCGGGCATGCGCTGATCCTTCGTCGCAGAGGTGGGGGTTACAAGTACTTGGCAAGTACTTCAGTATGTGAAACAACCATGCTCCTGAATATTTCAGGATGTCAAGTAACTGGGTACCCTGGAGCCATGACCGCCACCCGTCCGCGCCGCACCGACCCGCTCACGCTCGAAGTGGTCGAGCTGATCGGTGCCGTCGTCGCGCGCTACCACCAGGAGTACGAGGAGGCGGCCGCGCGGCACGGGCTGACCGGGGCGCAGGCGCGGGTGCTGAGCCTGCTGGCGCTCGAACCGCTGCCGATGCGGCAGATCGCGCAGCGGCTGAAGTGCGAGCCGTCGAACATCACCGGCATCGTGGACCGTCTGGAGGCGCGGGAGCTCGTGGAGCGGCAGCCCTCCCCCGGCGACCGGCGGGTGAAGGTGGCCGCGCCCACGGCGGAGGGCACGCTCATGGCGCGGAGCCTGCGGGACTCTCTCGACTTCGCGCGCGAGCCGCTGGCCGGGCTCTCCCGGGACCAGCGCCTGGTCCTGCGGGACATGCTGCGGACCATGGTCGGGGTGGAGTGACCCCGCACCGGTAGTCCCGCTACGTGCACCACCACAGGAAACGGTCGCACGTCTGCGAAGGGGTCGGCTCGGGGGTCGGGGACGCCGGCGTCGGGCTCGGGTCCGCGCTGGTCGGCTGCGCCGCCGACGGCGAGTCCTGGGGCGAACCGGCCCTGGACGAAGGGGCGTTCACCGGAGCACCGCTGCCGCTGCCGGCGTCCGCCGACGGGGAGCCGGTGCTCTGCTCCGCGTCCGGTGACGCCGACGAGGACGCCGACGCCCCGGGCGAGGCCGAGGCCGAGGCCGATGTCGGTGCGCCGGAGGCGGGCGCGGCCGGGCCGGACGGGGACGTGGCGTCCGCCTCCGTCACGGTGTCGGTGGCGTCGGCGGTGTCCGGCGCCGCCTGGGCGTCACCGCCTCCGGAGGACTCGGTGCCGAGTTCGGCGAGGCTGAGGCCGCCCGCCGCGAGGGCGAGGCCGGCCGTGGCGAGGAGGATGCGTCCCCGGCGGCGGCGGTGCGCCCTGCGGGGGCGGCGCCGGCGGTGCGGCCGGGCGGGTTCGCCGCCCGGGGCCGTCGCCGGCTCCTCGACCGCCTCCTGCGCGGCCAGCGCCTCGGCGTAGGCGCGCACGGCGTCGGCGGGGGTTCCGCAGCCCGGGCAGGCCAGGGCCCCGTTGAGGTGCCTTCGGCACGGGTGGCAGTAGTCCATGACGTACGGAGGCTAAGCGCCCGGCAGGTAACGGAAAAAGCCGGTGCTGTGAATCTTCTGTGTCGAACAGCGTGTTCTGCCGAGCGAGAGACCTCGGAGTTCCTCCGCGCAGACCCATTGACACCTCCACCGAGCCGTCCTTACTGTCACGCCAGCATTTCGAACGAGTGACGAAATATCGAACGGCACAGGGGGCAACTGCCTTGCGCATCACGGGAATCAGCACGCATGTGGTCGGAACGCCATGGCGGAACCTGACCTACGTCCAGGTGCACACCGACGAGGGGATCACCGGTGTCGGCGAGACCCGCATGCTGGGCCACACCGACGCGCTCATCGGCTACTTGAACGAGGCACTGGCCAACCACATTGTCGGCTCCGATCCGTTCGCCGTCGAGGACCTCGTACGACGGATGAAGTACGGCGACTACGGGCGGGCCGGCGAGATCGTCATGTCCGGCATCGCCGTGGTGGAGATGGCCTGCTGGGACATCAAGGGCAAGGCGCTCGGGGTGCCGGTGTGGCAGCTGCTCGGCGGCAAGGTGACCGACAAGGTCAAGGCGTACGCCAACGGCTGGTACACCACCGAGCGGACCCCGGAGGCGTACCACAAGGCCGCGCAGGCGGTGATCGAGCGCGGGTACCGGGCGCTGAAGATCGACCCGTTCGGGACCGGGCACTTCGAGCTTGATCACGAACAGTCGCTGTACGCCGTGTCGTTGATCGAGGCCGTGCGCGACGCCATCGGGCCCGACGCCGAGCTGATGCTGGAGATGCACGGGCGGTTCTCCCCCGCCACCGCGATCCGGCTCGCCAGGGAGCTGGCCCCGTTCAAGCCCGCGTGGCTGGAGGAGCCGGTGCCGCCGGAGAACCTCAAGGCGCTGGAGAAGGTGGCCGCGAAGGTCGACATCCCGATGGCGACCGGTGAACGGATCCACGACCGGATCGAGTTCCGGGAGCTGTTCGAGAGCCAGGCCGTCGACATCATCCAGCCCGACGTCGGCCACCTCGGCGGCATCTGGGAGACGCGCAAGCTCGCCGCCACCGCCGAGACGCACTACATGCTCGTCGCCCCGCACAACGTGGGCGGTCCCGTGCTGACGGCCGCTTCGCTGCAAGTCGGTTTCACCTCGCCCAACTTCAAGATCCTGGAGCACTTCAACGACTTCGCCGACGCCGACATCAAGAAGGTCGTGAAGGGCGCGCCGCAGGTCGTGGACGGCTACTTCGAGCTGTCGCACGAACCCGGGCTCGGCGTCGAGCTCGATGTGGACGCGGCGGCCGAGTTCCCGCAGCAGCAGGCCCGGTTCGACCTGTGGGCCGAGGGCTGGGAGAAGCGCGCGCCCAAGGGGACCGAGTGAGCTCCGCGGTCGTCGTCGACGGTCCTGGCCGGCACCGGCTCGTCCCGCACGAGCCCGCCCCGCCGGGGCCCGGCGAGGCTCGGGTGCGGGTGCACGCCGTGGGGATCTGCGGCAGCGACCGCGAGGTCTACCAGGGCAACCGGCCCGAGGGGTACGTCCGTTACCCGCTGACGCCCGGCCACGAGTGGTCCGGCGTCGTGGAGGCCGTGGGCGGCGGGGTGCCGGACGGACTCGTCGGCCGCAAGGTCGTCGGCGAGGGCTTCCGGAACTGTCAGGTGTGCGAGCGGTGCCATGCCGGTGACACGACACTGTGCACCGCCGGGTACGAGGAGACGGGCTTCACGCAGCCGGGGGCGATGGCCACGACACTGGTGCTGCCGGCGCGGCTGCTGCATGCGCTGCCCGACGACGCCGAGTTGAGTGCCGCCGCGCTCCTGGAGCCGGCCGCGTGCATCGCCGCCGCGGCGCTCAAGGCCGGGGCCAGGCCCGGGGAGCGGGTCGCGGTGGTCGGGACCGGGACGCTCGGGATGCTGGCCGTGCAGTTCCTCGCGGCGAACTCGCCCGCGGAGCTGCTCGTCATCGGCACCCGCGACGAACGGGCAGCCCTGGCGCGGCAGTTCGGCGCGACGGACTTCCGGCTGCACGACGAGCCGCTGCCCGACGACATCGATGTGGTGATCGAGGCCGCCGGTTCGGCCGCCGCGGCACGGACCGCCGCGAGCCTGCTGCGGCGCGGCGGACGTCTGGTGCTCACCGGGCTTCCGGCGGCCGGCGCCGACGGGCTCGACCCGACGGATCTGGTGGTGCGGCAGCTGGAGGTGCACACCGTGTTCGGGGCCGGCCCCGACGCGTGGGCGCACGCGGTGCGGATGTTCGGGGCGGGGCTGCTCGACCCGATGCCGCTGGTGACGCACGAGGTGCCGCTGGAGCGGTTCGCCGAGGCCATCGAGTGGGTGGGGGCCGGGGATCCGAACGTGGGGAAGGTGCTGCTGCGGCCTTGAGGCCTTTCTCTTGAGGCCCTTCTGACGGAGCTCCGCGGCGTCCCCGCGTCCGCGGACCCGGCCCGCCACCCACGGAACCGAACCCCATCCGACATACCGAACAACCACGAAGGACCACCGTGACCGACTCACCCCGTCATCCCGGCGAACCCGCACTCTCCACCCTTGGCCTGCCCTCCCCCGCCGCCGATCCGGCGGACGCCTCCCCGCACGCCTTCCCGGGCGGCGGCCGCTGGCGCACCGAGATCCCGTCGTGCGAGGGCCCCGAGGCGCTGGCCGTGGTGCTCAAGGAGTCCTCCCGGCTCGATGTGCCGATCCACCGGATCAGCCAGGGCAGCGGCGTGTGGATGCTCACCGACGCCGAGATCATCGAGATGGTCGAGGCCACCGCCGAACGCGACATCGAGCTCTGCCTGTTCACCGGTCCGCGCGGCACCTGGGACACCGGCGCCTCGGTGCGCACCGACTCGGGCGGCGCCGGACTGCGCGCCCGGGGGCACAACGCCGTCGCCGGCTGCGTCGAGGACGCCGTACGGGCCACCGAGCTGGGCGTCAAGTGCCTCCTCGTCGCCGACGAGGGCGTGCTGTGGACGCTGCACCGGGCCCGGGTCGCCGGGATCATCCCCGCCGACACGACGCTCAAGGTCTCGGCGCTGATCGGGCCGGTCAACCCGGCCGCGTACGCCGTCTTCGAGCGGCTCGGCGCCGACTCCCTCAACGTGCCGAGCGACCTCACCCTGGACCACCTCACCGAGATCCGCCGGGTGTCGGCCGCACCCATGGACATGTACATCGAGGCGCCGGACGACCTCGGCGGCTATGTGCGCATGTACGAGGTGGCCGAGCTGATCCGGCGGGGCGCCCCGCTGTACCTGAAGTTCGGGCTGTCCAAGACGCCCGGCATCTACCCGTACGGGCACCACTTGCGGGAGCTGACCCTGGCCACCGCGAAGGAGCGGGTGCGACGCGGGCGGCTCGCCCTGGACCTGCTGGCACGGCACGGGGCGGACGGATCGATGGCTCCGCTCGGCTCCCGGCTGCCGGGTGAGCTGCGGCGGTTCGACACGGCTGAATAACGTTCCGGAAACACAACTTCACACAACCCGACAGGGCCGCGCACAATCCAACGCACCTCGCCTCGGTCAACTCACTTCTCCCGCAGCTGACTTCGCTACGCCGGACCGAGATCTGCACTCACACATCAAGGATGATGACCATGCGAAACCGCCGAGCCGCACTCTCCGCACTGGCCGCGACCGCGTCCCTCGCCCTCACTCTGTCGGCCTGCGGCCAGAGCAGCGAGGGCGGCAGCGAGGAGAAGGCCACGAGCGCCAAGGGCGGCACCGTCGGCATCGCGATGCCGACCAAGTCGTCCGAGCGCTGGATCGCCGACGGCAACAACGTTGTCAAGAACCTGCAGTCCAAGGGGTACAAGACCAAGCTGGTCTTCGGGGAGGACGACCCCGACCAGCAGGTCTCGCAGATCGAGAACCTGATCACGCAGGGCGTCAAGGCGCTGATCGTGGCGGCCATCGACAACAAGTCGCTCACCAACGTGCTGCAGCAGGCCCACGACGCGAAGATCCCGGTCATCGCCTACGACCGGCTGATCCTCGACTCGAAGAACGTCGACTACTACGCGTCCTTCGACAACACCAAGGTCGGCGAGCTGCAGGCCGGTTACATAGTCGACAAGCTCGGCCTGAAGGACGGCAAGGGCCCCTTCAACATCGAGCTGTTCGCCGGTTCCAACGACGACAACAACACCAAGTACTTCTTCAGCGGCGCGATGAGCGTGCTCAAGCCGTACATCGACAAGAAGAAGCTCGTGGTCCGCTCCGGCCAGACCGCGCTCAACCAGGTCACCACGCTGCGCTGGGACGGCGCCACCGCCCAGAAGCGCATGGACGACGTCCTCACCAAGTCGTACAAGAGCGAGAAGGTCGACGCGGTGCTCTCGCCGTACGACGGCATCTCCATCGGCATCCTGTCGGCGCTGAAGTCCGACAACTACGGCTCGGGCTCCAAGCCGCTGCCGGTGGTCACCGGCCAGGACGCCGAGCTGGCGTCGGTGAAGTCGATCATCGCGGGGCAGCAGACGCAGACCGTCTACAAGGACACCCGCAAGCTGGCCGAGGTCGCGTCGAACATGGTCGACGCCGAACTCAACGGCAAGAAGCCCGAGGTCAACGACACCAAGACCTACGACAACGGCGCCAAGGTCGTCCCGTCGTACCTGCTGAAGCCGGTGAGCGTCGACAAGTCCAACTACAAGGAAATCCTGGTGGACGGCGGCTACTACACCGAGGGCGACCTCAAGTAACCGCACCCACCTAGTGATTGGAAGGCACGACCATGGCGGGACCCGTCCTGGAAATGCGCTCGATCGTCAAGACCTTTCCCGGTGTCAAAGCGCTGTCGGACGTCACGCTGACGGTCCGTCAGGGCGAGGTCCACGCCATCTGCGGGGAGAACGGCGCCGGGAAGTCCACCTTGATGAAGGTGCTCTCCGGCGTCCATCCGCACGGAAGTTACGAGGGTGAGATCCTCTTCGAAGGAGAGGTCTGCCACTTCAAGGACATCCGGGCGAGCGAGCAGCGCGGCGTCGTCATCATCCACCAGGAGCTGGCCCTGGTGCCGTTCCTCTCCCTCGCCGAGAACATCTTCCTCGGCAACGAGCACGCCAAGCGCGGCTTCATCGACTGGACCGAGACCCTCAAGCACGCCAGCACGCTGCTGCGCCGGGTGGGTCTGTCCGACCACCCGGAGACCCACGTCACCGACATCGGGGTGGGCAAGCAGCAGCTCGTGGAGATCGCCAAGGCGCTCTCCAAGAAGGTGAAGCTGCTCATCCTCGACGAGCCGACGGCGGCGCTCAACGACGAGGACAGCGGCAAACTCCTCGATCTGATCCTGGAGTTGAAGCAGCAGGGCATCACCTCGATCATCATCTCCCACAAGCTCAACGAGATCCGGCGCGTCGCCGACTCGGTGACGATCCTGCGGGACGGCCGGTCCATCGAGACGCTGGACGTGAAGGCCGCGGAGACGACCGAGGACCGGATCATCTCCGGCATGGTCGGCCGCGACCTCGACAACCGCTTCCCCGAGCGCACCCCGCACCACCCGGAGGAGGGCACCGCGCCCGCCCTCGAGGTCCGCAACTGGACCGTGCACCACCCGATCGACCAGCAGCGCAAAGTCGTCGACGACGTGTCGATCCAGGTGCGGCGCGGGGAGATCGTCGGCATCGCGGGGCTGATGGGCGCCGGCCGCACCGAACTAGCGATGAGCGTCTTCGGGCGCACGTACGGGCGGTACGCGGGCGGCACGGTCCTCAAGGACGGCAAGGAGATCCGTACGAAGTCCGTCGCGGAGGCGGTCGGGCACGGCATCGCCTACGTCACCGAGGACCGCAAGCACTACGGGCTCAACCTCATCGACACCATCAATCGCAACATCTCGCTGACCGCACTCAAGAAGGTCGCGAAGCGCGGGGTCGTCGACGAGCACGAGGAGCGGCAGGTCGCCGAGGGCTTCCGCACGTCGATGAACATCAAGGCGCCGACCGTCTTCGAGCCGGTCGGCAAGCTCTCCGGCGGCAACCAGCAGAAGGTCGTCCTCAGCAAGTGGATCTTCGCGGGTCCCGATGTGCTGATCCTGGACGAGCCGACCCGCGGCATCGACGTGGGCGCCAAGTACGAGATCTACACGGTCATCGACCAGCTGGCCGCGGAGGGCAAGGCGGTCGTCTTCATCTCCTCCGAGCTGCCGGAACTGCTCGGCATGTGCGACCGCATCTACACCATGGCCGCCGGACGGCTCACCGGTGAGGTGGCGCGGGCCGACGCCACGCAGGAAGTGCTGATGCGCCAGATGACAAAAGACAAGACAGGCGAAGAGGTAACGCGATGAGCACCGATGTGACCGACAAGAGCCCGGCCGCCGCGCCGCCGGGCGGTTCCGCGGCCGGCGGTCTGCTGCACCTGGTGCTCGACGGCCTGCGCCGCAACATGCGCCAGTACGGCATGCTGATCGCGCTCGGCCTGATCGTCGCCCTCTTCGCCGTATGGACCGACGGCGACCTGCTGCTGCCGCGCAACGTCTCGAACCTGGTGCTGCAGAACAGCTACATCCTGATCCTCGCGATCGGCATGATGCTGGTGATCATCGCGGGCCACATCGACCTCTCGGTCGGCTCGCTCACCGCGTTCACCGGAGCGTTCGCGGCGGTCCTGACGGTGCAGCACGGCATGGCCTGGCCGCTCGCCCTGGTGCTCTGCCTGGTGGTGGGCGCCCTGGCGGGTTCGCTGCAGGGCTTCCTCATCGCCTACCTGGGCATACCGTCGTTCATCGTCACACTCGCCGGGATGCTGCTGTTCCGCGGTCTGACGGAGATCCTCCTCAAGGGGCAGACGCTCGGCCCGTTCCCCGAGGGCATGGGGAAGATGGGCAACGGCTTCCTGCCGGAGGTCGGCCCGAACACCAACTACCACAACCTCACGCTGCTGCTCGGCCTCGCGCTGATCGTCTTCGTGGTCGTGCAGGAGGTACGGGACCGCGGACGCCAGCAGGAGTTCGCGCTCGAGGTCCCGCCGCGCAACCTGTTCCTGCTGAAGCTGGTCGCGATCATCGCCGCGATCCTCACCGTCACGATGCTGCTCGCCAGCTACGAGGGCGCGCCGATCGTGCTGCTCATCCTCGGTGTGCTGGTGGTCGGTTACGGCTACGTCATGCGCAACTCGATCTTCGGCCGGCACATCTACGCCATCGGCGGCAACCTGCCCGCGGCGAAGCTCTCCGGCGTCAAGGACAAGAAGGTCACCTTCGCCGTCTTCCTGAACATGGGTGTGCTCGCCGCCCTGGCGGGCCTGGTCGTGGCCGCCCGGCTGAACGCGGCCTCGCCGAAGGCCGGCCTCAACTTCGAACTCGAGGCCATCGCCTCCTCCTTCATCGGCGGCGCGTCGATGAGCGGCGGCGTCGGTACCGTCCTCGGCGCGATCATCGGCGGCCTGGTCCTCGGCGTGCTCAACAACGGCATGAACCTGCTCAGCGTCGGCACCGACTGGCAGCAGGTCATCAAGGGCCTCGCCCTGCTCGCCGCCGTCGGCTTCGACGTATGGAACAAGCGCAAGTCCGGTTCGTAGGACCGCTCGTAAGTCCCGCTCGCCGGTCAGGTTCACAGGTCGGTTCACGGTTCGCAGGTCGACAAGGGGAGAGTCGTACATGGAACTGAGCAGACGCACGGTCATCGCGTCGGCGGCGGCCGCCGGGGTCGCCGCCACCGCCCTCGGCGGCACGGCGCACGCCTCGGCGGGCAGGAAGCCGACGAAGGAGCTCTTCGGCAGGCTCGCCGACGGCACGAAGATCCACCGGTGGTCCCTGGCGAACGGCGGGACCCGCCTGAAGGTCCTCTCCTACGGCGGCATCGTGCAGTCCCTGGAGCTCCCGGACCGGCGCGGCCGGTACGTGAACGTGTCCCTCGGCTACGACAACATCGAGCGATACGTCACCGGGACCACGTTCTTCGGCTCGACCATCGGCCGGTACGGGAACCGCATCGCGAACGGCCGCTTCACCCTGGACGGCAAGGCGTACCAGCTCTCCGTGAACGACGGGGTCAACTCGCTGCACGGCGGGGCCAAGGGCTTCAACACCCGGGTGTGGGACGTGGAGCCGTTCACGTCCGGCTCCGACGTGGGCCTCGACCTGCACTACACGTCGGTCGACGGCGAGATGGGCTACCCGGGCACGCTCAAGGTGAAGGTCACGTTCACCCTCACCGCGCGCGGCGACTGGCGCATCGACTACACGGCGACGACGGACAGGGCGACCGTCGTGAACCTCACCAACCACACCTATTACAACCTCGCGGGCGAGGGCAGCGGCGGCATCCACGATCACGAGCTCACCCTCGCCGCCGCCCGGTACACGCCCACCGACTCCGGTCTCATCCCGACGGGCGAGCTGGCGAAGGTGGCCGGGACACCGTTCGACTTCCGCTCCGGCAAGGCGATCGGCGACGACATCCGCGCCGGGCACCCGCAGCTGATCACCGCGAAGGGCTTCGATCACAATTGGGTCCTCGACAAGGGCGTCACCAGCCGGCCGGTGCACTTCGCGACGCTCCGCGACCCGGGCTCCGGGCGCACCCTGAGGATCGCCACCGATCAGCCGGGCGTGCAGTTCTACTCGGGGAACTTCCTCGACGGCACGCTCGTCGGCCCGTCCGGGCGCACCTACCGGCAGGGCGACGGCCTGTGCCTGGAGACGCAGCACTTCCCGGACGCGCCGAACCGGCCCGCGTTCCCGTCGACGGTGCTGCGGCCCGGCGACACCTACCGCTCGACGACGGTGCACTCGTTCGGCACCTCCTGAGCAACAGCCTTTGAACGCCGCCCCGCCCGTATCCGTATCTGAGCCCGACACGCATACGGGCGGAGGCAGTTGATGAGCGCAGGCGTCGTCTCGCTGTTCCAGAGCAGCACGGCCCACAGCCCCTCGTACGGCCAGCTGACGCGGGCCGGCGCGGGCGGCGGCACCGTGACCGACTTCTGCATCCCCTGCAACCCGTACTTCCCCACGCCCGCGATGCTCGACGCGCTGCGCGGGCGGCTGCACGAGATCCTGACGTACTACCCGAGCAGCGCCGAGACCATCACCGCCGAGCTGTGCCATGTCCTCGGGCTCAACCCGGCAACGGTCGCGATGGGCAACGGCTCCACCGAACTCATCACCTGGATCGATCACTTGCTGGTCCGCGAGTCCCTGGCCGTGCCGGTGCCGACGTTCGGGCGCTGGACGGACCAGCCGATGGAGACGGGCAAGCGGGTCGACATGTTCCCGCTGCCGGAACGCGACGGATTCGCGCTCGACCCGGCGGCGTACGCGGAGTTCATCCGCGCGCGCGGCTCGCGGGTGGCGGTGATCTGCAATCCGAACAACCCCGACGGCGGGCTGCTGTCGCGCCGTGCGCTGCTCGCCCTCGTCGACACGCTGAGCCACCTGGACCTGGTCGTGATCGACGAGTCGTTCCTGGACTTCGCCGACGCCGGCGCCTTCGCCGAGGGCGGCCAGGACCCGAGCCTCGTACAGGAAGCCGTCCTGCGCCCGAACGTCATCGTGCTGCGCAGCCTCGGCAAGAACTTCGGACTGCACGGCATCCGCTTCGGCTACCTCGTCGCGAACCCGGCCCTGGCCGGGCGGATCCGGGCCGCGCTGCCCAAGTGGAACCTCAACTCCTTCGCGGAGACCGTGGTGTTCATGCTGCGCGAGCACCGCCAGGAGTACGCCGACAGCATCCGCCAGGTGTGCCGGGACCGGCAGGACATGCGCTGGCACCTGGCCCGCCTGCCCGCCCTGACCGTGTACCCGTCCCAGGGCAATTTCCTGTACGTACGGCTGCCGGCCGGCGTCGACGGGGTCGAGGTCCGCGATCAGCTGCTCGCGCGGCACGGGGTGCTGGTGCGTGAGTGCGGCAACAAGATCGGCTCCTCCAGCAGCTTCCTGCGCCTCGTCGTGCGCCCGCAGCCGGATGTCCTGCGCCTGGTGTCCGGCCTCGAAGCGCTGCTCGGGGCCGGGCGGGACGTGTCCTACAACTCGGGCACGGCGGCGGTGGACCGGCTGGTGCGGGCCCCGGGTTCCTGAGCGGGAGCGGGCTCAGGGGTTGCGCCAGGCGGCCGGGTCGTCGGCCAGTTCCCGCACCGGGTCCGGCAGCCGGTCGCGGGCGAGGTCGTCGAGCGTGACGCCCTCCAGGATCTTGCGCACGTTGGCCCGCAGCGCCACCCACAGCGGGAGCAGCGGCTGCGCCGGGCCCGTGTAGGCGAGCGCGCTGGGCCGCTCGCCGCGCACCGACACGATGGGCCCCTCGACGGCGCGTACGACATCGGCGACCGTGATCGTGTCGGCGGCCCGGGCCAGCAGATATCCCCCGTTGCCGCCGCGCCGGCTGACGACGATGCCGCCGCGCCGCAGATCGCTGAGGATCCCCTCCAGGAACTTGTGCGGGATGTCCTGCGCCGCGGAGATCATCTCCGCCTTGACCGGTTCGCCGTCTCCGCGCACGGCGAGCTCCAGACTCGCGCGCACCGCGTAGTCGGCTCGGGCTGAAATCCTCATGCGGTCATTGTCGGGGTCCGTTCCGGCGCCGCTGTGCGGTCGTCCCCCGGGAGCGCGGCATCGGTGCGCCGGGTGCGCAGGGTCACCGCGACGCCCACGGCCGCGAGGACGAGGCAGACCAGGACCAGTGGGATGCCGCCGAGCCCCCACATGGCCAGGCCCGAGCCGGAGAGCAGCACGACCAGGGCCCAGCGCAGGGCGGGGCCGGAGACCCGGGTGGACAGCAGCGCGCCGACCAGGACGCCGGGGATGGCGCCGATCAGCAGGGTGCCGGCGAGGCCGAGGGAGACGTCGCCGACCAGGTAGTGGCCGAGGGCGGCGGCGCCGACCAGCGGGACGGCCTGCACCAGGTCGGTGCCGACCAGGTGGTTCGCCCGGAGCCGGGGGTGGGCCAGCATCAGCATCACGATGATCAGGGAGCCCGAGCCGACCGAGGTCATCCCGACCACGAGCCCGCCGAGCAGGCCGATCAGCAGCGTCGCCACCGGCCTGACCCGTACGTCCGCGTCCTCGGCGGCACCGGAGCCCAGGCCGCGGCGCCGGTCGAGCCACATTCTGGCGACCATGCCGACCACGGCGAGCAGCAGAGCGCCGCCGATGACGTACTTGACCCGGGTCTGAAGCTCCTCGCCGTCCCCGAACGCCTGCAGGAGCAGGGCCCCGGCGAAAGCGGCCGGCACGGCGGTCGGCAGCAGCCAGCGGACGATGTCCCAGCGGATCGTGCCCGCCTTTTGGTGCACCGCGGCCCCGAAGGGCTTCATGAACAGCGAGGTCGCCAGGTCGCTGCCGATGGCCGCGGTCGGGTTGACCCCGAAGAACATGACCATGATCGGTGTCATCAGGGCGCCACCGCCCATCCCGGTGAGACCCACCGCGAGCCCGACCAGGGCTCCGGCGACGACGATCGTCCACGAGAAATCCATGCCGACCACTGTGCACACGTTCCCTATGGGAACGGTATGAAAAGGGTCGGGCGGCCCAGCATGTGAAACGCGGAGGCGGCGGGCCGCGGCTGGATCGCCGCGGCCCGCACTGTTCCCCCGTATCCCCCGTATCCGTGGGCCCCCCGGGTCAGCCGGTGAAGGCGCTCACGCCCTGCGGGGTGCCCACGCCGGTCGGGCCGTCGTAGCCGGTGCCCGCCGTGCAGAGGTAGCTGCCGGAGCAGCTGCCGTTGGAGCCGCTCGTGACGTCGTTCAGCGCGGCCGTGCCCGCCTTGGTGTACGGGAACTTCGCCGGGTACGAGCCGCTCGACGGGACGCCGCCGAGTGCGTAGACACCCGCGATGATCGGCGCGGAGGCGCTGGTGCCGCCGAAGGTGTACCAGCCGGCGGTGATGCCGTACGAGTCGTAGACCGAGACGCCGGTGGCCGGGTCGGCGACCGCGGCGACGTCGGCGATGCTCCGCTTCGAGCAGCCGGTGTCGGTCTGCCAGGCGGGCTTGGTGTCGTACGCGGAGCAGCCCGAGCCGGTGCCCTCGCTGCCGCTGGTGTTCCACACGGACTCGGTCCAGCCACGACTGGTGGAGGTGGACCTGGACAGGGCCGTGCCGCCGATGGCGGTCACGTACCGGGAGGCCGCCGGGTACTCGGCTCCGTAGCCCTCGTCACCGGCGCTGACCGTGATGGCGACGCCGGGGTGGTTGAAGTACGTGGTGTCGTAGGAGGTGTCCGAGGACGATTCCGAGCCGCCGTAGCTGTTGGAGACGTACTTGGCGCCGAGGGTGACGGCCTCGTTCACGGCGGTGCCGAGGTTGGCCATCGTCGCGGACTTCGCCTCCACGAGAAGGATGTTGCACTTGGGGCAGGTCGCGCCGGCCATGTCGAGGTCGAGGGATATCTCCTCGGCCCAGCCCGTGTCGGCGGTCGGCAGCGACGTGGTGGAGCCGGTCTGGCTCACCTTCTTGAAGCAGCCACTGGCCGCGGTGCAGGCCGGAAGGCCGTAGTACGAGCGGTACTTGGCGAGGTCCGCCGCCGCGTTCGGGTCGTCGTAGGCGTCGACGACGGCGATCGTCTCGCCCGCGCCCTTGGACGCGGCGGCGGACGTCAGGCCGTAGGCGGTCTGCAGGTCGCTCGGCCCGTAGCCGGAGGGGGTCGAGGCGTCGGCCGCGTCGGGTGCGGCGTGCCCTGCCTTGGCGCGCTGCACCGCGTAGGCGGTGGTGCCGCCGGTGACCCGCTTGGCTTTGCAGCCCATCTCGCCCGCCTTGGCGGGCGTGGCACAGGCGCTCTTCCAGGTCACGTGCGGGGTGAGCGCTGTGGCGGCGGGGGTGGCGGACGCGGTGACGGCGTCCGCCTGGCCCGCGGCTCCGAATCCGGCGAGGGCGAGAGCCGCCGTGCCGATGAGGGCGGCGCCGGCCCGGCGCCATCTGTGGGGTCGTGTGTCGCGCAACGTACTGCCTCCTGAGAAGGGTGGACAGGGGCGGTGCGGGTGCTGTGCGACCGCCGGTCCTGCGTCCCCGGCGGCCGGGCCGATCATCACGTTGTCGCGAGCACTTCAACAAGGTGGACAGTGGATTCCAGGTCTCCGCTTTGCCGATTCCGATCACTTCAACAAGCAGTAGATGAACGGTAGTTGACCCCCCTCACAGGAACCTCACTGCTTTCGGCCCAGCATGCGGTCACCGCGACGGCCGGAAGGAACCGAGTGACCCGCACGACTCCCCCACGGCCCATCGACCCCGAGGAACCCTTCCCGGGCCTACGGGAGTTCCGGCGCACCACGCCCCGGCCGCACCCGCGCCCCGGCACTCCCGGCCCCGCGCAGAGTTCGGTGGCCGGTCCCCTGCCGTGGCCGGCGGACGAGCCCTGGCCGGTGTGCACGGCCGTGCACCGCGAGGGCACCGGGTACCGGCTCGCGGACCTGCGCGCGCGGCGCCGTGGCGAGACGGCGCGGCGCGGGGACTACCGGGTGCGGCGGGCGCCCGGATTCGCGGACGAGGACCCGATCCCGCTGCTGGCCGCCGCCCAGCTCTTCGCCCGCGACATCCCCGACCTGCCCGCCGGGCCGGACGGCGCCGACCTGTTGCAGTTCCTGTGGTGCCCCTTCGAGGCGCACGGCCCCGGCCGGACGATCGACGTGGTGCTGAAGTGGCGCCGCGCGGCGGAGGTCCGGCACGTGCTCACGGACCAGCCGGAGCCGGTCGTCGTGGGCCGCGGGGAGTGCGTGCCGAGCCCGTGCGTCCTCGACCCGGAACAGGTCGTGGAGCACGAGTACGGCGACCTGCTGAGCGATGAGCTGCGGGACGCGGTCGACGCGTGGGAGGACGAACAAATGGCCCTGGAGGAGGCGGCGTTGGAGGCATCCGAGGAGCCGTGGGGCAGCTACGACAGCCACGCGGAGTTCGAGGCGGCCATGGCCGCGCGCCCCGCACCGCCGAGATCCCTGTCCTACCAGCACGACCTGTCCATCGCCCCGGGCTTAAAGGCCGGCGGCTACGCCACCTGGCACCTGACCGACCCGGCGCGCGTCGACTGCGCGTCGTGCGGAACGCCGATGCGTCCGCTGCTCACCGTCGACGACGGGGAGTGGGGCGGCGTCAAGACCTGGGTGCCACTGGAGGATCAGCACCTGACCGGCGTTCTGGGCGCCTCCACGCCCATGGGCGTGTACCTGGGCCGGGGCCTGATGCGCGTCTTCACGTGCCCCGCCGACCTCACGCATCCGCACCGGCTGAGCTTCCAGTAGGCGCAGCGGGATGATGCGTCCGGGACGTGAGGCGCCCGGCCACCGCGTGGAGTCCCCTTGTCCGGGAACTCCGTCCGGGCAATCGCCGCGGCGTCCGCCTGCTCCCCGATCACGACTCCCGCCCGTGCCTTCAACTTGCCCTGTGGTCACCCGAACTGCCCACGGACGATCCCTGCAACCGGTACCCCGCTGGGAACGTCCGCCCCAGTAGGGTTCGAACGCGGATACGGCAACCGGACGGCTGAATCACGAGGGGTGCACGGGGGATGGGCTACACGATTCCGGGCTGGCTGGACGATGTCCTGGACTTCATCGGGATCAACTTCCCGAACGTCGACGAGGACGATTACCGCGAAATGGCCACGGCCATGCGGGAGTTCGCGGAGCAGTTCGAGGGGCACGGCGGTGACGCGCACAAGGCGTTCTCACGAATCCTGTCGTCGTCCGAGGGCTGGGCCGTCGACTCGATGGAGAAGCACTGGAACCAGATCAAGGGCAGCCACCTGGAGAAACTCCCGGAGCTGGCGCGGCTGTTCGCGGACGCGTGCGACGTGCTCGCCGACATCATCTTCGGGATGAAGACCAAGGCCGAGATCGAACTCGGCGTGATGGCCGCGTCGGTGGGGATCTCGGCGGGTCTGGCCGTGGTCACCGGTGGTCTGTCCGCGCTGATCGGCGCCGGTGAGGTCGCGGCGATGCGCCAGGTCGTCAAGCGGATCATCGACGAGGCCGTGGACCGGATCGTCGACGAGGTCCTGGCCAAGATCACCGAGCCGATCAACGCCAAGCTGGAGGCGATGGTCGAGGACATGGTGCTCGACCTGGCCGAGGGCGCGTTCTCGATGCCTGCCGCCGACGGCAGCGGCGGCGGGCATGACGGCAAGGGCGGGATGCACATCGCCTCGGCCGGGGACGCCACGCAACTCGCCTCGGCCGGCGGGGGCGCGCAGAAACGCACCAAGATCGACCACATCGAGTTCGAGGACGGCGCGGGCAAGGTCTCCAAGCACGGCGGCGAGCTCCATCTGGCCGGCACCTCGTCGCTGGGCAAGGCGCGGGGCGCGTTCGGCCGGAGCAAGGGCCGCGACCCGTTCACGCAGGCCTTCGACAGCGTGCTGCACGGCGCGCTCAAGGGCTCCGAGAAAGCGCTCGGCAAAGTCGCCAAGCACATCACGGAGACCGTGCCCGAGCGGGTCAAGGGCGCCTCGCGGCTGCACAAGGGCAAGGACCACGACGTTCGTGACAAGGTCAACGCCATCGTCGGGGGCAAGAAGGACGGGGACGGCAGGTCCGGCGACGGCACGTCCGGCTCCGGGGCTCCCCTCAAGATCGACGAGGCCCGGAAGAACGACCCCGACCTGGTGGAGCGTGCCAAGGACGCCCGCGCGTTCAAGGACAAGGAGTTCTGCGGTGACCCCATCGACATGGCCAGCGGCCAGATGGCCATGGCACAGACCGATGTGGATCTGCCGGGCATCCTGCCGCTGACGCTGCGCCGCACCCACCTGACCGGCTACGCCCACGGCATCAGCTTCGGCCCGTCCTGGGCCTCCACCCTCGACGAACGCCTGGAGAAGGACCCGGCAGGGGAGGGTGTGTGGTGGCGCCGCGAGGACGGCTCCAGCCTGTACTACCCGCGCACTCCGGACATCGTCGGCGACCGCGTCGACCCGGCCGCCGGTGAACGCCTTCCGCTGACCTACCTGTCCCAGGGCTCCTCGTACATGCTGGTCGTGGACGACCCCCGGGCCGGTCTGACCCGTCACTTCGAACCCGCCGAGGCACGCGAGGGAACGTGGTGGCTGACCCGGATCGAGGACCGCAACCACCACCACATCACCCTCGAACGGGACGAGGACGACGCCCTGTCGGAACTCGCCCACTCCGCCGGCTACCGCCTGCCCCTGACCACCGCCCCGGACACCCACCGGGTCACCGCCGTGCACGCCCTCACCGAGGACGGCCCACTCCGCCTGCGCGGCTACTCCTACGACGACGAGTCCGGCGATCTCAACGAGGTTCGCAACGCCGTCGACGCCCCGACCCGCTTCACCTACGACGCCGCCCACCGCGTCACCGGCTGGCGCGACAGCAACGACACCGAATTCACCTACACCTACGACGCTTCGGGCCGGGTCGTCGCCACCCAGGGCAGCGACGGCTTCCTCAACTCCCGGATCAGCTACGCCGGTCCGCACGACGACGCCAGCACCACCGCCAGGTACACCGACTCCCTCGGCCACAGCACCACCTACCGCGCCAACCCGCACGGCCAGGTCATCGCGATCACCGACCCGCTGGGAAACACCACTACCCAGACCTGGGACAGCCGCGACCACCTCCTCACCCGCACCGACCCGCTGGGCCACACCGTCACCCGGCGCTACGACGCCGAGGGGCGCCTCGTCACCATCGTGCGGCCCGACGGCGCCGAGACCACCGCCGAGTACGGTGAGCTCTCCCGGCTGACCGGCATCACGACACCCGACGGGAACACCACCCGGCACACCTACGACAGCCGCGGCAACCGCACCTCCCTGACCGGCCCCTCCGGTCTGACCACCCGCTTCACCTACGACGACGCGGGCCGCCCCACCACGCTCACCGACCCGCTCGGCAGCGTCACCGCCATCCGCTGCGACCGAGCGGGCGTTCCGGTTGAGATCACGGATCCTCTCGGTGCACTCACCCGCTACGAACGCGACGCACTCGGCCGTCCCGTCACGATCACCGACCCCACCGGCACCACCACCTGCCTGGAGTGGACGGCCGAGGGCCAACTGACCCGCCGCACCGCACCGGACAGCACCGTGGAGTCCTGGACGTACGACGGCGAGGGGAACTGCACCACTCACGTCGACCAGCTCGGTGGTGTCACCCACTTCGAGTACACCCATTTCGACCTGCTCGCCGCGCGAACGAACCCCGACGGCGTGCGCTACACCTTCACCCACGACACCGAGCTGCACCTCACCGAGGTCGTCAACCCGCAGGGACTGACGTGGAGTTACACCCGCGACGCGGCGGGCCGGCTGATCGCCGAAACCGACTTCGACGACCGTTCCCTGACCTACCGGCATGACGCGGCGGGCAGACTGGCAGCCCGCGTCAACCCCCTGGGGCAGACCACCGGCTTCGAGCGCGACGCACTGGGACAGGCTCTCCGCCGAAACGCGGACGGCCAGGTCACCACCTACGCCTACGACGTGGCCGGCCGCCTCGTCCAGGCTCAGGGGCCCGACGGCACAGACCTGACCATTGTCCGCGATCTCCACGGACAGGTGCGCTCGGAAATCGTCGATGGTCGTGAACTCGTCTACTCACGTGATGCGTTGGGGCGCCGCGACGGACGCAGGACACCAACAGGCGCGACCACCACGTGGGATCACGACGCGGCGGGCCGACGCACCCACCTGGTGGCTTCGGGCCGCCCCATCGACATCTCCTACGACGCCGCGGGCCGTGAACTCACCCGGCACATCGACGAGTTCCTCACCCTGCACCACACCTACGACCCGCTGGGCCGTCTCACCTCGCAGTCCGCCACCTCCGGGGACGGCCGCACCCTCCAGCACCGTGCCTACACCTACCGCCCCGACGGTCATCTCAGCGCCGTCGACGACCAGTTGACCGGGCGACGCGAGTTCGACCTCGACGCGGCAGGCCGGGTCACCACCGTCCACGCCAAGGACTGGACCGAGACCTACGCCTACGACACGGCCGGCAACCAGACCCACGCCGACTGGCCCGACACCCACCCCGGCCACGAAGCCACCGGCGAGCGCACCTACTCCGGCACCGACCTCACCCGTGCCGGAAGCGTCCGGTACGAACACGATGCCCTCGGCCGCGTCACCCTCCGCCAGAAGACCCGCCTGTCCCGTAAACCCGACACCTGGCGCTACACGTGGGATGCCGAGGACCGTCTCGCCCAGGCCATCACCCCTGACGGCACCGTCTGGCGCTACACCTACGACCCCCTCGGCCGCCGCACCGCCAAACTCCGCTACGCCGCCGACGGCGAAACCGTCGTCGAACGCACCGAGTTCACGTGGGACGGCGCGACCCTGTGCGAACAGACCACGTACTCCGCCGACCTGCCGAACCCGATCGCGCTCACCTGGGACCATCAGGGGCCCCTCCCCATCGCCCAGACCGAACGGCACCTGGCCACGGCCGACGCACCACAGACAGAGATCGACTCCCGCTTCTTCGCGATCGTCACCGACCTGGTCGGCACGCCCCGCGAACTCATCGGCGAGGACGGCTCCGTCGCCTGGCGCACCCGCAGCACCCTGTGGGGCGCCACCGCCTGGAACGCCACCAGCGCCACCACCTACACACCACTGCGCTTCCCCGGCCAGTACTACGACCCCGAGACCGGCCTCCACCACAACTACTTCCGCCACTACGATCCGGAGACCGCCCGGTATCTGACCGCGGATCCCTTGAGGCTCGCCCCGTCGCCCAACCCCGTCGGGTATGTCACGAACCCCACAGCGTCTTCGGATCCTCTGGGCCTCGCGCCGGACGACTGCCCGATTCGCCTCTATCGGTCACCGAAAATGGGTTTCCGCGAATCGGCCAAGTACGGGCTCAATCCGGCGGAGCACCCAGCCAACCGCAGCCCGGACGGAAAGCTCCATGAAGGAACTGCCTACCTCGGCGAAGACGAAGTGGTCGCTGCGCGGTATGCGGGCGAAGGAGGGTTCGAACCGGGCTTCTGGGAGTACCGCATGAAGCCCGAGTTCGAGGAAGCGTTCCCTGCTGACCAGTACCGTCAGCCACACAAGAACACACGCGGCCGAGATGAGTACGAGTGGGTCATACCCGTCGACGAGATCCCCCGCTTCAATGAGTTGATCGACGGCGAGCCGGTCTGGTGGGATTCGATTGACGGATACTCCAACAGAAGCCAGTGAAGGAACACCAGTGGACAACCCGGAGAGCCCCTCCACTTTTCAGCCCGGCGACATCCTCAAAGGGACGGTCTCAGGGATCGTGGATTTCGGGGCCTACGTAAAACTTGGGGATACGGAGGGGCTGATCGACCGTCTGGAAGTCTCCTGGGATCGAAAGCCGGACCTGCCCGACCTCCTGCGCCTCGGACAGGAGGTCACGGTGCAGGTTCTGGACACCGGCGTCAGACACGGTGCGATCCGCTTGTCGCTCCGGGCCCTGACGCCGGATCCGCTGTTGGAGTTCGCGCGCGAGAAGCTGGAAGAGACCGTCCCGGCCCGCGTCTCGCACGTCGGGCCGGTAGGAGTGCTCGCGGACGTCGGCAGCGGCCTCACGGGCATCCTCCTCCCCCGGCTGCCGGACAGCGAGGCCGACGATCCGCAACGACACCTTCAGGTCGGGGACCGTGTCGTGGTCCGCGTCCTCAGCGTGAATACACAGGAGCGCCGGATCGGTCTGCGTCTGTCGCCGGTCGACACGGCTGAAACGGCTCCTCGGTAGCCGACCGGGCCGGAGACCTGCCAAAAGCCCGGCCCGGCGGCTGCGCCGGCGCCTCAGCCCAGCCGGATCACGTTCCAGGAAAGCGGCTCAAGCGTCGCCTTGAGCGTGCCGTCCGCGAGGGTCGTGCCCGACCCCGCGTGCGGCGCCACCCGCTCCGGATCCGCGAGCGTGTTCCGGGCGTCCGGGTCCGCGTCGGACAGTACCGAGTGCTCGATGACGGAGGTCAACTCCAGTGCTTGCAAGGGCACTTCGAGCGGCAGCGGCTCCGTCTGGCTGCGGTTGACCGCGAAGACCGTGACCGTGCCGTCGTCCGCGCGGACCGCCGTCGCGTGCAGCAGGTCCGCGGTGCCGTGCCGCTTCGTGTCGTACGTCGGTCCGGAGACGCGGACGTCGAGGACCTCGCCGCGGCCGTACTTCGAGGCCTGCGCGAACGGGAAGAACGTCGTCTGGCGCCAGGCCGGGCCGCCGGGCTCGGTCATGATCGGGGCGATGACGTTGACCAGTTGGGCGAGGCAGGCGACCGTCACGCGGTCCGCGTGGCGCAGGAGGGCGATGAGGAGCGAGCCGAAGACGACCGCGTCGGTGACCGAGTAGACGTCCTCCAGGAGGCGCGGCGCCTCGGGCCAGTCCAGGGCGGAGACCTCGGCGTCGGTGCGGGACATGTACCAGACGTTCCACTCGTCGAAGGAGAGGTTGATCTTCTTCTTCGACTTGAGGCGGGCGCCCACGTGGTCGCAGGTCGCGACGACGTTCTCGATGAACGACTCCATGTCCACCGCCGAGGCGAGGAAGGAGTCGCGGTCGCCGTCGTGCTCCTCGTAGTAGGCGTGCAGCGAGATGTGGTCGACCAGGTCGTACGTCTCGGCGAGGACCTTCGCCTCCCACTCGGCGAACGTCTCCATCGACTGGCCCGAGCTGCCGCAGGCGACCAGTTCGACGTCCTTGTCGATCTGGCGCATGGCGCGGGCCGTCTCGGCGGCGATCCGCCCGTACTCCTCTGCCGTCTTGTGGCCGGTCTGCCACGGGCCGTCCATCTCGTTGCCCAGGCACCACAGCCGGATACCGAAGGGATCCTTGTCGCCGTGCTCCACCCGCAGGTCCGAAAGGGCTGTACCGGACGGGTGGTTGGCGTACTCCTGGAGTTCGATGGCCTCGGCGACGCCGCGCGTGCCCAGGTTGACGGCCATCATCGGCTCGGCCTGCGGGCCGACCTTCTTCAGGAACGCGATGTACTCGGAGAGGCCGAAGCGGTTGGGCTCCGTCGTGCGCCAGGCGAGGTCGAGCCGGCGCGGGCGGTCCTCGACCGGGCCGACCGAGTCCTCCCACTTGTAGCCCGAGACGAAGTTGCCACCGGGGTAGCGGATCGCCGTGACACCCAACTCCCGTACGAGGTCCAGGACATCGGTGCGCAGGCCCGACTCGTCGGCCGTCGGGTGGCCCGGCTCGTGGATGCCGGTGTAGACGCAGCGGCCGAGGTGCTCCACGAAGGAGCCGAAGAGCCGGGGGTTGACCTGGCCCACGGTGAACGCCGGGTCGAGGGTGAAGCGTGCGGTGCGCAATGGTTCCCTTTCGTACGAGGTGCGGATGGCGGTCACTGGCCCGCAAGGCCCGTGTGGGCGACGCCCGCCACGATCTGCCGCTGGAAGAAGACGAAGACGATGATCAGCGGCAGGCCCGCCATCAGCCCGCCGGCCATGAGCTGGGCCCACTGGATGCCGTAGGAGTTCATGACGGTCGCGATGCCGTTCGGCATGGTCATCAGGTCGGGGTTGTTGGTGACCATGTACGGCCACAGGAAGTTGTTCCACGACGCGATGAAGGTGAAGATGCCGACCGCCGCGAGCGAGGGGCGGGCGAGCGGCACCACGATGGTGAAGAAGATCCGCCAGCGGCCGGCGCCGTCGATGAACGCGGCCTCCTCCAGCTCCTTGGGGATGCCCTGGAAGAACTTGTAGAGGATGTAGACCATGGCCGCGGGGGCGCACTGGGGCAGGATCATGCCCCAGTAGGTGTCGACCATGCCCATCTGCTGGACCGTGGTGAACAGCGGGACGCCGAGCACCGCCGGGGAGATCATCAGTCCCGCCATCACGACGCCCATCAGGACGCTCTTGCCGCGGAACTCGGTGCGGGCGAAGCCGTATCCGGCGAGTGCGGCGACGCACAGCACCACGGTCGTCACGCACACCGAGACGACCAGGGAGTTGACGAACCAGTTGGTGATGTTGCCGGACTCGAAAAGGGCCTGCCAGGCCTGGCCCGTCCACTCCTTCGGCAGCCAGTGCGGCGGCACCTCGACGGCCTCGGTCTCCGACTTGAGCGAGGTGAACAGGGCCCAGGCCAGCGGCGCCAGGAACACCACGGAGACGGCCGTCCCGATCAGGGTCAGGACGATCTGGCTGGGCGTCCAGGAACTGCGGGGCTTCAGCCGGATGTGCGTGCTGCTCATCGCGCGCCCTCCTCTCGGTTGCGCAGCAGCCACATCCGCCCGAGGGCGACGGCCGCGATGATCACGAAGAAGATGACGGAGATCGCGGAGGCGTAGCCCACGCGGTAGCTGGTGAAGCCCTCTTCGAGGGTGTACTGCACGAAGGTGCGGGTGGAGTCCTCGGGTCCTGGGCCGAAGTCCATGATCGTGACGGCCTGGTCGAAGACCTGGAGCGAGGCGAGGATCTGCAGCGCGATGACGAGCCCCGTGATGTTGCGCAGCATGGGCAGCGTGATGTGGACCATGCGGTGCCAGGCGTTGGCGCCGTCCAGCTTGGCGGCTTCGTAGAGGTGGGCGGGGATGCCCTGGAGGGCGGCGAGGTAGAGCAGGAAGCTGAAGCCGACCGTCCACCACAGGGTCGTGATGACGACGGCGAGCATCGCGTACGACTTGTCGGTCAGCCAGGGCGTCTCGATGCCGAAGACGTGATTGACCATGCCGGTACCGGGGTTGAACAGCCACTGCCACAAGTTGCCCGCGACGGTGGAGGGCAGCAGGAACGGCAGGAAGAAGCAGAGCCGCCACAGCCACTTTCCGCGCTCGATGTGGTGGGCGAGCATCGCGAGGAGGAAGGCGAGGACCGTGATGCAGGGCACGACGAGCAGGGTGAAGAAGGCGCTGTGGCCGAGCGAGTCCCACATCAGCGGGTCGTGCAGGGCCTCGCGGTAGTTGTCGAGGCCGACGAAGCCCGGGGCGTCGCCGGAGATGTTGGCGTCGGTGAAGCTGAGGTAGACGCCGCGCAGCAGCGGCCAGATCACGAACAGGGCGAAGAGGACGAGGAACGGGGCCACGAACCAGCCGCCGTGCTGGAGGCCCTGTTTGCGGCGGGCGGTGGCGCTGGGCGCGGCGGTCCTGGCGCGCGGCGGGGCGATGACGGTCTCTGCGCCGGTCGTCGTCATGCGAGCGCGCCTCCCTGCGCGGCGGTCTTGCCGTCCATGGGGTTCCTCATGGCGAGGAGCTGGGTGAGCGTGCTCTTCATGCGGCGGGCCGCGGTGGCCGGTCGGGCGGAGCCCATCGTCGAGGAGACGACGACCGGGCCGACGCGCTGGGCGAGGATGCCGGTGGACCCGGCGAACCAGACCTTCGGCTCGGTGGCCTGGTGGTCCATGGCCGACACGTACTCGTTCTGCGGGCTGAGCTTCTTGTACGCGTCCGTGGACAGGGTCGGCGTGTAGGCGGGGATGTGGCCGCCGGCCGCCCATTGCTGCGCGTGCTTGACGACGTAGGCGGCGAGTTGGTGCGCGGCCTCGTTGGCGGGGCCGCCGCGGTCGGCCTGGTGCGGGAGTACGAACGAGTGCGACTCGGCGTGCGTGGCCTGCTTGCCGAAGACGGGTGGCAGCGGGGTCGCGCCGTACTCCACCTTCGCTCCGGAGAAGACCGGCACCGACCAGTTGCCCTCCCAGGTGAAGGGGGCGCCGTTGATGAACTGTTCGCCGTCGGCGGCGCCTTCGACGGAGTACCCGTCGGTGACGTGCTGCCGCAGGAACTCCAGGACCTGGGTCGCCTTGTCGGTGTCGAAGGTGACCTCGGTGTTGGCGGCGTTGAAGTAGGTGCCGCCGAGCTGGGTGTAGAAGGCGACGAAGAACCACCACATGAAGTTCTGGTCGTTGGCGTGCAGGCCGAGGGTCTGCAGCCCTTTCCTCGTGGCCTTCTTGGCCTTCTTCAGCAGGTCGAACCAGTCGCCGGTCGACGTCACGGGCACGATCCGGCCGTCGTCGCCGAGCAGGTCCGCCTTCTTCAGCACGTCCTTGCGGTAGAAGCTGAGCTGTACGTGGATGTCGAGGGGCAGGGCGTAGAGCTTGCCGTCGATGACGGCGCGCTTCCACAGCGCGGGGTTGAAGTCCGCCTCCCGTACGCCGTATCTGGTGAGCAGGCCGATGTCCCAGGGGTCGAGCAGGCGGCCCGGCGAGAATCCGGTGACCCGGCCCAGGTGCATGACGCCCAGGTCCGGTGCGCGGTTGCCGGCCGCCGCCATGGCGAGCTTGGTGTAGAAGGGGCTGCCCCACTGGAGGGTGGAGTCCTTCACGTCGATGCCGGGGTTCGCCTTACGGAAGGCGTCCAGCATCGCGATCATGTTGTAGCCGTCGCCGCCGCTGAAGAGGTTCCAGTAGCGCACGCGGGTGTCCGCTCCGGAGGCGAGCGCGTCGGCCCCCGTCCCGAGCGCCGCGAAGCCGAAGCTTCCGGCGACGGTCAGCCCGCCGATCCCGGCGAGGAGTTGCCTGCGGTTCAGGCCAGGTCGTCCCATGCCCTGCCCTTACTGTTCGGAAGTGGCTGTTCGAAATTTCGGCTCTTGCCCGTAACTTCGAACGGACCGTAGATTCGAAGCGCTTCGACGTCAATGGGTCGCGCAGCGAAAAGTTTCAGCCCCCGCCGGACGGCGGGGGCTGAGAGGGCTTTACGGGGCAGGGTCAGCCCGCGTACGAGGCCTGCGCCGACCCGCGCCCGACGCCGGGCAGCACAAGCAGCGAACCCGCCAGCGGCGATGGCGAGTTCAGGCCCACTCGGGCCGTCGAGACGTACAGGTCGGACAGATCCGCACCCCCGAACGCACACGCCGTGGGCCGCCGGACCGGGAGCGGGACGACCCGGTCCAGGGCGCCGGACGGCGTGTAGCGGCGCAGGGCCGCGCCGTCCCACAGGGCCACCCAGACGCAGCCGTCGGCGTCGACGGTCAGGCCGTCGGGGAACCCGGCGCCCTCCTCGACGGTCGCCAACTCCCGTCGCCCGGTGACCCGTTCGCCCTCCACGTCGAAGACGTCGATGCGCCGCGTCGGCGTGTCGACGTAGTACATGAGCGTGCCGTCGGGGCTCCAGCCGGTGCCGTTGGAGACGGTGACGTCGTCGAGGACCGTCTCCACCGACCCGTCCGGCGCGAGCCGGATCAGGTTGCCGCCGCCGGGCGTCTCGTCGTACGCCATCGAACCCGCCCACAGCGCGCCGTCGGGGGCGACGGCCGCGTCGTTCCCGCGCCGTCCGGGGACGGGGTCGCGGTGCAGCCAGGTGAAGGCGCCCTCGGGCGAGTAACTTCCCACGCCGTCACGGAGGTTGACGACCAGGCCGCCGCCGGTCCGCGGCTTGGCGGCGCCCACGTGCTGCTCGGTGGCCAGGACCGTGCGGCGGCCGCTGCCCGGCTCGTACGTGTGGACGCGGGAGCCGAGGATGTCCACCCAGATCAGCCGGCCCGCGGCCGCGTCCCAGGTCGGCCCCTCGCCCAGCTGCGCCGACTCCCGTACGGCGACCTCGACGCTCACGCCTGCCCCCGGTGACCGAGCCGCTCCGAGAGATCGGCCGCGCCCTTGACGGCGAGCTGCGCCAGCTCGCCCTCGCGGGCGTCGCTCCAGCGGATCATCGGTACGGAGATGGAGAGCGCGGCGACGACCCGGTTGGCGCGGTCGCGCACGGGGGCGGCGACGCACGACACATCGGTGTTCGACTCGCGGCTCTCGACGGCGATGCCGCGCTGCCGGATGCCGGCCAGGTGCGCGTGCAGGGCGGCCGGGTCGGTGATGCTGTTCTCCGTCATGCCGATCAGCTCGGCGTCGGCCGGGACGCGGGCGGCCAGCTCGGCCTCGGGCAGGGAGGCGAGGAGCATCTTGCCGACCGAGGTGCAGTGCGCGGGCAGCCTGCGGCCTGCGGCGGAGACCATGCGCACGGCGTGCGTGGAGTCGACCTTGGCGATGTAGATGACGTCGGCGCCCTCCAGGATCGCCACGTGGACCGTCTCGTCGCAGGTCTCGGCGACGGTACGGGCGACCTGCTGGCCCTCGGCGGCCAGGTCGAGCTGCTCCGCGTACCGGCTGCCGAGCTGGTAGGGGCGGACCCCGAGGCGGTAGCGGCCGGGCTGTCCGGGGACCTGCACGATGTACGACCGGGCGGCGAGCGTGGTGACCAGCTCGTGGACCGTGGTGCGCGGCAGCTGTAGCTTGCGGACGATGTCGGGGGCGGACAGCACGCCGTCCCCGTCCAGGAAGAGCTCCAGAATGTCCAGAGCCCGGGTCACGGCGGGTACGAGGCGTCCCACGACCGGCCCCCTCCTATGTTCGATATTTCAACAGACGGTCGGTATCACGAACGTAGGCTACGCACAGCGGGGTTGACCGGGCAATGGGGTCACCGAAAGCCCAGTTCAGAGCCGCCCGCGCCCGATCTAGGAGCCGAGCTCGCCACGCAGCCGCCGGGCCCGCAGCACCAGTTCCAGTTCGAAGCGGCGGTCCGGGTCGTCGACCTCGGCGCCCCACAGCTCCCGGATCCGGCGCAGCCGGTAGCGCACCGTCTGCGGGTGGACGCCGAGCCGGGCGGCCACCTCGGGCGCACCGCCGCGGGTCTCCAGCCAGGCGAGCAGGGTCTCGGCGAGGCGCCGGGCGTGGGTGGGCCCGCACTGCGCGAGGGGGGCGAGGGCGCGCCGGGTGAGGTCGTCGACGAGTTCCTCGGGCTGGAGCAGGACCAGTGCCTGGGTGTGCTCGGTGCAGTGCAGGACGCCCTCGGCCGGGAGCAGGCCGCCCCGCATCAGCGTGACCGCCGCTTCGGCCCAGCGCAGCGACTTGGCGGCGTGCGGCGGGGCGACGGGCGGGCCGATCGCGCCGCTCCACCCGGACAGGGCGCGCCGCAGCAGCTCGGGTCGGCCTGCCGCGTCGGGGTCGGGGACGACGAGCCGGGGCCGCTCCGCCTCCATGTCGAGCAGTACGTCGGGGCCGACGGCGGGGGCGACCGCGTCGCGCGCGGGGCGCAGCAGCACACCGACGGCGACCCGTTCGGGCACCGGCCAGCCGATGCGGGCGGCGCGTTCGGTGAGCGCCCGCACGGGGTCGGGCGGCGCCGGGGCCCGTCCTTCGAGGAGCAGGTCCATCAACTTGCGTTGCTGGCGCAGGCGTTCACCGGCCTGTCGGGCGGCCGCCTCGGCGTAGCCGCGGACCGACTGGCCCACGAGGCCGTCGAGGTATTCGTAGCCGGACTCGGCGAGTTCGTACATGGCCGGTGGCGGGATGCGCAGGCGCTGCCCGATGTCGGCGAGGCGGCGCCAGGCGAGCTTCACGCCGAGCCGGTACATCGCCTGGAGGGAGTCGAGGCTGCGCCCGTGCAGGCTCTGGCCGCGTCCGAACTCCTGGAAGACGGAGGGTGGTTGCTTCTCCGGCGCGGTGTCGGTGGAGACGTCGGCGAGTCGGCGTACGAAGCCCTCGATGGCGCGGCGGATGCCGACCAGTGCCATGGGTTCGCCGGACGCGTCGAGCACCAGGGGCAGATGCGGGAACTCGCGGCGGATCTCGTCGAGAATGTCCTCGGCGAGCCGGGGCGCCTCGTCCATGGCGAGCGCGGCGAACTGTTCGACCTGCGGTCGCGGCACGTCGCACCAGGCGGAACGGGTGACGGCGGGCACGGCTCAGCGCCCCTGCCCGGGCGTCTCGAACGTCACGAGGGGCGTGTTGGGCTGGTCCGGTGTCGCGTTGATCAGCGCGAGAACGCCGAAGGACGCGGCGCCGGCGAGCGCCGCCCCGAGAGCCGCGGAGAGCGCGGCGGCGAGCAGTCGGTTCATCGCAGGGTCAGCCTCTCGTCCGTGCTGCATGCGGAGTACTGAGGTCGGTCCCCACCCTGTGTGTCCCGTCAAGTCCCCATTTTCCGGGGTGGATTGACAGCCCGTCAAGGGTGCGCCTACGGTTCCCGGCCCATGACCGGCCGACCACGGGCATGCCGTGGTGCCCTTCCAGCGAGGAGTGCCGGATGCGCCGTACATCGAAGAAATCGAAACCGCCCAAGAGGCCGAAAACACCGCCGGTGAACCCGTCGGGGATTCCCTTCGTCTGTGTGGGTCTCGGCACGTTCCTGCTCGTCCTCGCGGGACTGCTCGCCTGGTACGTGGAGCCGCGCGCCGCGCGCACCAGCATCGGCGTGGACGCGACCACGGTGTTCACCGGGACCGGCCGCCACTTCGACACGGCCAAGACCAGAACAGTCGGGGGCCGGCGGCTGACGATCACCCGGCAGGTCCGCGGCGACGTCGCGGAGAGCGAGCGCAGCGGGCGGGCGGTGTGGGACGTGGTGACGTCCGTCGACACGGACGCGACGCTGCCCGCGGCCGATCCGCACGACGCGCTGCAGTGGACCCAGGAGCGCTGGGTCACCGACCGTGCGACCAACGCCCCGGTGCACTGCTGCGGCGAGCGACCGGTCTTCGAGGGCGAGGCCTACCTGAAGTTCCCGTTCGGTGTGCGAAAGCGCACGTACACCTGGTGGGACAACACGCTCGGGGCGACGGTCCCGCTCCGCTTCAGCGGTACGGCCAAGGTCCAGGGGCATGAGGGCTACCGGTTCACCGGCGCCGTCGCGCCCGCCAGGACGGGCTCGCGCCTGGTGCCGGGCCGCATCGTGGGGCAGCCGAAGAAGGGCCGGGTGCTGGCCGAGGAGTGGTACGCGAACCACCGTGTCGAACTGGTCGCGGACCGGCGCACGGGCCGGATCGTGTACGCGGCGACCGGGCCCCGCGAGACGCTGCGGGCGCCGGGCACGACGAAGGACGCGGCCGTGCTCCTGGACAGCGAGAAGATCGCGTTCACCCCGGCCACACAGCGCGCGCAGGTCGCGCTCGCCCGGGACGACAACGCCCGCCTCACGCTGCTCGGCACGACGCTGCCCATCGTGGCGGCCGCGCCGGGTGCGCTGCTCGTGCTGGCGGGGATCTTCTTCGTCGTACGGGGCAGGAGCGGGCGGAGGGCACCGGACGGGCCAGGGCGGCCCGATCCCGATTCGTCCCCGACGTCTGTGGAAACATCCACGATGTGACGGTACGTCAGCTGAATAAAGCGCGAAACTTGTCACTCAGGTGAGTAGCCGCATCGAAAAGCGGGGCGAAAACTGTCCCTCCCCACCTTGTGCACAGCCCGAGCACAGCGCCGGCACAGTACCCGCCGGTCCGTCCCGGCAGCCGCCCCCTGCCGGGCCACCCACGCTCTCACGCACCCTGAGACGAGTTGGAGCACGCATGCCCCAGCACGTGCCATCGTCGCTGCGCACCGCGTCGTCGCGCGGTGCGCGGCCTCATCCGGCCGGTTCCCCACCGCCGCGCCGCATCGTCTTCCTCGCCCACCGCGACCTCGGCAATCCGGCCGCGGGCGGTTCCGAAGTGCTCGTCGACCGGCTGGCCGAGGGGCTGACGGAGCTGGGCCACGAGGTGACGCTGCTGTGCGGCGGTCCGGCCGGGCACCACGTTCTCCGGGACTACCGGGTGATCTCGGCGGGCGGGCAGGCGGCCCATTACCTGCGCGCCCGCTCGGCGTTCGCCCGCCGGGTCGGCGACTGCGATCTGCTGGTCGAGGTCTGCAACGGCATGCCGTACCTCGCCCCGCTCTGGCACCGCGGCCCGACGCTCTGCCTGGTCAACCACGTCCACACGGACCTGTGGCGGATGCGCCTGCGCGGTCCGCTGGCGCCCGCGGCCCACCTCGGCCGAAGACTCGAACAGTGGGCGCTGTCCGGCGCGCAGCGCCGCGGTCTGCTCGTCGCCGTCTCGCCGTCGACGGCGAACGCGCTGCACACCATCGGCGTCGACCGGGACCGCATCCGCCTCGTCCCGAACGGCGTCGCGGAGCCGGGGCCCCGCGCCGGCCGGTCGCCCGAGCCCCTGTTCCTGGCGATGGGCCGGCTGGTCGAGTACAAGCGGATCGATCTGCTCCTGCGCCTGTGGGAGCGGGTGCGTCCGGTGACCGGCGGCCGGCTGGTGATCGTGGGTGACGGCCCGGAAGGCGCCCGGTTGCGCCAACTCGCGGGCCCGGGCGTCGAGTTCACCGGCCGCGTCTCCGAGGCCGCCAAGCACCGGCTGCTCTGCGAGGCCTGGCTGCTGCTGCACCCCTCGGCCGTCGAGGGGTGGGGCCTGGTCGTCACGGAGGCGGCGGCGCGCGGCACCCCCGCGGTCGGCTTCGACGTGCCCGGCGTCCGCGATTCGATCGCGGACGGCAGCACCGGCCTGCTGGCCCACGGGCCGTCGTCGTTCGCGGCGGCCTGGTGCACGCTCGCCCTGTCCGCCCGCCGCCGCGAACTGATGGGCAGGGCGGCCGAGGAGCGGGCCGCCGGCTACCGGTGGGCGCACACGGTGCGGCAGTTCAGGACGGTCGCGGCGGAGGCGGTGAGGGGCCGCACCGAGCCCTTCGGGGGCCGCGCGCCATGACCGCGGCCGGGTTCAGGGACCCGTCGCTGACCAGGTCCTTCGCACTCTTCCGGGCGTTCTCGCGCGAGCGGCACGATCCCGAGAAGTGTTACGCGCTGCTCGCGCGGGACGCCGCCGATCAGGTCGAGGCGTACGGGAAGGTCGCCGGGAAGGTCGTCGTGGACGTCGGCGGCGGCAGCGGCCACTTCACCCGCGAGTTCCGGGCGCGCGGCGCTCACGGCGTCCTCTTCGAGCCGGACGCCCGGGAGCTGGGGCCCTCTCCCCCGGCCTCGGCGGTGGTGGCCGACGGATACCTGCTGCCACTCGCCGACGCGTCGGCCGACGTCACGTTCTCCTCGAACGTCCTGGAGCACGTCGCCGACCGCGACACGTTCCTCGGCGAACTGGTCCGCGTCACCCGGCCCGGCGGCCTGATCTACGTGTCGTTCACCAACTGGCTCTCCCCGTGGGGCGGCCACGAGTGGGCGCCCTGGCACTACCTGGGCGCCGGCCGGGCCCAGGCCCGCTACCGGCGGCGGACCGGCCGGGCACCCAAGCACACCCTCGGCGAGAACCTCTTCGCCCACCACATCGGTCCGACGCTGCGCCACGTCCGCGCCCGTGACGACGTGGTGCTCGTCTCGGCGCGCTCCCGCTACTGGCCGTTCCTCACCGAGGCCGTCGCGCGGGTGCCCGGGGTGCGCGAGTTCGTCACCTGGAACCTCCTCCTCGTCCTCAGGCGGTGTCCCCCATGACGACCACGGTTCAGGCCCCACCCGCCGCGGCGACGAGCCCGGAGCCCGAGCCGGGCCCGCGCTCCCGCCGCTGGCTGCTGTATTTCTGGGCCGTGCTGTTCGTCGCGTTCTGCGCGGTGCGCCCGGGCCGGATGACGTTCGAGACGAAGCTGGGCGTCGCGCTCGACCCGTGGCGGTTCATCGGGGACCTCGGGCAGCTGTGGCACGACCGCGCCGGGTTCGGCGGACTCGCGGACCAGTACATCGGCTACGCGTTCCCGATGCTGCCCTACTACGGCCTGGCCGACCTGGCGCACGTGCCGGTCTGGCTCGCCGAGCGGCTGTGGCTGTCGATCGTCGTGACGGTGGCGTTCTGGGGCGCCCTGCGGCTCATGGAACGGCTCGGCGTCGGCACCCCGCGCAGCCGCCTCCTCGCCGCGACCACCTACGCGCTGTGGCCCACCTTCACGATCGTCATCGGCTCGACGTCGGCGGCGGCGCTCCCCGGCGCGTTCCTCCCCTGGGTCCTGCTCCCCCTTACCAGCCCCCGCACCTCGCCCCGCGTCTCGGCGGTCCGCTCGGCGCTGCTCGTCCCGTTCATGGGCGGCGTGAACGCGGCCGCGACCCTGGCCTCGCTGCTCCCCGTGGGCCTCTACCTCCTCTCCCGAGCGCCGTCGCCCCGCAAACGGCGGCAGATCGCCTGGTGGTTCCCCTCGGTCGCCCTGGCCACGCTCTGGTGGACGGTCCCGCTCCTCCTCCTCGGCGCGTACGGCGAGAACTTCCTGCCCTACGTGGAGAACGCGCGGACCACGACCGACACGATGGCGGCGACGGAGACCCTGCGCGGCGCGGGCAACTGGGTGGCCTATCTGCATCTCGGCGAGGCCTGGCTGCCGGCCGGCTGGACCGTGGCGACGGCCGCCGTCGTGATCGTCTGCTCGGCCCTGGCAGCGGCGGTCGGCCTCGCGGGCCTGGCCCGCCGTGATCTGCCGGAGCGCCGCTGGCTGCTGCTCACCGTGATGGCGGCGGCGCTCATCACCCTTGCCGGGTACGGGGGTTCGCTCGGCGCGCCCTTCCACGACACGGTCCAGTCGTGGCTGGACGGCGGCCTGGCCCCGTTCCGCAACGTCTACAAGTTCCAGCCGGGCCTCGCCCTCGCGCTCGTCCTCGGCACCGCCCACCTCGTGGGCGTCGCCGCCGAGTCCCGCGGCACCCGCCCGCTGCGCGGACGCCGGTACGCCCCGCTGGTGGTCGCGGCCCTGATCCTGCCGGGCCTGGCCTGGCCCTACCTCAACGGCTCGATCCTCCAGCCGGGTTCGTTCAGGAAACTGCCGGCGTACTGGCAGACGACGGCGGACTGGCTGCGCACGTACTCCCCCGACTCGCGTGCGCTGGTGGTCCCCGCCACCGCCCACGGCCTCTACACCTGGGGCTCCCCCATCGACCAGCCGCTCGATGTCCTCGCGGACTCCCGCTGGGCGCAGCGCGACTTCGTCCCCTTCGGCACGGCGGGCAATCGCCGCGCCCTGGACGCGATCGAGCAGGCCCTCATGTCCGGCGGTGAAGTCCCCGGTCTGCAGGACTACTTGAGCCGAAGCGGCCTCTACTACGTCGTCGTCCGCAACGACCTGGACCCGGACCAGCTCGGTTACGTCCCCACGGCCACGGTCGGGCGCACGCTCACCGAGTCCGGCTTCCACCGCGTCACCGGCTTCGGCCCGGCCGTCACCGGCGGCCGGATCGCCGAAGGGACCCCGGTCCAGGTCGAGGGCCTGTACCCGCGCCCGCGTGCGGTCGAGATCTACGCGCCGGACATCACCACCCGCCGCCCGGGGCAGGCAGGTCTGCTCCCGGTCCGCTCCACGGCGGAGGTCAGCGGCGGCCCCGAGTCGCTCCTGCCGCTCTCGTCCGGCTCCGCCTTCCGCAACCGGCCCGTGGTGCTGACCGGCGACAACCACCCGGGCATCGGAACGCCCGCTCTGCGTACGGCGGTTGACGGGCTGCGCCGGGCGGACACCCGGTTCGGCCTGGTCAACGCCAACACCTCGCACCCGTACACGCCGACGGAACGCAACAGCCCGTACGCCGAACAGAACGCGGGCGAGAAACCGAAGCAGATCCTCCCCACCCGGGGCATCGCCCACCAGACCACCGCCCGCATCGAGGGGGCCCGCGAGGTGTCCGCCTCCTCCAGCGGCAACTGGCTGTTGCACCTCCCCCAGTTCGACCCCGTGAACGCCTTCGACGGTGCCCCGGACACCGCGTGGACCGAGGGCGACCCGGACTCGGCGAAGGGCGAGTGGCTCCGTATCGCCTTCTCGCGCCCCACCCGGATCCCGGCGACACTCCAGGTGACCCCGCTCCCTCAGGAAGACGTCCGGGCGGCGCCCACCCGCATCCGTGTCGAGACGGACCGGGGCAGCACCACGGCCGACCTCCGGCCCGACGGCACCCGGCAACGCGTCAAGGCACCCGCGGGCGCGGCGAGTTGGCTGCGCGTCACGATCCTGGACACCCAGGCCGTCCGCCCCTCGCTCACCGGCGCGGGCTTCTCGGACATCTCCGTCCCCGGCGTCCGGGCGAGCCGCGTCCTGCAACTGCCCGCCGATTCGACCCGGTCGGACCAGTTCACGTTCCGCCGCGCGACGGGCGACGGCGCGCTCACCCTCACCGACACGGAACCCGCACTGCGCCGCACGTTCACCACGACCGAAGCGTCCCGCTTCACCTTCGAGGCGACAGCGGCCCCCACCCCCACCGCCGCCCTCGACAAGCTCCTCTACGCGGTCGCTCCCGACCAGCAGCGCAAACTCACGGCCACCGCCGACTCCACCGCCCGCCTCGGCACCGACGTATCGGCGCGCAACCTCACCGACGGGGACCTGACCACGGCCTGGATCGCGGGCGACAAGCCGACGATCCGCCTCCGCTGGCCGGACAAGCAGCCCGTCTCCATGCTCGTGCTCCCCGCGGCAGGCGGCCTCTCCACCCGCCCGGAGAAGATCGAGATCAGCTCGCCCGGCGGAGCCGCGATCACGAACGTCGACGAGAACGGCGTGGCCCGCTTCGACCCCATCACCACGAACCGCCTCGACGTCACCATCACCGCCACCGCGCCGCTCACGGTCCACAACCCCGTCGCGGACGAGGACCTCCAGCTGCCCGTGGGCCTGACCGAGGCCTACATCCCCGCACTCGACGAGTACCGGGTCCGACAGCCCACGCCCGAGCGGAGGTTCAGCCTCCCCTGCGGCAAGGGCCCGACGGTCACCATCGACGGCGCCCGCCACCGCACCTCGGCCAAGGGCACCGTCGCGGACCTGACCGCGCGCCGCCCGGTCACCCTCACCCTCTGCGGGCCCCTCACCCTCCCGGCGGGCCCCCACACACTCAGGACCGACACGGACACCGCCGGTCCGCTCGCCGTCACCCGCGCCACCCTCACCCGCGCGGGAACGGACACGGAAGCGGCCCCCACCACCCGCGAACTCACCATCCGGGACTGGCTGGGCGACCGCCGCGAGGTCCGGGTGGGCGCGGGCCAGGCGACGTACCTGACGACGTACGAGAACGTCAACGACGGCTGGCAGGCGACCCTCGACGGCAGGAAACTCACCGCTCTGCGACTGGACGGCTGGCAGCAGGCGTGGCTGGTCCCCGGCGGCGCGGGGGGCACGGTCGTCCTCTCCTACGAGCCCGCCACCAGTTACGACGCGGGCCTGATCGTGGGCGCCCTGGCCCTCCTGGCGCTCCTCACCCTGTCCCTGTGGCGCCGCAGGCCATCTGTTCCGCCGGAGGTTCCGCCCGCTCCCGCACCCCCTGGCTGGTTCCTCGGCACGGTGGTCCTCACCCTCGTCGGCGTCGTGATCGCGGGCCCCTGGGCGGCGCTGGTCCCGGCCCTGGCCCTCCTCTCCTGGAAACGCCCCGCGCTCCTGGTACCGCTCGCGTTCCTGACGATGACGGCGGCGGGCGCGGTGGCGGCGACAGCGGCGGGGTCGCCGGTCCGGGACGGGCGGGGGGCTTTCGGCGCGGTGGCGCAACTCCTGGCGCTCACGGCCCTGTTCGCGGCGCTGGTGACGAGCTCCAGGGCGGCCGGCCCCGCCCCGGGCCCGCCTTCGAGCGAAGGGCCCGAGCCGTGACGACCCTGGACCACAACCGGACCCGTGCCCCCGGCGGCAAGCGCCTGCCCTTCCCGACCGTCGACGAGATCGCCCGCCACTGCCTCCGGGACGACGAACCCGAAACGGTCCACGTGGAGGTACACCTCTCCGGCGCCCTGGACCCGGTCCGGCTGACCGCCGCGTTCGACCGGGCCCTGCACCACCACCCCCGCATCCTCGTGCGAGAGGCACCGCGCCGCTGGTACACCAGCCGCTGCACCTGGGAACTGGCGGACGCCCCCGACGTACCGCCCGTCTCGTTCCCCGAGCCGGCCCCCGACGCGCTGACGCGGGCCCGCGCCCGGTCCCTCACCCGGTCCCCACCGCTCACGGCGGCGCCCCCGGTGCGCCTGGAGTCCGTCCCCCACCCCGAGACCGGCAACACCGTCCTCTTCCTCACCGTCAACCACACGGCGCTCGACGGCCCGGCCTGTCTGCGCGTCCTCGCCACGGCGGCGGAGCTCTACGGCGGCCGGGACAACTCCCCGCCGCCCGCGCCCCACGCGGCCCCGCACCGGCCGGCCCCGCCCGGCCCGCCCTCCCGCTGGACGCGCCCGGCAAGGGTGGCTCCGGGCGCCCCGGAAGCCCGCCCGGGCAACGGCCTCCTCGTCTGCGACCTCGCCGTACCGCGCCGCCCCGAGGGCGCCCCGTACACGGTGAACGACCAGCTCATGATCGCCACGGCCCGCACGATCGCGGACTGGAACGCG
Organism: Streptomyces sp. NPDC050264; assembly: GCF_040655895.1. Classification (NCBI taxonomy): domain Bacteria; kingdom Bacillati; phylum Actinomycetota; class Actinomycetes; order Kitasatosporales; family Streptomycetaceae; genus Streptomyces; species Streptomyces sp. NPDC050264. The sequence goes on from NZ_JBFAKV010000001.1 coordinate 358,419, forward strand.
GAGCACGGCACCCGCCGGCCCCGCCGCCAGCTGCGCATCACGATGCCGGTGGACGACCGCCCCCGGGACAGGACGATGCCCATCGGCAACGGCACGCGACTGGTCGAAGTCCCCTTCAGTACAGACGAGTTGAAGCAGAGCACCGCCGCCCTGCTCCGTCTCACCGCCACCCGCACCACAGCCCTCAAGTCACTTGTGCGCCCCCAACTCGGCCATGGCGCAGCCCTGTTGGCGGCGCCGTACGCCCCCGTGACCTGGCGCGCCGCCGCCACCCGCGCGTTGCGCGCGGCCGCCGCGCCCTGGACGTCGACGACCCTGCTCAGCAACATCGGCCGCGTCCCCTACCCGCTGGACTTCGGCGACGGCGGCCGGGCCCGCGCCGTCTGGTTCTCGGCACCGGCCCGGATGCCACGCGGCCTCACCTTCACCACGGCGTCCACGGCGGGCCGCCTGCACCTGGCCCTGCGCTGGTCGCGCACGCTCCTCGGCCACGGCGACGGGGCGCACCTGCGGGACCTGTTCGAGCACCACCTCCACGCGACGCAGGAGGAGGCCCCATGACGTCCGCCCCGCCGCCCGGCCTGCGGGACTTCTACGAGAACCCCGACGTGCCGGTGGCCTCCGGCACGCCCCGCACCCTGCGCCAGACCCGCGTCCTGGCCGCCGCGCTCGCCGGGACCCGGCGGGCCACCGTCCTGGACGTGGGCTGCGGCGACGGCAGCGCCGCGGCCGACGCGGCCCGCCTGCTGCCCGGCCACCGTCTCGTCGGCGTCGACTGGTCGCAGGACGCGCTGCGCCGCGCGGCGGGCCGCGTGCCCGACGTCGTGCGGGGTGAACTCACGGGCCACGGGCTGCCGTTCAGGGACGCCGCCGCCGACGCGGTGCTGCTGTCCGAGGTGATCGAGCACCTCGTGGAACCCGACGCCGCCCTCGACGAGACCCGCAGGGTGCTGCGCCCGGGAGGCCATCTGATGCTGTCCACCCCGAACCTGGCCGCCTGGTACAACCGCGCCCTGCTCCTGGCCGGTGTGCAGCCCGTCTTCTCGGAGGTGAGCCTGCGCGCGGTCCACGGCCGCCCCGGCACCGAGGTGGTGGGGCATCTGCGCCTGTACACGCGGCGCGCGCTGCGCCAGTTCGTCGCGTCCGCCGGTTTCGACGTCGTACGCGTCACAGGGGCTCCCTTCCATGGGGTGCCCCGCGCGCTGCGTCCGCTGGACCGCCTCGCCTGCGCGGCGCCGTCGCTCGCCTCGATCCTTCTCCTGCACGCCCGCAGGACGTGACGGCCGATGCCCGCCGCGGCCTGGGGAGTCGGCGCGGCGCTGCTCGCCAATGCCCTCTGCTCCGTCGGCTTCGTCCTGGAGAAGCGGGCGCCCATCCGTCTCCCCCGAGGCCAGCGTGTACACGGCGGTGCCCGGGACGGCGGCGTTCGGCGAGTCGGTGCCGTCCGAGCCGCTCCGGCTCGGCCCGCGCGTGACGGGCACGGCGCTCGCCGTCGCCGTGCTCCTGCTGATGCCGAAACACGACGCGCCGCCGCATTCCGCACCACCGAACCCACCGGACCCACCCCCCAGGGAGCTGCTCCCCCATGTCCCCCATGAGCCCTGACGACCCGCTGCTGCGCATCCTCGCGTGCCCGCTCGACAAGGGGCCGCTGCTGCTCCTCCCCGACGGTGCCGCGCTCTACAACCCGCGCCTGCACCGGCGCTACCCGATCGTCGACGGCATCCCCCAGCTGCTGCCGTCGTCCGGCGAGCAGCTCCCGGAGGACGAGCACGAGCGGCTCCTCGATCAGGTGGGGGAAGACGCCGGGCGGATGCCGTGACCACCCTCGCCGCGCCGCTCGCCGACATGCTGCCCGCGCCGCGCGGCCGGTACGGGCCGTGGACGCACCGCCTCGCGGCCCGCGCCCGGCACGTGGTCGCCCTGGAACCGGTGCCGCACCTGGCCGCACCGGCCCGGTCCGGTGCCGTTGTGGCAGCCCCCGCACGACGAGCGCGGCGAACCCGAGGTCTCCTCCCTGGTCCGCCGGGAGGGCCTGCACGCGCCGACCCGGCACGTCGTGCCCTGCGTCACCCTCGACGCACTCGCCCTGTACGACGTCGACTTCATCAAGATCGACGTGGACGGCGCGGAGCTGCGGGTCCTGCGCGGCGCCCCGCCCCGCTCGCCCGGGACCGGCCCGCCCTCTTCGTCGGGCTCCTGGCTGCCGCCGGCCGGCTTCGACCTGGCGGCGCACCAGCGCGGCTCCGCGCACCTCGCCCCGCAGGGCCTGCCGCGCCGCGCCCTCACCGCGTCGGGACGCCGGCCGCGCTATGTGAACTCGGTGCTGTTCCTGCCGGACGGGCGGCTGCCGAGCCCGGTGCGCGACGATAGGAGGCATGCCACGCCCCAAGCCGACCGGACCCGCCGAACCGTTCACCCCGCTCCACTTCCAGCTGGTGCTGCTGCGGCGCATGGCCGACCACAATCCGGAGCTGGTGGAGACGGCCCGCGCCGACCTCGGCGTCTCCGTGGCCGACATGCGGGAGGCGAACCGCCGCTGGCAGGCGATGCTCCACGGGCGCGGCGGACGGGCCGCCGTCTCCCGGTACCGCTCCGTCCTCGGCGCCCCGGAGCAGCGGCTTACCCGCAGAATCGGCGACCTGGACTGCGAGGCCCTGCTGTGGCCGGTCCCGCTCTGGCCCGACCTCCGCTTCGAGGTGCTGCTCGCCCCGACGGGCGCGGTGTGGAACGAGTGGCTGATCCGCGCCCCCGGCGCCGCCGCCCCGGCCCTGCGCACCCTCGCCGACCTGACCCCCTGGTCCTGCACGGTCGACGAGGCGGCCCGCGCCTTCGCCCCGGCCCGTCCTCTGGAGGGCTCGGCGCCCACGCGCTGGGGCCTGGCGTTCTCGGCACCGGCCGAGGCGTCGGGCGCTCCGCGCCAGGTGCGGGCGGAGTTCACGTGGGGGCTGCTGCAGCGCTGGACCGAGGTCTAGGGCGCCGCTTTCAGGATCGCCTCGGCGACGACGCGCTCGGACCTCGGATGCAGGGTGCTCAGGAACAGGTTCGGCTCGACGAGCTCCAGTTCCATCACGCACGGCTGCCCGTCCTCGCCGTCGACCAGGTCGCCGGCGACGTCACGGACGCGCGCCGCGTGGCGGAACTCGCCCCGGGCCACCGGGCGGCGGTGCATGCGGTCTCCCCGTTCTCCGGACCGGAGCGGGGGTTCGCGGATCCCGACCCGGAGTTCTTCGTGAAGGCGGCCGACGCGCTGCTCGGCTCGGGCGTGCCCCGCCTCCTCTTCATCGGCCTGTTCGCGGACCTCGTCGACGCCGTCGGCCGCCCTGTCCTTGAGGACCCGTCCCGTTTCCCCGCGCACATCGTGCCGTTCGCCCGCGCGCACACCGCGGGCCTGGAGCGGCTGCGCGCCGCGCGTACGGCGCCGGACCGGCTGATGCTCACCCCGCCCGCGGCCCTCGACCCGGGGCTGCCGCGCACCGGCCGCTACCGGACCGGCGGCGACACTGTGCCACCGGACGACGCGTCGCTCTCGTACGCGGATCCGGCGGTGGCGGTGCTGGACGAGGCGGAGCGGCCGCGGCACCACCGGACACGGATCTCGGCCTTCAACCGGGCCGATACTGCCGGGACTTGAGGGACGCGGTGCTTGAATGATCCGCATGACCACCATAGGCATTGTTCTGGGCACCACCCGTCCGGGTCGCGTCGGACCGCAGATCGCGGAATGGATCGAGAAGACGGCTCGCGCGCGGGAGGACGCGGAGTTCGAACTCGTCGACATCGCCGACTACAACCTGCCCCTGTTCGACGAGCCGCGCTCCCCGCGGATGGGTGACTACGAGCACGCCCACACCCGCGCCTGGGCCGCCAAGATCGCCGAGCTCGACGGATTCGTCTTCGTCACGCCGGAATACAACCGGTCGATCCCGGCCGCTCTGAAGAACGCCATCGACTTCGTCTACAACGAGTGGAACAACAAGGCCGCGGGGTTCGTCGGGTACGGCAGCAACGTCAGCGGCGCCCGCGCCATCGACCACCTGCGGCACATCGCCGGGGCGGTCCAGCTGGCGGCCGTGCACACCCAGCTCCACCTGTCGCTCCAGGCGGACTTCGAGAAGTACACGACCTTCGCGCCCACCGAACGCCACGAGGCCACGCTCCAGCAGCTGCTCACCGAGGTGGTCACCTGGACCGACGCGCTGGCACCGCTCCGCCGGGCCTGAGCCCTCGCGGCCGGCCGGGCACCGCGAGCGCCACCATCCCGAGCGCGGCCGCCGCCCCGACCGCGAACCCGGCGTGCGGGCCCGCGGCGTCCACCGCCCGTCCGGCGAGGGCCGCGGCTCCGGCGGACCCCGCGGCGCTCGCGGAGCCCAGCCAGGTGAAGGCCTGGGTGAGGACGGCGCGGTCCACGGAGGTCTCGGCCAGGACCGAGAAGAGGACGAGCAGGACGGGCACGGCCAGCCCTGTCAGGGCGAGGCAGACGGCCACCGGGACCGGTCCTTCGACGGCCGTCAGCGGCAGACAGGCGAGGGCCAGGCCCACGGCGGCGAGGGCGCGCTGCCGCTCGGGCGGGCTCTCCCGGTGACGGGCCCCATAGGCCCAACCGGCGGCCAGATTCGTGCAGTTGGACACCGCGTACAGCAGCGGCGCCGCGTCCGGGGTGCCGCGGCCGAGCGCGTACGCCGTCACGGACACCTGCAGCGCGCCGAAGAAGACGCCCAGGGCCGCGTTGAGGGCGACGAGCCGCACGAAGGCGGGGCGGAGCAGGCTGCGTCCGGCCCGATGGCGTTCGGCCCGGCCGGCGACCGGTGGCGCGGTGCGTCGCTGCACGGCGAGCGCGAGGCCGCCGCCGACGACGAGGGCCGCGGCGAGCAGGCTGCCGAGGCGCGGATGCCCGGCGGCCCCGACCGCGCTGACGAGTGCGGGACCGGCCAGGAAGGAGAGCCCGTTGGCGAGGGCCTCCAGGGTGAAGGCGCGGGGCAGCGCGGTCTCGGCCGGGGTGCCCCGCAGCAGGGCGGCCCAGCGGGCGGCGGACAGGGCACTGAGCTGCGGAAGGCTGACACCGGCGAGGATCGCCCCGGTGACGGTCAGCGGCCCGCCGGCGAACAGCAATGCCACCGCCCCCGCGTGCACGGTCACGGCGTACAGGAGGACCCGCCGCTGTCCGAACAGGTCGACGAGACGGCCGGTCTGTGGTCCGCCGAGCGCGTCGGCGACGGCGAAGCACCCCGTCACCAGGCCCGCGTCGGCGAACGAGCCGGTCCGCGCGTGCACCAGCCACACGATGCCGATCCCGGTCATGGCGAGACCGACGCGCCCGACGACGGCGGAGAAGAAGAAGGCGGCCGCGCCCGGAATGCGCAGCAGAGTGAGGTAGTTCGCCGATGACACGGCGCGTCCCTTTCGCTGCCGGGCGGGGCGCGTCACAACGGGGTCGTCGGCGTCCGGAGGTGCCGACCCGTGATCGCGCCTGGAGCCTTCCCATGTGGGCGCGAGGTGGGGACGCGCGCCTCACGCCGGCTCCGTCACCGGGCAGAAGTGTTGTCGGTGTCCTGCAAGCGGTCCGACAATAGGCGAACAGCGGCACTCACCGCCAGAACTGTGCGGCACAGCAGCGGGCGACGCGACGTCCGCACAACACATCGGCGGGGGAATGCGCGCTTACGCACATTCCCCCGCCGCGAGAATTACCCGGACCGGGCCTCTCATGCTGCCGCGGTCATCCGCCGATGTACCAGCTGAATCCGCCATTGGCAGCGACAACTATCATCACGATGGCGAGAATCAGGTCGATGATGCCGAGAATGAGGCCCGCCTTGGCCATGCCGCCGCCCCCGTTGGCCGCCTTCTGCCGCAGGGCGAGCGCACCGAAGATGATCGCCAGCGGTCCCAGGACGATGCCGAGGAAGAACAGCCCGACGATGCCGCAGACAAGTCCGGCTATCGCGAGGCCATTCGTCCGGGAACCGGAGGAAGCAGCAGGCGGAGTTCCGTAAGACGACATGGTCCACACCCCTTGCAGATCGCTTTACAGGACTTCTTTACGAATCTCCGGGTGCCCCCGAATTCCGCGCACAGTCAGCCGGATTGACGAATTAAGCGGAACTCATGATTCGGTGCGCACTTCGCCTCACACCTCTGTGGCGTCCGGGTCCCACTCCAGGAGCCGCACCTTGGCCACCGAACGGACGTGCCTGCGCATCGCCGCCGCCGCGCCGCGCCCCTGCCCCGCCTCGATCGCGTGGAGGATCGCCCGGTGCTGGGCGAGCGAGCGCCCCGGCCGGCGCGGCTGGCGCAGCGACTCCGTGCGGGACTCCGCGACGGGCTCGTCGATCCCGCGCATGAACTCCGCGAGCAGCGCGCTGTGCGCGGCCGCGGTCACCGCGCCGTGGAACAGCCGGTCGCCCTCGATGCCGAGCCCGCCGGCCTCGATGTCCCGCGCCATGTGGTCGAGGGCCGAGCGCAGCGCCGCCAGATCGGCGTCCGTACGGCGCTCCGCCGCCAGCTCCGCCAGCTTCGTCTCCAGCGCCTCGCGCGCCTCCAGGACGTCCGGCAGCCGCTTCTTGCGCGCGACGAGGTTCTCCACCGGTTCGACGTCGACGCTCTCCAGGCTGTCGCGCATCAGATACGTGCCGCCGCCGTGCCGCGCCTCCACCAGGCCCTGCACTTCCAGGACGACGATGGCCTGCTTGACCGAGGCCCGGCTCACGCCGAGCCGCGCCGCGAGATCGCGCTCGGTCGGCAGCCGGTCGCCGGTGCGCAGCCCGCCCTCGGTGACGTACGTGCGCAGCCGGTCGAGCACCTGCTCGTACAGGCGCGGCCGGGCCGCCATCGGCCGCAGTGCGTCGGTCATGCCCGGCCCTTTCTCGCCCCGGTCGTGCCTCGTCATGTGCCCGGCAGCGTACGTCCTTGACTCGGGCGGCTGCCAGACGGCACGCTCGGATTGGCTCAGCCACTGAACCAATCGGTCCGCTCGTCACCGCACACCGCCTCGTCCCGCATTCGCTAGGAGCGTTCACGTGCCCCGACTCCTCCCGGCCCTGGCCGACACCCCCGACCGCCCGGCGCTGCGCTTCGGCGAGCGCGCCCTGACCTACGGCGAACTGAGCGCGGCCGCCGCCCCGTTGGCGTCCCGGCTCGCGGGTTCGGCCCGGGTCGCCGTGTGGGCGACGCCGACCCTGGAGACCGCGGTCGGCGTGGTCGCGGCGCTGCTCGCGGGGGTCGCCGCCGTCCCGGTCAACCCGAAGTCGGGCGGCAGCGAGCTGGGCCACATCGTGGCGGACAGCGCCCCGGACGCGGTTCTGGCGGCGCCGGGCACCGAACTCCCGCCCGCACTCGCCGAGTTGCCCCGCATCGACATCGACGTACAACCGCGGTCGGCGCGGCCCGTCGTGCTTCCCGAGGAGCCCGAGGACGCCGGCACCCCCGCCTTCGTCGTCTACACCTCGGGCACCACGGGCCCGCCGAAGGGAGCCGTGCTGCCGCGCCGCGCCGTCTCCTCGACGCTCGACGCGCTGCGGGACGCCTGGCAGTGGACCGGGTCCGACACCCTGGTGCACGGGCTGCCGCTGTTCCACGTGCACGGGCTGATCCTGGGCATCATCGGCCCGCTGCGCAGGGGCGGCGCGGTGCGCCACCTGGGCCGGTTCGACACGGACGGCGTGACGCGCGAGCTGGCGTCCGGGGCGACGATGCTGTTCGGCGTGCCCACGATGTACCACCGTGTCGCGGAGGCGCTGCCCACCGACCCGGCGCTCGCGAAGGCCCTGTCGGGGGCGCGGCTGCTGGTCTCCGGTTCGGCGGCGCTGCCGGTCCACGACCACGAGCGGATCACCGCGGCCACCGGTCAGCGGGTCATCGAGCGGTACGGCATGACGGAGACGCTCATGAACACGAGCGTCCGGGCCGACGGCGAGCCGCGTCCCGGCACGGTGGGTGTGCCGCTGCCGGGTGTGGAGCTGCGGCTCGCCGAGGACGACGGCACGACCGAGGTCCCCGCCGGTGACCCCGAGGCCGTCGGCGAGATCCAGGTGCGCGGGCCCAATCTGTTCCTGGAGTACCTGAACCGGCCCGACGCCACGGCGGCCGCGTTCGCGCCGGGCGGCTGGTTCCGTACGGGCGACATGGCCGTGCGCGACCCCGACGGCTACGTCCGCATCATCGGCCGCAAGGCCACCGACCTGATCAAGAGCGGCGGCTACAAGATCGGCGCGGGCGAGATCGAGAACGCGCTCCTGGAGCACCCCGGCGTCCAGGAGGCCGCTGTCACCGGCGCCCCCGACGCCGACCTGGGCGAGCGGGTGGTGGCCTGGATCGTGCCGTCCGACGCGCAGAACCCGCCGGGCGCCGCGGAGTTGGCCGACCACGTCGCCGCGCGCCTGTCCCCGCACAAGCGCCCGCGCACGGTCCGCTATCTCGACGCGCTGCCCCGCAACGACATGGGCAAGATCCTGAAGCGGTCCCTCCCCGATGGCTGACCGGATGCCCGACGGGACGGGCGCGCGGGGCGTCCTGGCCGCGGTCTGCGACCCGGGCACCTTCCGCGAACTCCCGCATCCCGCCGCGCCGGAGCGGCCCGACCCGCTCGACTGGCCCGGCTACGGCGACGCACGGACGCGGGCGGCGGCCCGGACCGGCGAGACGGAGTCGGTCGTCACCGGCACCGCCGGGATCGACGGCACCACGGCCGTCGTCATCGCCTTCGAGTTCGGCTACCTGGGCGGCTCCCTCGGCCGGGAGACGGGCGACCGCCTCGAAGCGGCCCACGTCCACGCCCGCGCGCGGCGCCTCCCGGTCGTCCCCTTCATCGCCACGGGCGGCAGCCGGATGCAGGAGGGCATGGTCGCGCTGACCCAACTCCAGCGCGTGGCACGCCAGTCGGCCCTGACCCGCGCCGCGGGCCTGCCCCAGATCGCCGTGGTGCGCGATCCGACGACGGGCGGCGGCTGGGCCACGCTGGGCGCGGGCGCCGATCTGACGCTCGCGCTGCCGGGGGCACAGATCGGCTTCGCCGGTTCCCGGGTGCGGCCGCCGGACGCGGACCCTGCGGCGTACACGGCCCTGGGGCAGCTGCGGGCGGGCGCCGTCGACGCGGTCGTGGCGCCTGACGCGCTGCGCGCCGCGCTCGGCCGCCGGCTGCGCCTGCTGACCCGGCCGTCCGCGGACCCCGCGCCCGTCCCCCGCGCGCTCGGCCGGACCGACCCGCCGGCCACGGGCTGGGCCGCGGTCCTGCGGGCCCGCGCGCCCGAACGCCCGCGCGCCGGGGCCTACTTGGACGCCTACTTCACCTACCGCGAGGAGTTGCGCGGGGACCGTGCGGGCGGCGTCGACGACGGCATGCTCTGCGGTTTCGGCGAGCACGAGGGCCGGACGATCGCGTACGCGGCGCAGTGCGGCACGGCGACCACCCCGGCCGGGTACCGCACGGCCACCCGGCTGCTCCGGCTCGCCGGCCGCCTCGGCATCCCGGTGCTCACCCTCGTCGACACCCCGGGGGCCGCGAGCGACGCGGCGGCCGAGCGGGCGGGCGCGGGCGCGGCGATCGCGGACCTGTTCCTCGCGGTCGCCGAGGCGCCGGTGCCGGTCACCACCCTGGTCATCGGCGAGGGCGGTTCGGGCGGCGCGCTGGCCCTCGCCGCGCCCGGCGCCACCTGGGTGACCCCGGACGCGTACTTCTCGGTGATCGCCCCTGAGCCGGCCGCCGCGATCCTCAAGCGCCCGCCCGGCCAGGCACCCCACACAGCCAACCAACTCCGCGTACGACCACAGGACTTGGTGGACCTGGGTGTGGTGCGGGGCATCGCCGCAGGGGACGCCGGCATGATCCCGTAAACGAACAGGCGCGCAGTTGTTCCCACGAACAGGTGATCGTGGCGCCAGAAATTGCATGAGGCACGGGTGACCAACGATGCTTACGGTGCGCAAGCAACGGGCTGCAGACCGTAGTTGTCGCGCACCCGGTCCATGTCCCATACAGGGCCGGGGTGTTGGTCCCACACACATGCACCATCGCAAGGAGAACGACTCACCATGAACCTGCTCACCGACATCCTCGCCGGCATCGTCCACTTCGTCGGCTGGCTGGTGTAACTCCGGGTGTAACCGCCTCGGACACCAGCGCGGCGCCGCCTTCCCCGGTCCCACGGGGAGGCGGCGCCGTCGCGTTTTCCCGGGCGTCCTCCTCGGCCAGCAGCGCGCGCAGCCGCGGCACGACTTCCTCGCCCACCCGCAGGGCGTCGTCCGGGTCCGGGTGCCCCGAGAGCACGAACTCGTCGACGCCCGAGCGACAGTAGGCGTGCAGGCGGCGGGCGGCCTCGTCGTGGTCGCGGTCCACGGCGGGCAGCCGCAGGGCGAAGCGCAGGGCCGGGTTCCGGTCGCGCAGCCGGGCGACGCGGGCGGCGACGTCCGCCGGGGACTGCTCCGGTTCGCTCCACAGGAGGTGGACGTCGGCCCGCCGCGCGGCGAGGTTCTCGGCGGCTCCCGAGACACCGCCCAGGTACAGCGGCACCTTGTGCTCGACGGCCGGATCGGTCAGCCGTGCGCCCTCGACCTGGACGTGCTGGCCCTGGAAGTCGATGCGCCTGCCGTCGAGGAGGTCCCGCAGGACGGCCATCACCTCGTCCGTGCGGCCGTAGCGCTGATCGTGCGCCAACGGGTCGCCCTCGCGCGGATGTTCGGCGCCCTCGCCACCCGCCACGACGTTCAGGCGGAGCCGCCCGCCCGTGAACCGGCGGAAGGCGTCGGCCTGTTGGGCCAGCAGCGTGGGACTCACCGAACCGGCGCGGACCCCGACCAGGAACCCGATGCGCTCGGTGTGCCCGGCGAGCACGGATGCCAGGTGCCAGGGGTCGACGCGGCCGGGCCCCACCGGGGCGAACAGTGAGGTGAATCCCGCCTGTTCGGCGGCGCGCGCGACCCGGGCCGGACGGCCGGTGTCGGCCCGGTCCCCTCCGGTGGGCAGGAACCAGTGCAGCAAAGGATGGTTCTGGGGCATGGGCACCTCGGGCCTACGACGGGGTGGCAAGGGCAGGACGGCACCCCGGGCAGCCGACGGCGGCGGCGGCGGGGGTGCGGGGGGTTCCGGAAATTCCGGGAGATGCCGAGACGGGGGGGCGCCTGCAGAGGTGCTTCAGCAACCGGCCGTACGGCGACGCGTGGAGGCCCGACAGAGCATCGTCGCGACACGCAGCAGATCCACGTGTCGGCGCGAAACGAGTACGAGGGCCATGTCCGCATCCTCTCCGGGCCCCGCCGCCGCCACAACCACGGTCCGCATACCGGACCCCCGCGTATCACCCCTTGACATGCCGGCTGACATGCCGGAGCCCGGCGCGAAGTCGCTCCGCACCGGGCCCGGCCTTCCACCCACCTCTTCGGACAGGCGCTTGCCTACTTGACGCCCACCGCCCGGATGATCTCCTGGGAGACGGCACCGCCCTTGTCGTCCTTGGCCGACGCGCGCAGCGAGATGTACTGGGCGCCGCGCGGCACGCTCAGGCTGCCCGTCCAGGACGCGCCGTGCCCGCCGAGGCCCACGGCCTTCCAGGTCTTGCCGTCGTCGTACGACACCTCCAGCTTTCCTCCGCTGATGGTGCCGGTGCCGGACGCGTCCTTCACGTACTGGCCGTGGATCCCGACCGGGACGCGCGAGCCGCCCCGGACGTCGCCCGCGAGGTCGGTGTCGACGTCGAAGCCGAGGTTGATCATCGGCAGGTACGTCCACCTGTCGTCCGGGGTCTCCGCCGACCTGACCGTCCACTCGGCGTGGCCCTTGGTCGACAGTTCCCAGCGCGCCGGGTCGAGCGTGGTGTCCGTTTCGACCTTGTACGTGTGCTCGGCCGGGTCGGCGTCCCACACGTACACCCCGGAGCTCTTCTTCCGGTCGGCCTGCACCCCGTCCACGGAGACGGACGTGTACTGGTCCATGCCGTTCGTGTCACTGGACCACGCGTCGCCGAAGCCGGTGTGGTCGGGCCCCGAGTCGCCCCAGCCGGGCGTGTTGAACTGCAGGGTGGAGCCGGAGCGCTGCTGCCCCCAGCCGAGCCCGCTGCCCAGCCACGGGTGCCAGACCGGCCTGAACCAGTCCAGCTCCTTGTGCGTGCCGCCCTTGTACGTGATCAGGCCGCTGCGCTGCTCCAGGTCCGTCGGGCCGGTCTGCACGGACTCGTGCCAGGTCTGGCCGGTACCGGTGGAGACGTAGTCGGTGCGCTCGGCCGGGTAGGCGATCTTCTCCAGGAAGCCGAGGCCGATGGGGAAGGTGTCGGTGATCGAGTAGCGGAACTCGCCGCCGTCCTGCGGCTTCACCGCGTGGAACTTGGCGTCCAGGACGGCGAGTTCACGCTTGGCGGGCTTGTATGTCAGGGAACCCTTCGGCACGGTCCCCTTGTGCTCGTCGGTGACGTCGTACACCCACGGCGTGTACCGCGTGCCCGTCATCGAGAGCTTCCGCCCCTCCTTGGCGAGGCCGGCGAGCCTGGCGCCGCCCGCCGCGTCGACGGAGGCGATCTGCAGCGGCCGGTCGCTGCCGTCCTCGGACCCGAACCAGGCGCTCAGCCGTCCGGCCTCGTCGTCCGTCACGAACAGCGCCGTGGCGCCCGCGTCCTGGGCGGCCTGGGCGAGCCGGTCCGGGGTGAGCGCGTCGGAGCGGCGCACCAGGACGGCCTTGCCGCGCACGTTCTTGCCCTTGTAGTCGGCGGGCGCGCCGTTCCCGGCGTCGACGACACCGAGCTTGCCGCGGCCCTCGATCAGCGTGCCGCCCGCCTGCACGGTGGCTTCCCGCAGACCGTCGACCTGCAGCGTCGGCTTGCCCAGGCGCCAGACGGTGCGGTACTCGAAGCTGCCGTCGGTCACCTTGTGGGTGGGGGCCGCGAAGACGCTGTCGTACTTGACGGGCAGCTGCACCGCGCTCATGTAGTCGGCGCCGCCCGCCGTGCGGTCGGCCTCCATGACGAGCTGCCTGGTCTGTGTGGTGCGACCGACGTCGGCGGTGATCTCCTTCAACTGCCTTCCGTCGAGGGTGATCTCACGGTCACGGTCGAGCTTCACCTCGGGGTCGGCGAGGTAGCCGATGCCCAGCGAGTCCTTGCCGTGGCTGCCGCGCACGTCGAGGTAGGACTCCAGGTAGTACGAGCCCGGCTCGAGGCGCAGCCGCAGCGTGCCGGACTCGCCGACGGTGGCGGGGAACGGGTCGGTGTTGCCGATGAGCTGCTGCACGCCGAGGTAGGCGGCGGTCGGCGCGCCGGACCGGTCCTTCACGTGGACGGTCAGCGTGTACCGCTCCTCCTCCTTCACGAGCCCGAACGCCGTGTGCGCGACGGCCTTTCCGCCCGCGCTCGCGACGATCTGCCCGCTGGTGTTGCCGACGGGGGCCTTGGTGCCGTCACCGGTGACAGTGGTGGAGGCGGTGCCGTGCGCCGGGACGCTCAGCGTGCTGTCGGCGAGCATGGCGACACCGTCCGACGCGCCCTGCACGGCGAGGCTCAACTGCACAGCCTCATCAGTCGAGTTGGTGTAGGTGACGGTCTTCGTCACCGGCTTGTTCTCCTCGTAGGGCCACTTGTAGTAGCCGAGGTCGGCGCTGCCCGTGGCGGTGACCTGCGCGTCGATCGCGTCGGGCACGCTCACCCGCCCGGCACCCAACTCGTAGGCGGAGGCGTCCAGTTCCTTGCTGCTGGACATCAGGGCGTCCTTGAGCTGCGGGCCCGTCCACTCCGGGTGTTCCTGGGCGAGCAGCGCGGCGACACCGGCGACGTGCGGCGTCGCCATCGACGTACCGCTCATCTCGGCGTACGAGCCTTCGCCCTCGACCAGCGAGGAGCGCGCGGCCAGGATGTTCACGCCCGGGGCGGAGACGTCCGGCTTGAGGGCGTTGTCGCCGAGGCGCGGGCCCTGGCTGGTGAAGTAGGCGGCCTGGTCGGCGGAGTCGACGGCGCCGACGGTCAGCGCGGAGTCGGCGGCGCCGGGCGAGCCGATGGAGGTGGGCGCGCCGGTGTTCCCCGCGGCGATCACGAACAGGGTGCCGGTCTCCTCGGTGAGGGAGTTGACGGCGGCGGCCATCGGGTCGGTGCCGTCGCTGGCCTCCTGCGAGCCGAGGCTCATGGAGATGACCTTGGCCCTGATGTCCTTGGCGGCCCACTCCATGCCGGCGATGATCTGCGACTCGGTGCCGGAGCCCTCGTTGCTGAGCACCTTGCCGACGGCGAGGGTCGCGTCCGGGGCGACGCCCTTCTCCTTGCCGTCGGAGGCGGCGCCCGAGCCGCCGACGGTCGAGGTCACGTGGGTGCCGTGGCCGTTGCGGTCGGCGACCTCCTCGCCCTCGATGAACGACTTGGACTCGGTGACCCGCGAGGCGAGATCGGGGTGGGAGGCGTCGTACCCGGTGTCGAGGACGGCGACCTTCACGCCCTTGCCGGTGAGCCCCGCCTCCCAGGCCTTCGGGGTGCCGATCTGCTCGTTGCTCTGCGCCATCTCGGCGCTGACCCGGCCGTCGAGCCACACCTTGCCGACCCCGTCGGCGAAACCGCCGCCGGTCGTGGCGGCGTTCCAGAAGGTCCGCCCCTTGGCGGCGTCGAGAGCCGCGCCGCCGATGCTGGCGAGCGTGCGGGTCCGCTCGGCGCCCTTCGGGACGGCGCGGGCGCTGCGGGCCGCCTTGCTCCCGTAGGTGACGATGAGGGGCGTCGCGTCGGCCTTGCCGTCCGCGAGGCCCTGCCGTATCAGCTCGCTGACGTTGAACAGACGGGCGTCGAGGGTGCCCGCGGCCAGGTAGGGCCTGGCCTCGTCGGGGACGACGCTGACGTCGCCGTGTGCCACCTGCGTGCGGACGGCGCCGGTCGCGCCCTTCGCCCGCTCCACGGTGACGGTCCTCTTGTCACCGCCGAGCTCCGTCACGGTCACCTTGTCGCCGGTCACCAGGGTCACGGTGTGCGCGGCGGCCGCGGCCTTCGTCGCGTTCGGTGCGGCCGCGGGCGCGGCCTGGGCGCCGCCGGCGGGCAGCAGCGCGAACGTGATGCCGGCCGACAGCAGGGCCGCGCCGCGTCTCGCGGCAGGTCCTCTGGTCATCGTTGCCTCTCTCCGTAGGCCTCGGGTCCGGGGTCACCCGAGTGCTGTGAAGAGTCTCAAGCTCCTTTTGTTGCGGGGAAGTTGACTGGTGCTGGCGGGAAGCTGCCCTGGCGCGTTCCCGCCACCGCCCGTCACAATGGCCCCAGGCACGAAGAACGTACGGGGGCAGTGGCATGAGCACGGACGGCTTGGTGGAGTTCGAGGTCGGCGACGGGACAGCGGTCCTGTTCGAAGCGGTGGGGGACGACGAGGCGCCGGGGGCCCGGCTGGTGGCACGGGGCGGTGGCGCCCTCCGGGCGACGCGCACGTTCGAATCGGCGCTCGGCCCGGTCCGCTCGGCGGCCGAGTCGGCGCTGCGCATCCTGCGGGACGGCACGCTGGCCCCCGACGGCGTCGAGATCGAGTTCGGCGTGAAGCTGTCGGCGGAGGCCGGGGCGGTCATCACGAAGGGCACGGCGGAGGGCCACCTCGTGGTGCGCCTGACCTGGTCCCCGGGGACGCCCCGCGCGGACGAGCCGACGCCGGCCCCATGAGCGGGGCGAAATGGCAGGTGCGGGTGGAGAGCGGCCGCCGGACGGGCGCCGGTTTCCTCGTCACCCCGCGCACCGTCCTGACCTGCGCCCACGTCCTCACCCCCGCCTCGGAGGTGACGGTCACCTTTCCCCAGCTGCCGGGCGAGGGCCCTGTCCCGGCGCACGTCCACACCCGAACCCCCTGGGCGGGCGGCCCGACGGACCCGGGCGACCTCGCCGTCCTCACCCTCGACCGGGACGTGAACGTGGCGCCGGCCCAGTTCGCCCCGCCCGACGCGGCGTTCGGCGATCCCCCGCCCCGCCTGGTGGCGTACGGGTTCCCGGACGGCTACGACGAGGGCACGATCGCCGAGTACCGCGCGAAGTCGAGTGTGCGGGTGAAGGACGAATGGGTGGAGCTGGTGGCGCTCGACGGCCACGGCCAGCCCCTCGCCCACGGCTTCAGCGGCGCCGCCGTCACCCTCGCGGGCTCCCACCGCGTCGTCGGCATGGTCACCGCGACGACCGGCGGTCGCGGCGTCCTCACCGGCCGGATGCTGCCGCTCGAAGTGATCTCCCGGTACATGGACCGCCACTGGCCGGACCTGGCCGACCTCATCGCGGCCCCCGACGCGGCCGCCCGCCCGGACACGGCCCGGCTGCACGCCCTCATCGAGCGGGCGACCCGCACGCGCGTCGACTGCCCGCCGGACCGGCTGTTCCGGCACGCCGTGGGCGAGTTCGGCCCCGATGTGCCGCCGGGCGGCTTCGCGTCGCTCTGGGAGGCGGCGGTCTACCTCCTGGCGCAGGTCCCCGAGGACGCCGCCGCGACCCGGTTCGCCGAGCGCCTGGAGGAGCTGATGGCGGCCCCCGCGCCGACGGGGCGGCAGCCTGCCTGGACGCCGGTCCTGATCGACGTACGGCGCAGCGGCGCGGGCGACGACCAGGCGCTCGTCGAGGTGTCCGCGTACAGCGAGGGCCGCCGCCACCCGGTCGCCGCGCGCACCGTCCCCGAGTCGCGGGTCGCCGCGTACGTCCGTGACGTGATCGACGACGCGCTGGCCCGGCTGCCGCCGGGCACCGACGACCTGGTCGCGTTCACCCTGCCCCCGAACTGGCTGAACTGGCCGGTGGACCAGTGGCCCGCGGGCCCCGACGACCCGACGCCACTGGGCTGCGCCTACCCCGTCGTCGTCACGCACCCCACCCGCCGCCAGGTCGGCCAGCGCCGCCGCCTCGCCAAACGCTGGCAGGAGGGCACGGACCTGCCGCTGCGCGCCGTGCACCGCGTCGCCTGCGAGGGCGCGGGACCGGTGCGCCAGCGGGAGTTGGGGGAGGCCGACGTGGTGGGATTCGCCCGGCCGCCCGGCTCCGAAACCGGAACCGCTCCGGGTACGGGTACGGGTCCCGGCTCCGACGATCACTTCAAGGCGGCCCTCGCCAAACCGGTCCCGGCCCTGCTGTGGCCGCGCACCGGCTGCGCCTCCGGACACGAGCCGGGCGCGCCGTGCGCGGGCGGCACCTTCCTGGACCGCCTCGGCCCGTACGTGTCCGATGCGACCCTGACCGAACTCCCGTACAGAATCATGGAGTTGCGGGAGTCGGCGGACGGCCGCGAGGACCACTGGGCCCGCGACGTCCAGCTGCTGTGGGACGCCCCGCAGTGCTTCCCCGACCCGCGCGACACCCCGGCCCCCGGCGGGCCGCCCGTAGCCTGACGCCCCCGCCACCTGGCGCCCCACGACGAGGAAAGCGGAGAACATGCCCGAGTGGCCCGTGTACACCGGAACGAGCACGCCGCACGACGGCGTCGACCGGCTGCCCGCGCCCCCTCCGTGGCGGGCCTTCGACGGCGGCCCGCAGCTGCCCACGCCCGCCGAGTCGGACGACGCCGCGGCCGTCTCACCGGACCGGGTGCACCGCGCGCACACCTACCGCGCCACCCCCGAGAGCGTGCAACTCGTCAACGCCGCCCTGTACTTGCGCCGCCCGCTGCTCGTCACAGGACCGCCCGGCACCGGCAAGTCGTCCCTCGCCTACGCCGTCGCCCGCGAGCTGCGCCTCGGCCCGGTGCTGCGCTGGAACATCACCAGCCGCTCCACGCTCGCCGACGGCCTCTACCAGTACGACCCGCTGTCCCGCCTGTACGCGGCCCGCGAGGCGGCCCCGGGAAGCGTGGCGGACCATCTGCGCCTCGGCCCGCTCGGCACGGCGCTGCTCCCCTACGGCCGGCCGCGCGCACTGCTCGTGGACGAGATCGACAAGAGCGACCTCGACCTGCCCAACGACCTGCTCAACGCCCTGGAGGAGGGCCAGTACGAGATCCCCGAACTGGTCCGCGCGGGCGGCTCGGCCCAGGTGCGGGCCGACGGCACGGACCAGCAGGTGCCCGTCGTACGCGGCCGGGTGCGCTGCCGGGCGTTCCCGTTCGTGGTGCTGACCAGCAACGGCGAGCGCGAGTTCCCGCCCGCGTTCCTGCGCCGCTGCGTCACGCTGCGGCTGCACCGGCCCGACGAGACGCAGCTGGCCGAGATCGTCCGCGCCCACCTGGGCGAACCGGACGACCACGCACGGCGGTTGATCAGCCGGTTCCTGTCCCGCGCGAACACCGGCGAGCTCGCCACCGACCAGCTCCTCAACGCGATCTACCTCACGGGCGCGGCAGGCCTGGACGCCGCCACCCGCGAGGAGCTGGCCCGACGGCTCATCCCGCATCTGGACGACGCGCCCGGCCCCACCGATGCGCGCTGAACTCGGCCGGCTCGCTGCGGCGCTCGGAGCGGCGGCGGACGGCACGCAGCCGACACCGGTCGAGCTGGCCGAACTGCTGTGGCTGGCCCAGCAGTTGCCCGGCGCCGACGCCGCCCCGCCGGAGCCGCAACCCGAGCCGGGCCCGCGACCCGAGCCGCCCCCCGCGCCCCCGCCGTTGTCCGCACCGGCCGCCCCCGACGGCGTACCACCCTCTCCGCACCCGACGCACCCACCCCAAGCCCCGCCCCCGGCGCCCGAACCCCCGCGCCCCGAACCCGCCCGCGTTCCCCTCTACTTGGACCCGGCCCCGACCCCGGCCTCCCTCCTCGCCCCGGCGCCACCGATGCTGCGCCACCCCCTGGCCCTGCAGCGCGCGCTGCGCCCCCTCAAGCGGTACGTCCCCTCCGCGGCGGGGCGGCCGGTCCTGGACGAGGCCGCCACCGTGGACCGCATCGCCCGCCTCGACGCGGGCCCGGACACCTGGCTGCCGGTGCTGCGCCCGG
The DNA here is from genome assembly GCF_040655895.1 of Streptomyces sp. NPDC050264. Classification (NCBI taxonomy): domain Bacteria; kingdom Bacillati; phylum Actinomycetota; class Actinomycetes; order Kitasatosporales; family Streptomycetaceae; genus Streptomyces; species Streptomyces sp. NPDC050264. Next base: position 377,242 of record NZ_JBFAKV010000001.1, read on the forward strand.
CGTCCGAGCGCTGGCTGCGCCTCGCCCTGGTCCACGACACGGGCCCCACGATGCCGATCTGGCGCCCGCTCCTGCGCGAACTGCACGCGGCCCTCGTCCAGTCGGGCATCTTCCGCACGGTGAGCGTGCACCGCGCCACCCCCGACGGCCGCGTCCCGCGCCTCACGCTGCCGCGCGACGGCCGTACGGCGGTCCTGCTGCTCAGCGACTGCACGGGCCCGCAGTGGCACCGGGGTTCCGGCGCGGCGGCCGTGCGCTGGTTCCGCACGCTGCACAAGCTGGCCGCGCGCGCCCCGCTGGCGGTGCTGCAGCCCCTCCCGGAACACCTGTGGCGCACCACGGCCCTGCCCGCGGTCCCGGGCCGCTTCGCCTCCCCGTACCCGGCGTCCCCGCTGCCCGCCCTGCGCTTCACGCCCTACGCCGCCGAGGACGCGGACGACCGACCGCCCGGGTCCCTCGCGCTCCCGGTCCTGGAGGCGGCGCCGCGCTGGCTGGCGCACTGGTCCCGGCTGACCGGCGCGCCGGGCGGGGCCCATGTCCCGGGCGCGGCCGCCTGGTTGACGTCCGGGCCACCGGCAGCACCGGCCGCGCCCGCCCCGGCCCGCGGCCCCGAGGACCTGGTCCGCGCCTTCCGCGCCACGGCGTCCCCCGAGGCCTTCCGCCTCGCCGGACACCTGGCCGTCGGCACCCCGCACCTGCCGGTGATGCGCCTGGTCCACGCGGCCCTGGAACCCGATCCGCGCCCCCAGCACCTCGCCGAGGTCATCCTCAGCGGCCTGCTGGCGACGGTCCCGGGACCGCCGGGCTCGTACGCCTTCCGCACCGGCGTCCGCGACCTCCTGCTCCGCTCACTCCCCCGCTCGGCCCGCGGCCGCACCACGGCGTTCTTGGCCCGGGTGGGCGGGTTGATCGACGAGCGGGCGGGCGCGGGGCCCGGGGAGTTCCGGGCGCGGACGCGAGGGGTCGAGGGGGAGGCGTTCGCGACGGTCAGCGAGGAGAGCGTGCGGCGGCTGTCCAGCGGACGGCGGGCCCTGGGAGGTCGCTATCGGCTGCTCCGGCAGCTGCGGCCGAACAGCTCGATGTGGCAGGCCCGCGACCTCGACCTGGACCGGCCGGTGGCGGTGAAGCTGCACAGGCCGCGCGACCACGGCGAGTTCCTGCGGGCCGCCCGCGCCCTGGCCCGGCTCTCCCATCCCGACGTGGCGCGGGTGCTCGACTTCGGCTTCACGGACGACGGGCCGTACACGGTCCTGGAGCACCTGGACGGCGTGCCGCTGAACACCCTGGCGGCGCCCAACGCCTACCGCCTGCCGGGGAACCTGCTCGACACGGTCGCCCGGTCGCTGGCGCGGGCCCTGACGGCTCTGCACGAGGCGGGCGTCGCACACGGCGCCGTCGGGATGACCCGCGTCACCGTGCTGCCGGACGGTTCGGTGAAGCTCGGCCAGTTCGACCCGGGGCGCACCCCGGTCCTGGCGGAACGCGCGGACGATCTCAGCGGACTGGCCGATCTGCTGCACCGGTTGGGCGCTCCGCCCACCGACCTGGCCGCGCCCGATCCGGCGCTCCGCGCCGCCGCCCTGGCGGGGCTCGCCCTCGGCTCCCCGGCCATGCCCGAGGGGCCCCGCCACACGTACGAGCTGCTCGGCCCGCTCCGGGTCACCCGCACACCGCCGGGCGGCACGTCACTGCCCGTCGGGATCGGCACGCCCGAGCAGGAAGCCCTGTTGAGCATGCTGCTCCTGAAACCCGGCAACGTCGTCACCCACGCCGACCTCGACCGGGGGATCCGGGGCGGGCGGACGCCCGAGCACGGCCCGTCCGGCACAGCCGTGCTCGTCGCCCGGCTCCGCCGTGATCTCCACGGCATCGCCACGCTCCCCGAGGGCTACGCCCTGCACACCAGTGCCGACACCATCGACATCGCCCGCTGCCAGTCCCATGTGACCGCCGCCGAGGACCTGCGCACCGCGGGCGACCTGCGGGCCGCCCGCGGCCACATCAGCGCCGCCCTCGCCCTGTTCCGCGGCACCCCCCTGGACGGCGTCCCGGGCCCCGCCGCCCGCACCGCCCGCACGCGCCTGACGCACCTCCAGCTCACCCTGCAACGCACCGCCGCCGAACTCGATCTGGACCTCGGCGAGTTCGAGGACGCGGCGACGCACCTCGACACCCTGGTCCACGCCCACCCGTCCCGCGAGGACTTCCGCCGGCTGCAGATGATCGCCCTGCACCGACTGGGCCGCACCGGCGAGGCGTTGGAGGCCTACGAGGAGTACGAGGAGCTGGGCGGCCGGACCGGGCCCGCCCTGGAGGAGCTGCACCGCGAGCTGCGGGAGGCGCGGGCCCGGGCAGGCGCGGAGGCCAGGGCGCACACCACCGCCGTGTTCCGGTTCGCCGACGGCGCCCCGCCGTCGGGCGCCGCCGCCGCCCTGGGCAGGGCCGTGGCGCAGCTGGTCGTCGAGGCCGGGCTCGGCGCCCGCGAGCACGGCCTGCTGCCCGTCGCGGACGGCTTCGACGTCCTGGTCAAGACGGCCCCGGCGGCCCGCCGTCTGCTGGCGGCGACGCTGACGGGGCTGCAGGCCAGGCTGTGGGAGATCCCGGGCAGCCCGCGCCTCGTCGTCGCGTTCTGGCCCACCGCCGAGTCGGAGCGCCCCGACACGGACACGCTCCGCGCCGACCTCGACGCCGCCGACGCGGACGCCGGGGTGACGGTCTCACCGGGCCTCTACTGGACGCTGCCGGACGACCGGCGCACGGAGCTGCACCCGAGCGGCACCCCGGCCGCGTACTGGCACGGGGTCCTGCACCTGCCGAGGACGGCCATCGAAGACACAGACGACCCCGACGACGCCGACGAACCCCCGGTACGCGGCCCGCACCCGATGCCGAACGACGGCTCGATCCCGCGCCCCGCCACCGCGCACACCGTGATCGTCTACCGCCGCCCCGACCGCAGCCTCACCCTCACGCCCCCCGACGAGACCGATCTGACCTGGGAGTTCTACGAGGTCGAGCGCGGCGAGCGGACCATGCCCGTGCGCGCCGGCGGCCTCGACGTCCGCGCCTCGGTCCGCGTCGACGACCCGCTGGAGGCGGCTCTCACCCCTGTCCTGCCGTTGGCGGCGGCCCTGGCCGAACGCCTGGAGACGGAGGCGGCGCGACTGCCCGCCCCTCTCGACATGGACAAACTGCACCGCCGCCTGGACCGCTGGCCGGTGCCGGGCTACGCGGTCCGCTGGCACCTGCCGGAAACGGACCCCCGCCCGGCAGCGGACGGCCCCGCGCCCGGCACTCGCGCCCCGGCAGAGGCAGACCGCCGCGACGACCTCACCCGCGCCCTGTCCACCGCCGAGTCCTACCTCCTCGGCTTCGACGGCCTCCTCCTGCGCCTCTACGCCGGTACCCGTGACGCCCGCGACGCCGCCCGCGAGCTCACCGCCCTGGCGGCCGAACTCCGCGACCCGGACGACGCGTTGTCGGGCCGCCCGCTGGAGCGGCCGCTGGAGCTGGAGCTGCACCCCCTGGACGTCCTGCGCTCCTTCGCGGGCCGGCCCCGGGTGGCCCGCCCCTTGAGCGAGCGGCTCGACGCGATCGAGCTGCGGGCCCTGCGCACCGCCCGCCCGGCCCACGACGCCGACCTCCTCGTGCGCACCCTGAACTCCACCGGCCGCCCCGTCGCCGTGGTCTCCGACGTCTCACCGCACGTCATCTCGGCGTATCTGCGGAGCCGTTCCCTGGAGGTACGCGCCGGGGTGCACGGCCGCACCGGCGACCCGGCCCTGCTCATGCCACGGCCCGACGCCCTGCACCGCGCCCTGCACCGGCCCGACACCCCCACCCCGCACGGCGTCCTCATCGGCACGTCGCCCGCCGAATTGCGGGCCGCCTTCGCCATCGGCCTGCCCTTCGTCGCGTACGCCCCGACGCCCGCCGCCGCGGCGCGCCTCACCGAACTGGGCGCCCAGCACGTCGTACGGCACCTGACGGAGCTGATCGACGCAGTCCGGTAGCCGGGGCCGCGGACACACGCGGCGCGGTTCACCCGGCTGGGCGACACCGGGCCCGTTCATCGAACTTTCCACCCGTCCGGCCCAGCCCCGCCCGGCCCATCCCAGCGCGCGCGGTCCGGGCCCCGCCCTCACGATGCCAAAAGGGCCGCAAGCGCGGCCCGCTCACGGTCCGCGCTCTCGGGAGGATCTGCCATGACCGTCAGTCTGGAGCAGCTGCACCGCTGCCACTTCGCCGTCGACCTGGGTGCCGCGCGCACCCGCGTCTATGTGAAGGGTGCCGGACTCGTCGTCGACGAGCCGAGCGCGGCGGCGGTCAACACCCGCACCGGCGCCCTGATCGCGGTCGGTGAGTTCGCGGAGAAGATGACCGGCCGCACCCCCGAGCACATCCGCGTCGTCCGCCCCGTCTCGGGCGGCACCGTCGTGGACATCGAGATGGCCCAGCGGATGCTGCGCAACCTGATCGGCGAGAAGCTCCGCCGCACCCTGCGCCGCAAGCCCCGGCTGCGCGCGGCGGCCTGCACTCCGCACGACGCGGATCCCCTCGCCCGGCGCGCGACGGTCGAGACGCTGGTCGGCCTCGGCGCGCGCCGCGTCGAACTGGTCGACACCCTCATCGCCGCCGCCGTCGGCTGCGGTCTGCCGGTCGAGCAGCCCGAAGCCTCGATGATCATCGTGTGCGGCGCGGCCACGACGCATATCGCGGTGCTCTCCCTGGGCGCGGTCGTGACGGCCGACCGGGTGCCGGTCGGCGGCGAGGCCATCGACCAGGCGGTCGTCCAGCACCTGCGCCAGCAGCACGAACTGATGCTCCCCTCGCAGTCCGTACGCCCCCTGCAGCTCGCCCTGCGCGGCAACGGCATCACGGAGTACGGCCCCGTGCAGACCGAGATCCACGGCCGTGACGTGGCGACGGGCCTGGCCCGTTCGGTGCAGGTCGACACGGCGGCGGTCCGGCTCGCGATCCACACCCCGCTGACCGCCGTACTCGACGGCATCGGACGGGTGCTGCGCGAGTGCCCGCCGGACCTGGTCGCCGACCTCGCGGACCGCGGCATCACGATGGTCGGCGGCTCGGCCCTGCTGCCCGGCCTCGACCAGTTGCTGCGCGACGGGACGGGCATGCCGGTGCGGATCGCCGAACGCCCCGACGTGTGCGCGGTGCAGGGCCTCGGCGCGATGATGGAGGGCAAGATCCAGCCGCTGGTCCTGAACCCGCTGGCCGGCTGACCGGGCACAGACGTACGAGTACGGGGGCGGCACACGATGACCGCGGCAGCACGTGAACCGGACGCCCCGGCAGGCCTGTCCGTCCTCCTGGAGGCCGTGCTGAACGTCGGCTCGGAGCTCGAACTCCGCCCGACGCTGCAGCACCTGGTGGACAGCGCGGCCGCCCTGACCGGCGCCCGGCACGGCGTCCTGGGCGTCCTCGACCCGGGCCACGGCGGCCTGGTCGAGGCCGTCGGCACCGGGGACACGCCGCCCGATCTGCCGCCGGACGAGGACCCGGGCACGGTCGTCCACGAGGCGGACGTCCTCGCCGTCCCCATCCGCGTACAGCAGACGGTCTTCGGCCGCCTGCGCCTGACCGGGAAGCCGCCCCACCAGGGCCCCGGCGGCTTCACCGAAGACGATCTGCATCTGGTGCGCGTCCTCGCCACCCAGGCCGGCATCGCGATCGGCAACGCCCGCCTGTACGAGACCGCCAAGCAGCGCGAGCGCTGGATCGAGGGCGCCGCCGCGGTGACCACGGCGCTGCTCACGGGCCGCACGGCCGACGCCCTGACGACGGTCGCCGAGCGGGCCAGGCTGCTCGCGGGCGCGGCCGCCGGGGTCGTGCTCCAGCCCACGGAGGCGGGCGGCATGGAGATCGTGGCGGCGTCCACGACGGACGATCCGTACACCCTGATCGGCGCGACGATCGTGCCCGGCAGCCCGGTGCTCGCCCAACTCCTCACCGGGGAGCCGGTGTTCATCGACGATTCGGCGACGGACCCGCGGATGACGACCGAGGTGCGGTCCCGCTTCGGCCCGAGCATGATGCTTCCGCTCCAGGCCGGCGGCAAACTCATCGGCACCCTGGCCCTGCCCCGCGGCCCCGGCTCCCGCCCCTACACGTCCGTCGACCACCTGCTGGCCACCCAGTTCGCCACGCAGGCGGCGCTCGCCCTGGTCCTGGCCGAGGCCCAGGCGGGCCGCGAACGCCTCGCCGTCTTCGAGGACCGCGACCGGATCGCCCGCGACCTGCACGATCTGGTGGTCCAGCGGCTGTTCGCCACGGGCATGATGCTCGAATCGACCCGGCGCCGGGCCCAGGTGGAGGACGTCCGCGCCACGCTCGCCCTCGCGGTGGACGAGCTGGAGTCGACGATCCAGGAGGTCCGCACCACGATCTTCGCGCTCCAGCAGCCGCCGGCCGACGCCCCCACCACGTTCCGCGGCAAGGTCCTGCGGGAGACGGCGGGCGCCGCCGCGATCCTGGGTTTCGCCCCGTCGGTCCACTTCACGGGAGCGGTCGAGACGGCTCTGGGCGACCCGGTCCAGGGCCGCCTCCTGACGAGCCTGCGCCGCGCGCTGGCCACGGCGTCGCGGCGGGCGGCGGTCTCCCGTATCGACGTCGTGGTCGACGCGGCGACGCCGCTGCCGGACGGCCGCCCCGGGGTGCGTCTGACGGTGGCGGACGACGGCGCCCGGGAGGACGCCGGAGCGGCCACGACGGTGACGTGGCAGTCGCCGCTGGACTCCTGCGGCGGGGGCTCGCCGCCCTGAGGGTGACAAAAGGGCCGCCACGGTTTGCGTGACGGCCCATCAGGTTACGTACGTCCTGGTCGCATCGTTTCTGCGCCATGGACTCGCGGTGGGGCGGGTGGGACTCGAACCCACGGCCGACGGATTATGAGTCCGCTGCTCTAACCGGCTGAGCTACCGCCCCGTTACGGCGTGCCGCGCACAAATGTGCGCGCCGTCTGCCGCAGCATAGCCGCTCATACGATCTCCTGCCTCGAATGGTCCGGCTCTGCACGACCTTGAGGACTCCCCAGGTGGGCCCACGGTTCCACCCGATACGAAAAAGCCCTCCGGAGTGGTCTCCGAAGGGCTTGTTCCGCAGCTCTCCCGACTGGACTCGAACCAGTAACCTGCCGGTTAACAGCCGGCTGCTCTGCCAATTGAGCTACAGGAGATCGAGCTCCCCCGACTGGACTCGAACCAGTAACCTGCCGGTTAACAGCCGGCTGCTCTGCCAATT
>NZ_JBFAKV010000001.1:384599-418424 GCF_040655895.1 Streptomyces sp. NPDC050264
TTGAGCTACAGGGGAATGCTTCATTGCTTCGAACGCAGCTACCTGGGTACTTGCCAGGCGGCGCGCGCTCGCTGCGACACATACATTAGCGCAAGCAGGGGGGTGCTCCGCCAATCGGTATCCCCCCGGCGATCACGACTAGCTACGGAAGGGTGGCCCTCATGCGCTACCGGCTCACATTCATCGCCGGTCTGGCCCTCGGTTACGTGCTGGGGACACGCGCCGGGCGCGAACGGTACGAGAAGCTGAAGAAGAGCGCTCGCGAGATCGCTCAGAACCCCGCGGTGCGCAACACGGCGGAGTCCGCCGCGCAGCAGACGCGGACCTACGCGGGCAAGGCCTTCCACTCGGTGAGCGAGAAGGTCGAGGGCAGGGTGCCGGAGTCGGTGGCCGGCCGGGTGCGCTCACTGCGGGAGCGCGGTGGCACGGCCGGGACGGCCGGGAACGACGACTGGGGCACCAGCAACACATAGCGAAGCGGAAGCTGCGGTACGGGAGTGGCCGGCGGTGCGGCAGAATTTCTGTCATGGGGATAGTCGCCGGGCTGGACAGTTCGCCCGATTTCACGCGCATTGTGGTTTGTGACTCCGACACCGGGGCCGTGCTGCGGCAGGGGTACGCCCCGCACCCGCTGGACCCGGTGGAGGGTGGCGGGCGGCCCACGGACGTCGATCCCCAGGCCTGGCTGCTGTCACTGGGCGAGGCCGCGGGCGGCGGGCTGCTGGAAGGCGTACAGGCCATCGGCGTGTCCGCGCAGCAGAACGCGCTGGTGCCGCTGGACAACAAGGGCAACACGGTGCGCCCCGCGCTGGTCGGCGGCGACAAGCGGGCGCAGGCCGCCGCCGCGGACCTCATCGACCGGCTCGGCTCGCGCGAGGCGTGGGCCGGCGCCGTCGGATGCGTCCCCCAGGCGGCCCAGCCCGTGGCCAAGCTGCGGTGGCTGGCGCGGACCGAGCCGGAGAACGCGCAGCGGGTGGCGCTGCTCATGCAGGCGCACGACTGGCTGGTGTGGCAGCTCCTGGGCCGGCCCGCGCGGCGCACGACGGACCGCGGCGGTGCCTCGGGCACCGGGTACTGGTCCGCCGCCACCGGTTCCTGGCGGCCCGATCTCGTGGAGCTGGCCCTCGGGCAGCAGGCGATGCTGCCGGAGGTGCTCGGGCCGGGCGACGCGGCGGGGACGACCCCGGAGGGCCTGATCATCTCGGCCGGGACCGGCGAGACCATGGCCGCCGCCTTCGGGCTCGGGATGCGCGCCGGGGACGCCGTGGTGTCGCTCGGCGCCTCCGGTTCCGTGATGGCCGTGCACCACGAGGCGCTGGCCGATTCGAGCGGTGCCATCACCTCCCTCGCCGACGCGACGGGCCTGCACCTGCCCGTCGTGCATACGCTGAACGCCGTGCGAGCGCTGCGCGGAACCGCCGAGATGCTGGGGCTCGACGGTGGACTCGACGAGTTGTCCGAGCTCGCCCTGAAGTCGACGCCGGGCTCCCACGGACTCGTCCTCCTGCCGTACCTGGAGGGCGAGAAGACGCCGAATCTGCCGCACACCGCCGGGACGCTGAGCGGGCTCAGGCGAGAGTCCATGAAGCCCGAGCACCTCGCGCGGGCCGCCTTCGAGGGCATGCTGTGCGGCCTCGCGGACGCCATGGACGTGCTGCGCGGGCGCGGGGTGGAGATCCGGCGGGTGTTCCTGCTGGGCGCCGCCGCCGAGCTGCAGGCCGTGCAGGCCGCGGCGCCGATGCTGTTCGGCACGCAGGTCGTGGTGCCGCAGCCGGCCGACTACGCGGCGATCGGTGCGGCGCGGCAGGCCGCGTGGGCGCTGAGCGGGCAGTTGCCGCAGTGGCAGGGCGCGGCCGCGCAGGTCTTCGAGCCGGGTGAGGAGGCGGCCGTGGGGCAGGCGGTGCGCCAGCAGTACCGGTCCGTGCGGGAGCAGATCCACCCCGGCGCGTTCTCGTAGGCGCGCGCCGGGTCCTGACCCCGACCATGGCTGATCTTTGAGCGCTCTTGGGTAAATCGGTTGAGGTAACGCGGGTGGAGTGTTCGACGATAGGGATCCATGCGTCCACGTTCCGGCGCGGACGCACCGCTCCCCTGTCCTGCCCTCCCCGCCCCACCGCTCACACTCACCCGCCGACACCGAGAGACCGAGCGTGCTCATACGACTCCTGCGGACGTATCTGCGTCCGTACAAGAAACCCATCGGGCTGCTGGTGCTGCTGCAGTTCCTGCAGACCTGCGCCGCGCTGTACCTGCCCACCCTGAACGCGGACATCATCGACAACGGTGTCGTGAACGGCGACACCGGCTACATCCTCGAGTTCGGCGCCCTGATGCTGGGCGTCACGGTCGTCCAGGTCGTCTGCAACACCGGCGCCGTCTTCTTCGGCGCCCGGACCGCCGCCGCCCTCGGGCGCGATGTGCGCGGCGCCGTCTTCGACCGCGTGCAGTCCTTCTCCGCGCGTGAGCTCGGCCAGTTCGGGGCGCCGTCGCTGATCACCCGGACCACGAACGACGTGCAGCAGGTCCAGATGCTGGCGCTGCTCACCTTCACGCTGATGGTGTCGGCGCCGATCATGTGCGTCGGCGGTGTGGTGATGGCCCTCGGGCTCGACGTGCCGCTGTCGGGCGTGCTGCTGGCCGTGCTGCCCGTCATGGCCGTCGTGCTGTCGCTGATCATCCGCAAGCTGCGGCCGCTGTTCCGGTCCATGCAGGTCAAGCTGGACACCGTGAACCGGGTGCTGCGCGAGCAGATCACCGGCAACCGTGTCATCCGCGCCTTCGTGCGCGACGACTTCGAGAAGGGCCGGTTCGGTGAGGCGAACAACGATCTGACCGGGACGTCGCTCGCCACCGGCCGGATCATGGCACTGATGTTCCCGTTCGTCATGACGATCGTGAACGTCGCGTCGATCGCCGTCGTCTGGTTCGGCGCGCACCGCATCGACAGCGGCGCCATGCAGATCGGTGACCTCACCGCCTTCCTCGCGTACCTCATGCAGATCGTGATGAGCGTGATGATGGCCACCTTCATGTTCATGCAGGTGCCGCGCGCCGAGGTCTGTGCCGAGCGCATCGACGAGGTGCTCGCCACCGAGTCGAGCGTCGTGCCGCCGGCCCCGGAGACCTCCGTACGGGAGCTGCGGCGCCACGGGCACCTGGAGATCCGCGGCGCGGACTTCGGGTACCCGGGCGCCGAGGAGCCGGTGCTGCGCGGGGTCGACCTGGTCGCGAGACCCGGTGAGACCACCGCGATCATCGGCTCGACGGGCAGCGGCAAGTCGACGCTCCTCGGGCTCGTGCCGCGGCTGTACGACACCACCTCCGGCGTCGTGTACGTCGACGGGGAGGATGTCCGCGAGATCGATCCGGAACTCATGGCGAAGACCGTCGGGCTCGTGCCGCAGAAGCCGTATCTGTTCTCCGGGACCGTCGCGACGAATCTGCGCTACGGAAAGCCGGACGCCACCGACGAGGAGCTGTGGCACGCGCTCGAAGTGGCGCAGGCCAAGGACTTCGTCAGCAAGCTGGAGAACGGGCTCGACGCGCCCGTCACCCAGGGCGGGACGAACGTCTCCGGTGGTCAGCGCCAGCGCCTGGCCATCGCGCGCACGCTCGTACAGCGGCCGGAGATCTACCTCTTCGACGACTCGTTCTCCGCGCTCGACTACGCCACCGACGCCGCGCTGCGCCGGGCGCTGGGCGCCGAGACGGCCGAGGCGACCGTGGTGATCGTGGCCCAGCGGGTCGCGACGATCCGGGACGCCGACCGGATCGTCGTCCTCGACGAGGGCCGGGTCGTCGGCGAGGGCCGCCATCACGAACTGATGGCCGGCAACGAGACGTACCGGGAGATCGTCCTCTCCCAGCTGACGGAAGCGGAGGCAGCCTGATGGCGGGGCCGATGGCGGCGCGGATGGCGGCCGGTGCGCCCGGTTCGCGTTCGATGGATTTCAAGGGCTCCGGCAAGCGGCTGCTCAAACGGATGGCGGCGCACCGCTCGGCGGTCGCCGCGGTGCTGGTCGCCGTCGTGATCAGTGTCGGTCTCTCGGTGGTCGGGCCGAAGATCCTCGGCCATGCGACCGACCTGCTCTTCGGCGGGATCATCGGCGGGCAGACGCCGGCCGGGCAGACCAAGGAGCAGGTCATCGAGGGCCTGCGGGCCAAGGGCGAGAACGGCATGGCCGACATGCTCCGCGGGGTCGACTTCACCCCGGGCCAGGGTGTCGACTTCGACCGGATCGGCGCGGTGCTGCTGATCGGGCTCGCGGTGTTCGCGTGCGCGGGCCTCGCGATGATGGCGGGCACCCGGCTGGCCAACCGGGTCATCAACCTGGCGGTGGCCCAGCTGCGCAAGGAGATGCAGGCGAAGCTGGCACGGCTGCCCCTGTCGTACTACGACAAGCAGAAGCGCGGCGAGGTGCTGAGCCGGGCGACCAACGACATCGACAACATCGGGCAGACGCTGCAGCAGACGATGGGGCAGATGCTCAACTCGCTGCTGACCATCGTCGGCGTCCTCGTGATGATGTTCTGGATCTCCTGGCTGCTCGCGCTGGTCGCGCTCGTGACGGTGCCGCTGTCGGTGCTCGTCGCGGCGAAGGTCGGCAAGCGTTCGCAGCCGCAGTTCGTGCAGCAGTGGCGGACGACCGGCGTGCTGAACGCGCACATCGAGGAGATGTACACCGGCCACAACCTGGTGAAGGTGTTCGGGCGGCAGAAGGAGTCGGCGGAGCAGTTCGCCGAGCAGAACGACGCGCTGTACGAGGCGTCGTTCAAGGCGCAGTTCAACAGCGGCATCATGCAGCCGCTGATGTTCTTCATCTCGAACCTGAACTATGTGCTGGTGGCCGTCGTCGGCGGGCTGCGGGTGGCCTCCGGGACGCTGTCCATCGGTGACGTGCAGGCGTTCATCCAGTACTCGCGGCAGTTCTCGATGCCGCTGACGCAGGTCGCGTCGATGGCGAACCTCGTGCAGTCGGGTGTCGCCTCGGCCGAGCGGATCTTCGAACTGCTCGACGCGGAGGAGCAGTCGGCGGACCCCGTCCCCGGCGAGAAGCCCGCCGATCTGCGCGGGCACGTCGAGTTCGAGCACGTCGCCTTCCGCTACGAGAAGGACAAGCCGCTCATCGAGGACCTGTCGCTCACCGCGGAGCCGGGCCACACGGTCGCCATCGTCGGACCGACGGGCGCGGGCAAGACCACGCTCGTCAATCTGCTGCTGCGGTTCTACGACGTCACCGGCGGGCGGATCACGCTCGACGGGGTCGACATCGCGAAGATGGAGCGGGACGAGCTGCGGGCCGGCATCGGGATGGTGCTCCAGGACACGTGGCTGTTCGGCGGGTCCATCGCGGAGAACATCGCGTACGGCGCCGCGAAGGACGTGAACCGGGAGGAGGTCGAGGCCGCCGCGAAGGCCGCGCACGCGGACCGGTTCATCCGCACGCTGCCCGAGGGGTACGACACCGTCATCGACGACGAGGGGACGGGGGTCAGCGCCGGTGAGAAGCAGCTCATCACCATCGCGCGGGCGTTCCTGTCCGACCCGGTGATCCTGGTGCTCGACGAGGCGACCAGCTCCGTCGACACCCGCACCGAGGTGCTCATCCAGAAGGCGATGGCCCGGCTGGCCTCCGGCCGGACCTCCTTCGTGATCGCGCACCGTCTGTCGACGATCCGCGACGCGGACACGATTCTGGTCATGGAGAACGGGGCCATCGTGGAGCAGGGCTCGCACGATGACCTGGTCGCCGCCGGCGGGGCCTACCAGCGCCTGTACGAGGCGCAGTTCGCCCAGGCGGTGGCCGAGGTCGACTAGGCGCCGTGGGGGGTGCGGGGATCGCGTACGAACACCACCCCGCCCCCTCCGGGCGCTCAGTCCAGGTAACCACGCAACTGGTCGGCGAAGGCGTGGTCACGGAGCTTGTTGAGCGTCTTCGACTCGATCTGCCGGATGCGCTCGCGGGTGACGCCGAAGATGCGGCCGATCTCCTCCAGGGTGCGGGGGCGGCCGTCGGCGAGGCCGTAGCGGAGCTGCACCACCTTGCGTTCGCGCTCGCCCAGGGTGGAGAGCACGGCCTCCAGGTGTTCCCTGAGCAGGAGGAACGCCGCCGATTCGACGGGGCTCGCCGCGTCGCCGTCCTCGATGAGGTCGCCGAGCGCCACGTCGTCCTCCTCGCCGACGGGGGCGTGCAGCGAGACGGGCTCCTGGGCGAGCCTCAGGACCTCGCTGACCCGCTCGTGGGGCAGGTCCAGGTGGGCCGCCACCTCTTCCGGGGTCGGCTCGTAGCCGCGCTCCTGCAGCATCCGGCGCTGCACGCGGACGACCCGGTTGATCAGTTCGACCACATGGACCGGGACGCGGATCGTGCGGGCCTGGTCGGCGAGCGCGCGGCTCATGGCCTGACGGATCCACCAGGTCGCGTACGTCGAGAACTTGTAGCCGCGGGCGTAGTCGAACTTCTCGACCGCCCTGATCAGGCCCAGGTTTCCCTCCTGGACCAGGTCGAGCATGGTCAGGCCGCGGCCCACGTACCGCTTGGCCACGGACACCACCAGGCGCAGGTTCGCCTCGATCAGGCGGCGCTTGGCCATCCGGCCCATGACGACCAACTTGTCGAGGTCCAGGGCGAGTTCGGAGTCCAGGTCGGGGGCGTGGGTGAGCCGCTCCTCGGCGAACAGGCCGGCCTCGACGCGCCGTGCGAGTTCCACCTCCTCGGCGGCGGTGAGCAGCGAGATGCGGCCGATCTCGCGCAGGTACTGGCGGAACAGGTCGGAGGAGGGGCCGCCGGTGTCCGTGCGGGTGCCGCGCACCGGCTCTGGCGGCTCGACTGTCTCTGGTTCGTCCGGCTCGGGTGCGGCCGTGGCCGCCTCGGGACGGTGCGCCACGCGGCTCTGGGGCGGCACCGTGGTGAGGGCCTCGCCGTCGGTGGCACCTTCGGGATCGGCGAGGGCCTGCGCTGTGCTGTCACTCTGACTGAGGGTCTGGGTCTGCACGGGGGCGACCTCCAAGGTGATCGCTGCTGAGGCGTGCGGCTGGAGGACGGACAGTGGCGGCCGCGCCGCTGTCCGTCCCGAACGCGATAAGCGGAACCGCGGGGGTGTCGGACCCGGTGTCCGGGTTCCGGCCGCGCTCCGAGGACTCAGGCACCGCCACCCAGTGTGGAGTACGACACAGCGCCGCCACGAGGGGCGTGCGATGACTTTTTGAGTCCGGTGCGTGACCGCACGGTTACCCTGCTGCACGAGTGCCCGCTCTGCCCTGCCTCGAACAGCGCGAAACGGCGCACGAAAGCGCGGTCCGGTGTCTACAGGGCTTGCGCGCCCCGCTCGCGCAGCGCCTGGCCGTACTGCTGGAGCACCCACAACTCGTTCTGCACGACCGCCAGTTGGGCCGGGTCGCCGCCCGAGCCGAGGCGGGTGAAGGTGCCCTGGACGTCGCGGATGCGGCGCTCGACCGCCCGCCTGCGCACGGTGACGAGCTGCTCGCCCGCATACGCCTCGTCGACCGTTTTGCGGTGGATCGCCTCGACGGCCAGCTCGGTGACCATCGCCCGTACCGCGTCGTCCGGCGCCGCCTCGCGGACCCGGACCAGATACTCGTGCGGCTCGTGGACGCCCTGCTCGGCGCCGCCCGCCTCCAGGACGGCCTGGCGCACGGCGGCGTAGGGCGCGGCCGTGAACTCGTCGATCCCGTACGCGTCGAAGGCCGGGGAGACCAGCTGCGGGTACTGCAGGGCGAGCTTGAGCAGTTCGCGCTCGGTGGCGTACACCGGGTTGCGCAGGGTGAGCGCCGGGCCGCCGAACGCGCGGGCGGGCGCGGCCGCCTCGGGCTCCTGGCGGCCCCGGCCGGCGGTGGGGGCCGGGCCCTTGCCGCCGCGGTCCCTGGCCCACCGGGCCAGCTGCCCGACACGCTTGACCACGAACTGCGTGTCGAGGATGCCGAGCATGCCGGCGAGCTGGACGGCGACCTCGTGCTGGGAGGCGCTGTTCTTGATGCGGGCGACGACCGGCGCGGCCTCGTCGAGGGCGGCGGCGCGGCCCGCCGGGGTCTCCAGGTCGTAGCGCCCGACGATCTGGCGGAGCGCGAACTCGAAGAGGGGCGTGCGGGGTTCGACGAGGTCGGCGACCGCTTCGTCGCCCTTGGCCAGGCGCAGGTCGCACGGGTCCATGTTGTCCGGCGCGATCGCGATGTACGTCTCGGCGGCGAACTTCTGGTCGTCCTCGAAGGCGCGCAGGGCCGCCTTCTGCCCGGCCGCGTCACCGTCGAAGGTGAAGATGACCCGCGCCGACCCGTTGTCCATCAGGAGGCGGCGCAGGATCTTGATGTGGTCGCCGCCGAAGGCCGTGCCGCACGTCGCGATGGCGGTGGTGATCCCGGCCAGATGGCAGGCCATCACGTCCGTGTACCCCTCGACCACGACGGCGCGGCTGGCCTTCGCGATGTCCTTCTTCGCGAGGTCGATGCCGTACAGGACCTGCGACTTCTTGTAGATCGGGGTCTCGGGCGTGTTCAGGTACTTCGGCCCGTTGTCGTCCTCGCGCAGGCGGCGGGCGCCGAAGCCGACGACCTCGCCGCCGATGTCGCGGATCGGCCACATCAGGCGGCCGCGGAACCGGTCGATGGGCCCGCGGCGGCCCTCCTGGGAGAGCCCGGAGAGGGTCAGCTCCTTGTCGCTGAAGCCCTTGCCGCGCAGGTAGCGGGTCAGGTGGTCCCAGCCGGCCGGGCTGTAGCCGACGCCGAAGTGGGCGGCGGCGGCCTGGTCGAAGCCGCGCTCGGCGAGGAACTTGCGGCCGATCTCCGCTTCCGGGGACTCCAGCTGGTCGATGTAGTACTGCGCGGCGGCCTGGTGCGCCTCGACGAGGCGGATGCGCTCGCCGCGCTGGTGCGAGGGGTTGTACCCGCCCTCTTCGTAGCGCAGGGTGATGCCGGCCTGCGCGGCGAGGCGCTCCACCGCTTCGGAGAAGGTGAGGTGGTCGACCTTCATCACGAACGTGATGGTGTCGCCGCCTTCCTGGCAGCCGAAGCAGTGGAAGAACCCCTTGCTCGGGCTGACCTGGAAGGACGGGGACTTCTCGTCGTGGAACGGGCAGAGGCCCTTCAGGTTCCCGCCGCCCGCGTTGCGCAGTTGCAGGTACTCGGACACCACGGCGTCGATCGGGACCGCGTCCCGAACCGCCTTCACGTCCTCGTCATTGATCCTGCCTGCCACGCGTGAATCCTACGGCCCACCGCCGACACTCCCGTCACCCCTCCAGAAGATCACCGAGCGGAACCGTCGGGTCGGACAGCCGCTCCGTGCCGGGCCTGGCGCCCGAGCGGATCAGCTGCTGGATCTGCTCCGTGACGTCCCACACATTCACGTTCATCCCGGCGAGCACCTGGCCGTCCTTCAGCCAGAAGGCGATGAACTCGCGCTTGCCCGCGTTGCCACGGATCACCACCTGGTCGTAGCTGCCCGGGGGCGCCCAGCCCGAGTACTCCAGGCCCAGGTCGTACTGGTCGGAGAAGAAGTACGGCACCCGGTCGTACGGGACGTCCTTGCCGAGCATGGCGCGGGCCGCGGCCGGCCCGCCGTTCAGCGCGTTGGCCCAGTGCTCGACACGCAGGCTGCCGAGCGCCGGCGAGAACAGCGGGTGCTGGACGGCGGCGACGTCCCCGGCGGCGTGGATGTCGGGGTCGGAGGTCCTGAGCGAGGCGTCGACGGCGATGCCGCCGCCGTGCTCCCGGGCGGCCAGGGTCAGGCCCGCGGCCTCGGCGAGGCCGGTGCGCGGGGCGGCGCCGATCGCGGCGAGCACGTCGTGCGCCGGGTGCTCCTCGCCGTCGTCGGTGTGGGCGGCGAGGACCATGCCGTCCTGGCCTGAGATCTCGGTGAGCCGCGCGCCGAAGTGGAAGCGGACGCCGTGGTCGCTGTGCAGCTCGGTGAAGATCTGGCCGACCTCGGGGCCGAGCACGGCGTGCAGGGGTGTCGCCTCCGGCTCCACGACGGTGACCTCGGCGCCGTACTCGCGGGCCGCGGCGGCGACCTCCAGGCCGATCCAGCCCGCCCCGGCGATCACCAGGTGCCCGTTGTCCCGGCCGAGCGCGGCCAGCACGTTCTTCAGACGCTCGGCGTGGGCCAGGCGGCGCAGGTGGTGGACGCCGACGAGGTCGGTGCCGGGGATGTCGAGGCGGCGCGGTTCGGCGCCGGTGGCGAGCAGGAGCTTGTCGTAGCTGATGGTGGTGGAGTCGCCGAGCCGCACCGTCTTCGCGGCGCGGTCGATCGCGGTGACCGTCTGGCCCAGGTGCAGCTCGACGTCGTGGCTCGCGTACCAGGCCAATGCGTGGACGAAGGCCTTCTCCCGGTCCTCCTTGCCCTGGAGGAACCCCTTCGACAAGGGCGGGCGTTCGTACGGGTGGTCCCGTTCGTCGCCGATGAGGATCACCCGCCCGGTGAAACCCTCCTCGCGGAGCGTCTCGGCGGCCTTCGCCCCCGCGAGTCCTCCCCCGACGATGACGAACGTCTGGTCCGCGTCGACCACTTGATGCCTCCTCGTTGCGCTGCCGTCATATGCGAGCGTCCCGCACGCAGCGTGATGCGGGAAGGGGGCGTGGCCCGAACGGCGCACCTTTTCCCTGCGTTTCCCGAACTATCCGTCACACCGAGTGGTCGGCCGCGAGGCGTGCGTGCAGGGAGCGGGCCGAGGCGTCGGTCAGGGAGGCGATCTGGTCGACGATGACGCGCTTCTTCGTACGGTCGTCCGGCGCGTCGTCGAACAGGGCGCGGAACTGGGGGTCCAGGCCGTCCGGGGCGCGGGCCGTCAGCGCCACCGCCAGTTCGGCGACGACGATGCGCTGGTCGGCGCGGAGCCGCTCCTGCTGCGGGCGCTGCATCACATACCGGTCGGCGACCGCCTTGAGGACCGCGCATTCGTGGCGGGCGGCGCGCGGGACGACGAGCTCGGCCCCGTAGCGCGTCAGGCGGCCCGTGCCGTACCGCGCGCGGGTCGCGCTCTCCGCGGCCAGGCAGAAGCGGCCGATGAGCTGGCTGGTGGCGTCCTTGAGGCGGGCCTGGGCGACCGCCGTGCCGTCGTAGCCGTGCGGCCACCACTCCTGGGCGAGGAGGCGGTCGAGGGCGGCCGCGAGCTCGGCAGGATCGGTGTCCGCGGGCACGTACCGCCCGATGGCGACGGCGAAGACGTCGGCGCGCTCGGGCTCGGCGTGCAGCACGTTCGGGTCCAGGTGCCCGGCGTGCAGACCGTCCTCCAGGTCGTGCACGGAGTACGCGACGTCGTCCGCCCAGTCCATGACCTGTGCTTCGAAGCAGGTGCGGCGGCCCGGCGCCTCTTTCCTGACCCAGTCGAAGACGGGCCGGTCGTCCTCGTAGACACCGAACTTGGACGAGGCGGGATCGCTCGGGTGCTCGCCGCGCGGCCACGGGTACTTGGTGGCGGCGTCGAGGGCGGCGCGGGTCAGATTGAGTCCCACGCTCACCAGCTCGCCGCTCTCCGGCGACCGCACGAACCGCTTGGGTTCGATGCGGGTGAGGAGCCGCAACGACTGCGCGTTCCCCTCGAACCCGCCGCAGTCCTCCGCCACTTCGTTGAGCGCCTGCTCGCCGTTGTGCCCGAAGGGCGGGTGTCCCATGTCGTGCGAGAGGCAGGCCGTCTCGACGAGATCGGGGTCGCAGCCGAGGGCCGCGCCCAGCTCGCGCCCCACCTGGGCGCACTCCAGGGAGTGCGTGAGGCGGGTGCGGGGGCTGGCGTCCCAGTGCTTACTGCGCGTGCCCGGGGTGACGACCTGGGTCTTGCCGGCGAGCCTGCGCAGCGCCGAGGAGTGCAGGACACGGGCCCGGTCGCGCTGGAACGCGGTGCGGCCCGGGCGCTTGTCGGGCTCGGGGGCCCACCGCTCGACGTCCGCTTCGTCGTACGTACCGCAACCTTCGTCCGTCAGGGTCATGCACCGACACTAAAGGCAGGCACCGACAAAAGGGGCGGGCCGGGCGGGGTCAGGCGGAGGCCAGGTGCCGGGTGGCGCGGGTGCGGTCGAGCAGGGCGTCGTCGTAGCGGTGCAGGGCGAGGCGGGCGAGGTCCGGGTGGGCGCCGAGCGGGGCCGCGACGACGCCGGCACCCTGGCTGAACGCGGCCGCCGTCTCGGTCGCGAACCGGCCGGGCGCGGTGAAGTACGAGGCGAGCGCGAGCCGGTGGCGGCCCCGGGCGGCGAGGGTGCGGACCGCCGCGGCCACGTCGGGGGCGCCACCGGAGGCGTAGGCGGGGACGACGGGGACGCCGAGGCGCAGGGCGAGCAGGGCGGCGGTGCGGTGGGTGTCGACGGCGGCGTCCGGGTCGCGGGACCCGGAGGCGGCGAGCACGACCCCCGCGCGCCGGCGGCCGCGCTCGGTGAGCCGCCCGGGCCACCCCGCCTCCCGCAGCCGCGCGTGCAGGACGTCCACGAGCAGGGGGTGTGGGCCGAGCGGGCCGGCGACGCGGGTGAGCAGGTGCCCGGCGGCCTCGGCCGCGCGGGGCAGGTCACGTTTGACGTGGTACCCGCGGGACAGCAGCAGCGGCACGAGAACGGCCCGTCCGCCCGCGGGCAGCCCGGCCAGGACATCCGCCACCAGCGGCTCGTTCAGCTCGATGGAACCGAGGCGGACGGTCAGTCCCGGCCGCTGTTCCCGTATCCGCTCGGCGAGTTCGCGGGCGGTGGCGAGGGCGCGCGGGTCGCGGCTGCCGTGGGCCACGAGGACCAGGGCCGGGTCGGGGCGGTGGCGGCGCCGGGACACCTGGCCGAGCCGGCTGCCGAGCTGATCGCTGATCATGGTGAGGAGTCCCGCCGTGCTGGCCGTGGGGTCGAGGTGTGCGGACGTGTCCGTCATGGGGCGATCGTGCCGGGCGGGGGTTGCCGGTCTGTTGCGCGGGGGTGACGGGCCGTTGCGGGTTGTTCACGGCGAGCCCCGCGCGGGCGTGAGAGGTGAACCATCCGGCCGCGCGCGACGTCTCCTACCTCCGTAGGCCCACAAGCCCGTCATCCGCCGCCCCTGGAGTCTCCATGCGTCTGTCCCGTCCGTGTCTGCCCCGCACTCGCCGGGGTCAACGGCGCGCGCTGCAGATCCTGATGGCGGTCTGCGTGCTGGCGCTGCTCCCCGCGACGTGGCTGTTCACGTCGACCGGGGACCGGCTGCGCTCGACGGCCGACGTGCCGCGCACGGAGGTGGCGATGGTGTTCGGGGCGGGCCTGTGGCAGGGCGAGCCGTCGCCGTACCTGGCCCATCGTCTGGACGCGGCGGCCGAGTTGTACCGGCAGGGACGGGTCCGCGCGGTCCTCGTCACCGGCGACAACAGCCGTACCGACTACGACGAGCCGGACGCGATGCGGACGTATCTGACCCGGCACGGGGTGCCGGGCCGGGCGGTGGTGAGCGACTACGCGGGGTTCGACACCTGGGACTCGTGCGTACGCGCCAAGAAGGTCTTCGGGGTGGACCGGGCGGTGCTGCTCAGCCAGGGGTTCCACATCCGGCGGGCGGTGGCGCTGTGCGAGGCGGCGGGGGTGTCGTCGTACGGGGTCGGGGTGGACGAGCGGCACGACACGACCTGGTACGCGGGCGGCGCTCGGGAGGTGTTCGCGGCGGGCAAGGCGGCGCTCGACGTGCTGGTCCGCCCGGACCCGCATTTCCTGGGCGCGCGGGAGGACGGCATCCACCGGGCGCTGGCCGGGTCGCGCTGACCTCACACCCGTCCGCCGTCCACTGCGAGGTGGGCGTACCGCCCGCGTAACCACGCCTGCCCGCGCCGCGTAACAAGCACCCCGCAGGCTGGCGGCCATGCACACGCACACCAGGCCTCCGGCTGCCACGCCCACGCACTGCCCGTACTGCGCGCTGCAGTGCGGCATGACGCTGACGCCACACGCGTCGGGCGAGGGCGTGACGGTCACGGGCCGGGCGGACTTCCCGGTGAACCGGGGAGCGCTGTGCGGAAAGGGCCAGAGCGCGGCGGAGGTCCTCTCCGCCGGGGCCCGCCTGACCAACCCGCTGATCCGCTCGGCCGCCGGCCGCCTGGCACCCGCCACCTGGGACGAGGCGCTGGACGCGATCGCCGCCGGCCTGGCCCGCACGCGTACGGCACACGGCGCGGACGCGTGCGCGGTGTTCGGCGGTGGCGGCCTGACCAACGAAAAGGCGTACGCGCTGGGCAAGTTCGCGCGTACGGTCCTGGGCACCTCGCAGATCGACTACAACGGCCGCTTCTGCATGTCGTCGGCGGCGGCCGCGGGCCAACGGGCCTTCGGCCTGGACCGGGGGCTGCCCTTCCCTCTGGAGGACATCCCCCGCACAGGCTGCGTCATCCTGGTCGGCTCGAATCTGGCCGAGACGATGCCCCCGGCCCTGCGCTATCTGACGGAACTGAAAGCCAACGGCGGCAAGTTGATCGTCATCGACCCCCGCCGCACCCGCACGGCCGAACAGGCGGACCTGCACCTGGCACCGCGCCCCGGCACGGATCTGGCGCTGGCGCTCGGCATGCTGCATCTGGTGGTGGCCGAGGGCCGGGTCGACGAGGAGTACGTACAAGAGCGCACCCGGGGCTGGGAGGCCGCGCGGGCCGGAGCGATGGCGCACTGGCCGGAGTACGTGGAGCGGGTGACGGGTGTCCCCCTCCCCCAACTCCGCGAAGCCGTACGGCTGTTCACGACGCCCGATCACGCGATGGTGCTCACGGCACGCGGTCCGGAGCAGCAGTCCAAGGGCACGGACACGGTCGGTGCCTGGATCAACCTGGCCCTCGCCACCGGCCGCCCCGGCCGCCCGCTGTCCGGCTACGGCTGCCTGACCGGCCAGGGCAACGGACAGGGTGGCCGCGAACACGGCCAGAAGGCCGACCAGTTGCCGGGTTACCGCAAGCTGACGGACCCGGCGGCCCGCGCCCACGTGGCGGAGATCTGGGGCGTCCACCCCGACTCCCTCCCCGGCCCCGGCCGCTCGGCCTACGAACTCCTGGACGCGCTCGGCAAGGACATCCACTCCCTGCTCCTCATGGGTTCGAACCCGGTGGTGTCGGCGCCCCGGGCCGCGCACGTGGAGGAACGCCTGCGCTCCCTCGACTTCCTCGCGGTGGCGGACGTGGTCCTGTCCGAAACGGCCGAACTGGCCGACGTGGTACTGCCGGTGACGCAGTGGGCGGAGGAGACAGGGACGACCACCAACCTCGAAGGCCGCGTCCTGCTGCGCCGACGAGCACTCTCCGCACCCCCCGGGGTCCACTCCGACCTCGACGTACTGCACGGCCTGGCAGCCCGCCTGGCACCCCACCTGGAGAAGAACTTCCCGACATCCCCGGAGGAGGTCTTCGACGAACTCCGCCGCGCATCGGCCGGCGGCCCGGCCGACTACGCGGGCATCTCCTACGCCCGTCTCGCCGAGGGCGAGGCCCTGCACTGGCCGTGCCCCGACACCGGACACCCCGGCACGCCCCGCCTCTTCCTCGACCGTTTCGACACGGAGGACGGCCGGGCCCGCTTCGTCCCCGTGGCGCACCGCCCGGCGGCCGAGGAGCCCGACGCGGAATACCCGCTCCACCTGACGACGGGCCGGGTCGTGGCGCAGTACCAGTCGGGGGCGCAGACCCGCCGCGTGGCCGAGCTGAACAAGGCGGCCCCGGGCCCGTTCGTGGAGCTCCACCCGCGCCTGGCCGCGCGTCTCGGCATCGCGGACGGCGACCCCGTGACGGTCACCTCCCGCCGCGGCGAGGCCCTGGCCCCGGCCCGCCTCACCCCCACGATCCGCCCGGACACGCTGTTCATGCCCTTCCACTGGCCCGGCCCCGGCCGCGCCAACACGCTGACCAACCCGGCGCTCGACCCGGTTTCAGGCATGCCGGAGTTCAAGGTGTGTGCGGTTCGGGTGGCCCGGGCGGAGTGAGCGGCGCGCGGCATACGGGCCGGCCCGGGTGACAGCTCGTCCGGCGATCAGACGCGTACGAGAGGGGAGGGGCCCGTCGGGGCATGTGCGCGCGCAGCACAGCGGCACGCGGTAGCGGCATCCGACGCAACCGGCGAGGCCATAAAGATGGCCGAGCACGGACATGCCCCGGGCGGCACCGGCCCCACCCACACACCTGTCGGAACGAACGAGACAGCCGCCGACGCACCCCAGACGGCCACCCTCCCTTCCGGCGCAACCGCGGACCTTCACAGCCCCGGCACGGCCACACCCTGGACGCACCTTGTCATGACCCCCTAAAACTGAGGCGACATCAGGATCAGGAAACCCCCACGTAGGAGCCCGATGAGACCCTCCAGGACCACATCGCGCCTCACCACCCCCGGCATAGCCGCGGCCGCGGCCACCCTCCTGGCCGCGGCCCTCGCCCCCTCAGCAACCGCCTCCCCCACCCCCACACCCACCCGCGCCGGAGCGATAGCCGCCGCGGCCACCGCACTCACCACCCACGCCTCCGCCCTGAACCTGACCCCCGCCCAGAAGACCTCCGTCCGCGACGTGATCCTCGACAAGGACGGCACCCAGCACGTCCGCTACGACCGGACGTTCCGCCAACTCCCGGTCCTGGGCGGCGACTTCGTCGTCCACCTCGCCGACTCCGGTACGTACAAGAGCGCGGACAGGGCCGTCGAGGGCGACCTCTCGGTTCCCACGACCACCCCCGAGGTCACCGCCCCGAAGGCCGCCGGCCTGGCCGCCAAGGCGCTGCGCACCGCGAACGCCGGTGAGACGCTGCGCAAGCTGATCTCCAAGCCGCTGCTGGTCGTCGACGCCCTGCACGGCAAGCCCACACTCGCCTGGCGCACGGACACCACGGCGGAGGACTCGCTCGGCAACCCGGTCGCCCGGGTCGTCCTCACCGACGCGCTCACCGGCCGCCGGATCGACGCGTGGGACGGCATCGAGACGGCGGAGGCGGCGGAGGCCACCGGGGACGGCAAGTCGCTCTACTCCGGCACGGTCCCCCTGCAGACGACGCAGTCGGGTTCGGCGTACCAGCTGAAGGACGCGACGCGCGGCGGCACGTACACCGGAGACGCGCAGAACAAGACCGACCTCTGCATCCTCGGCATCTGCCTGAGCCGCGCCCCGGCGACCCTCTTCACGGACACCGACAACCACTGGGGTTCGGGCGCGAACGCCGACCGGGCGAGCGCCGCCGTCGACGCGCAGTACGGCACGGACCAGACGTGGGACTACTACAAGCAGGTCCACCACCGGGACGGCATCGCGGGTGACGGCAAGGGCTCGTACAACCGGGTCCACTACGGAAACGGCTACAACAACGCGTTCTGGGACGACGACTGCTTCTGCATGACGTACGGGGACGGCGACGGAACCACGTTCGGCCCCCTGGTCGCGCTCGACGTGGCGGGTCACGAGATGTCCCACGGCGTGACGTCCAAGACGGCGGCCCTGGCGTACTCGGGCGAGTCGGGCGGCCTCAATGAAGCGACGTCGGACATCTTCGGCACGCTCGTGGAGTTCCACGCGGACAACGCGACGGACCCGGGCGACTGGCTCATCGGCGAGAAGATCGTCAAGCCCGGCTCCGGGCAGGCGGCGCTGCGCTTCATGGACCAGCCGAGCAAGGACGGACTCTCGGCCGACTGCTGGAGTCCGAGCGCCGGCAACCTGGACGTCCACTACTCCTCCGGGATCGCCAACCACTTCGCGTATCTGCTGGCGGAGGGCAGCGGCCCCAAGGTGATCGGCGGCGTCCGGCACAACGGCACGACATGCGACGGCGCGACCCTGCCCGGCATCGGCAAGGACAAGCTGGGCGCGATCTGGTACCGGGCGCTGACGGTCTATATGACGTCGTCGACGAAGTACGCGGGCGCGCGCACGGCGACGCTCAGCGCGGCCGGGGACCTGTACGGGACGGGCAGCGCGGAGTACGCGGCGGTGGCGGCGACATGGTCGGCGGTGTCCGTGAACTAGGACGGGCCCCGGAGGGCATTCACCCGGTCGCACGGTCGGCGGTGTCCTTCGGGTACTTTCTCGCGACACACCGGTGACCTGCTGGAATGTTGCCTTCGAGGCGTCAGGGAAGCGCCGTGACCAACTTTCTGACGCGGCATCAGCAGGCAGGCCGGGCCGAGGGGGACTTACCTCGTGCTTGCAGGGCGCGACCGCCGTCCGCGAAGGAGCAAGCACGATGCGCACAGGCCGATCCCTGACCGCCGCCGCGTTCGCCGCGGCCATCGCCGGATTCGGGGCCGCGCCCGCCGTCGCGGCGCAGGGCGGCCTCGAGGTGTACCCCGCGACGGCGGTCCCCGGCAGCACGGTCACCGTGAGCACGACGGCCTGCGGCGCGCAGGGCACGGCGGCCGGCGACGCCGGGGCGGTCGGCTCCGGGGCCTTCACCCTGGCCCCCGAGCCGGACTCCGCGCAGGCCGTCGCACGGTTCGCGGTACCGGCGTCGGCACAGCCGGGAACGTACGAGATCGTCGCCCGCTGCTCCGGCGGCACCGAGGTGACGGGCGATCTGATCGTGTCGCTCGCGCAGGCCGGGGCGCCCGGCGCGCAGATGCCCCGGGGACATGTGAAGACGGGGGTCGGCGGCACGCTCGGGCCCGACCCCGTACAGACGGCGGCGGGAGTGGCGGCGCTGGCGGTCGCCGCCGCGGGCGGTACCTGGCTGCTGCACCGCCGGGCGAGAGGCGACGGGCTCTGAGGCTCCGCGCGAGGGCCCGAGGCTGCACAGACCAAAGGGAACCGAAGGGCCGTCATGCGTGTCGCGAACCCCCTCAACGCCGTCATGGGCGCCGTCACGGTGCTGGCCCTGAGCGTGGGCGCCTGGCTGCTGGTCGGCGGCGCCGAGGGGCACCCGCCGCCGCAGCCGTCCGCCGCGCAGGCCCACCCCGGCACGGACCGCGGCGCCCCGGCGGCCGCGCCGATGTCCCCTTCGCCCCCGGACCGGATCCGCATCCCGTCCCTGCGCGTGGACGCGCCGCTGATGGGGCTCGGCCTGAACCCGAGCGGCAGCCTGGACGTGCCGCCGCCGCGGAGGAAGAACCTGGCCGGCTGGTACGAGGACGGGACCCGGCCCGGCGAACGGGGCACGGCGGTGGTGGCGGGCCACGTCGACAACGCGGTGGGCCCCGCGGTCTTCTACGGCCTGGGTGCCCTGACGCGCGGCCGCACCATCGAGATCGACCGGCGGGACGGTTCGGTGGCGGTGTTCACGGTCGACGCCGTCGAGGTGTACGCGGCGAAGGACTTCCCGGACGAGAAGGTGTACGGGGCCGCGCCGCGGCCGGAGTTGCGGGTGATCACGTGCGGGGGGGCGTACTCACGGCGGACCGGCTACCAGGGGAACGTGGTGGTGTTCGCGCATCTGACGGGGAGCCGATAGACGTGGAATGACGCCTCGCCCATCCCGCGCCACTCAGGGCCAATCACGCAACCCACTGCTCGTAGGCCATCTTCACCACCAGCGCGCACACCACCGTGAGCAGGACGACGCGGACGAACCCGGCCCCCCGCTTGAGCGCCGAGCGGGCGCCCACCATCCCGCCCGCCAGGTTGAAGACGGCCATGAGGGCGGCGAGCTGCCAGTAGACCGTGCCCTTGACCGCGAACATGGCCAGGGCGCCCGCGTTCGTGCAGCAGTTGACGATCTTGGCGGTGGCGGAGGCCGTGACCAGGTCGAGGTGGAGCAGCGCGGTCAGCGCGAGGACCAGGAAGGTGCCCGTGCCGGGCCCGATCAGGCCGTCGTAGAAGCCGATGCCGAGACCCGCGAACCCGATCGCGGCGAGGATCCGGCGCGGCGGGAGCGGCTCCGTCGTCGGGGCGGTGCCGAAGGACGGGCGGAAGATCACGAAGGCGCCGACGGCGACCAGGACCACCATCACGATCGGCTTGAGGACATCGGTGCTCATGCCCGCCGCGAGCAGCGCGCCGCCCGTCGAGCCGATCAGGGCCGCCACGCCGATGCGGACGGCCAGGCGTACGTCCACGGTGGCCTTGCGGGCGTAGGTGACGGCGGCGCCGGTGGTGCCGACGATGGCGACTGCCTTGTTGGTGCCGAGCGCGTACGGTCCCGCCCCCGCGGTGTTCGGCAGGCCGAGCAGCAGCGCGGGGAGCAGGAGCAGGCCGCCGCCGCCCACCACCGCGTCGACCCAGCCGGCCGCGAGCGCGGCGAGGCACAGCACGACGACGGTGGTCAGGGATATGTCAGGCATGGTCACGACCCTATGGACGGGGTACGTGTGCCGTCCACGAATATAGGGAGAGTTGAGGATCGTCTGAGCTTGCCGTCCCGGACCGGGGGGCGGCCCGGTCGGGAGCGGGCGGCGCGGCCGGGTCCACGGTGAGGGCGAGGCATGCGGCGACCAGGGCACTGGCCGAGGCGAGACCGGCGGCGAGCTTTCGGCGGGCCTGGACCGTAGGGGCGTGGGCGGGGCGGGCGGGTCTGCTGTGGCGGCCCATGGGGGTGTTCTCCGTGGTCTGGTGCGCGAATCGAGAAGCAAACTGAGAACCAGATCGGTGATCGGATCGGGGACCAGGTCGAGGATCAATACGTGAAGGACTCGGCGTGGATGCGTTCCTCGGGGATGCCCGCGCGGGCCAGGGCCGTTGTCGCGGCGGACGTCATGCCGGGCGGACCGCAGACGTAGACGTCGTGGTCGGCGAGGCCGGGCACGAGGTTGCGCAGTGCCTGCGGGGCGAGCGGGTCGAAGGCCGCGTCGGAGGGGCCGAGGAGGTAGTGCAGGGCGGCCTGCCGGGTGCGGGCGATGGCCTCCAGTTCCTCGCGCAGGACGAGCTGTCCGGCGTTGTTCGCGCGGTAGAGGAGCGTGATGTCGCCCGGCCCGCCGGGCAGCGTCTCGAACAGGGCGCGCAGCGGCGTGATGCCCACGCCGCCCGCGAGCAGCAGCACCTTGCGGCGGGTACGCCGATGGGCGGTGAGCGCGCCGAACGGGCCGGTGGCGACGACGCGTACGCCGCGGCGCAGCCGGCGGACCCGGCGCGTGTGGTCGCCGACGGCCTTCACCGTGATGCGGACGTGGTCGCCGTCGACCGGCGCGGACAGGGAGAACGGGAGCGCCGTGTGCCACAGCCTGCGCGTCAGGAACCGCCAGCGGAAGAACTGGCCGGGTTCGGCGTGCAGTTGGGCGAGGCCGCGGCCGCGCATCAGGACGGACACCACGCCCGGTCCCTCGACGCGTACCTCGACGACCCGCAGGCCGTGCCGGCGCGCCTGGCGCAGGGGCACGACGAGCCGGTACCAGACGAGGAGCACGGCGACGGTGGCGTGCAGCAGGGACCACAGGCCGAGGCTGAGGGGGCTGTACGCGATGTCGGGTCCGGCCAGCTGGTGCGCGAAGGCGAGGGCCGCGGCGAGGTAGGTGAGCAGGTGCAGGCCGCGCCAGGGGCCGTGGCCGACGCGGCGGCGGACGGCGCGGGCGCTGCTCACGCCGACCGTGACGAACAGCAGGGTTCCGGCGGTCGCGCAGGCCAGTCCCGGGTAGCCGAGCAGGTCGGTGACGGTCGTGAGGAGGTCGGCGCCGGTGTGGGCGGCGTACCCGCACAGGGCGAGGACGACGTGGACGGCGCAGAGCGTGAGGACGTGCCGGCCGCCGCGGGCGTGGTGGCGGGCGAGCCGGTCGGCGCCGACGCCGTGCTCGACCGCGGGCACCCGGGCCATCAGGAAGAGCATGACGAGGATTCCGTACCCGGCGAGCAGCCCCGACAGGTGGGCGCCGGACGCGAACAGGATGTCGAGCCGCGCCGACGGGCGGGCCTGTGCCGCCCACAGGAGGGTCACGGCGACTCCGCCGGTACCGATCCCGGCCCGTAGCGTGCGCGGGGTGACCCGGACCGGGGCGGCGGGCCGGATCCGCGGGGCCCTGCGGGGGCGTGGCGGTATCTGTGGGGTCCGCGCCGGTTCCTCGGTCTGGCTGCGGTATGCCGACAGGGCGGGGTATCGGGCGAGTTCGGGTTCGACGGCCTCGGTGCTCACTCCGGCACACTAGGCTCCGCCGAGCCGTTGAATCGGCTGGTCAGGGCCGCCCTGGTGTTCCTTAAGCCGCCCTTGAGGTGAGCCTGAACACGGGTTAAGCCGCCAGGTATTTCGGCTGCGGCCCGGTGGGGGGCCGGTCGCGCAGTTCCCCGCGCCCCTGGAGCATGCGGCTTCACGCGCGCATGACGAGGCGCACGCGCGCGCCTCCTGAAATGGCGCACGAAGTGCGCATTTCAGGGGCGCGGGGAACTGCGCGACCGGCCACGACGAAAGCCGCACCCGCGAACAACGCCAACCCCCGCGGCGCGAACGCGCACCCGCAGGCCCCCCGACCCCGCGGACGGGAAGCAATCACCCTCACACCCCCCGGAGGGCCCCGCTGAGCCCACCGTTCCTCCAGGGAAACCGACGGGACGCCCCCGAGAAACACCCACCCCGCACGCTGCAGAGCATGAATCGCGTCGTCGTCATCGGCACCGGCCTGGCCGGCACCCGCCTCGCCCGTCGTCTGGGTGAGCGTGCGGTGCTGATCGGGGAGGAGCCGCATGCCCCGTACAACCGGGTGCTGCTCGCCGAGGTGCTGGCGGGCAGTTACGGCCCCGACGTCATCGAGCTGCCCGGCGTCCCGGGGCCCCGGCTCCACACCCGGGCCGTCCGCATCGACCGCGCCCGGCGCCTGGTGCAGTGCGAGAGCGGCGCCGATGTCGCGTACGACACGCTTGTCCTGGCCACCGGTTCGAACCCCGTACTGCCGCCGCTGCGCGGCCTGTTCGAGCCCGGGGCGACCGAACTGCCGGGCGGGGTGCACGCGTTCCGCACGATGGACGACTGCCTGGCGCTGTCGGAGGCGGTGACGGAGGGCAGCCGCGCCGTTGTCATCGGCGGCGGTCTGCTCGGCGTCTCGGCGGCCCGCGCGCTGGCCCGGCGCGGCGCCCAGGTGGTGCTCGTCCAGCAGTCCGAGCGGCTCATGGAGCGCCAACTCGACCCTGCTTCATCGGAGTTGGTGCACCGGCATCTGACATCGCTCGGCGTCGAGATCCACACCGAGTGCCGGGTGCGGGCCGTCGGCGTCACCGACGGACACGTCCGCCGCGTGGAACTCCACGACGGCTATGTGCTCGGCACCGACGTCACCGTCCTCGCCTGCGGCGCCCGTCCCCGGACCGGGCTCGCGAGCGCGGCCGGTCTCGACGTGCGCCAGGGCATCGTCGTCGACGACGAGTTGCGCACCAGCGACCCGCGCATCCACGCCGTGGGCGACTGCGTCCAGCACGCCGGCACGGTATACGGGCTCGCGGCCCCGGCCATGGAACAGGCCGACGCCCTCGCCGACCTGCTCACCGGAACCACGGACGCACCAAGGACTTCGGGAACTTCAGGCACCACGGAATCCGCGAAGAAGTACACCGGCACCCGCGCCCTGACCCGGCTCACGCTGCCGCACGAGGCGGACCCGCTGGACCTCGCCGTGTTCGGCGAGACCGAGCCGCTGCCCGGCGACGACGTCGTGCAGCTCGCGGACGCGACGCGCGGCACGTACCGCAGGGTCGTCGTGCGCGGCGACCGGCTGGTCGGCGGGGTCCTGGTCGGCGCGCTCGGCGGCGTCGGCGCGCTCGCGCACGCCTGGGAATCGAACGAATCGCTGCCCGCCGACGACGGCGCGCCGCTGCTGCACCTGCTCACCAACGACGGAGGCCTCTGACATGGCGACCTCAACGCCCACCCTCGTCCTCGTCGGCCACGGCATGGTCGGCCAGCGCTTCCTCGAAGCGGCGGCCGAGCGCGGCCTGACCGGGACGCACCGCGTGGTCGTCCTGTGCGAGGAGCCGCGGCCCGCCTACGACCGCGTCCACCTCACCTCGTACTTCTCGGGCACGACGCCCGAGGAACTCTCCATGACCGACCCGGAGTTCATCGAGAAGCACGGCATCGAGCTGCACCTGGGCGACCCCGCCGTGGAGATCGACCGTGCCACCCGCACGGTGCGCGCCCGGTCCGGCCTCACCGTCACCTACGACGCGCTGGTGCTGGCCACGGGCTCGTACCCGTTCGTGCCGCCGGTCCCCGGCAAGGACACGACGGGCTGCTTCGTGTACCGCACGATCGAGGACCTGTACGCGATCGAGGAGTACGCGAAGAAGAACGCGACCGTCGGCGCCGTGGTCGGCGGCGGGCTGCTCGGCCTGGAGGCCGCGGGCGCGCTCCAGGGCCTCGGACTGACGACGCACATCGTGGAGTTCGCGCCCCGGCTGATGCCCGTCCAGGTCGACGAGGGCGGCGGCGCCGCGCTCCTGCGGACCATCACCGACATGGGCCTCTCCGTCCACACCGGGGTCGGCACGCAGGAGATCGTGGCCGATCCGGAGCGCGGTGACGCCGTGCGCGGCATGAAACTGTCGGACGGCTCGGAGCTCGCGACCGACCTCGTCGTCTTCTCGGCGGGCGTCCGGCCGCGTGACCAACTGGCCCGCGACATGGGCCTGTCGGTGGGTGAGCGCGGCGGCATCGCCGTCGACGAGCGGTGCCGCACCAGCGACCCCGCGGTGTTCGCGATCGGCGAGTGCGCGCTGGCCGCCGACGGCCGGGTGTACGGGCTGGTGGCGCCCGGGTACGAGATGGCGGTGACGGCCGCGGCCGCCATCGCCGAGGACGAGACCGACGGGTTCACCGGCGCCGACCTCTCCACCAAACTGAAGCTGCTCGGCGTGGACGTGGCGTCCTTCGGCGACGCGCACGGAGCGACCGAGGGCTGCCTCGACGTCGTCTACTCCGATTCGCGTTCGGGCACGTACAAGAAGCTGGTCATCGGCGGTGAGGGCGAGCTGCTCGGCGGCATCCTCGTCGGCGACGCGGAGGCGTACGGGACGCTGCGCGCGCTCACCGGCACCGTGCCGCCGCTGGCTCCCGAGCAGCTGGTGCTGCCCGCGGGGGCGGGCGCGCCGGCGCAGCTCGGCCCCGAGGCGCTGCCCGACTCCGCCGTCATCTGCTCCTGCCACAACGTCACCAAGGGCGAGATCTGCGCGCACACCTCGCTGCCGGAGGTGAAGAAGTGCACCAAGGCCGGTACCGGGTGCGGGAGTTGCGTCAAGCTCATCGGGCAGCTGCTGCCGAAGTCCGGTGACGAGGGGCTCTGCGGCTGCTTCCAGCACACGCGCCAGGAGCTGTACGAGATCGTGCGCGTCAAGCGGATCACGACGTACGCGCGGCTGCTCGACGAGCACGGCCGCGAGGAGGCGCGCGGCGGCGAGGGCTGCGAGGTCTGCAAGCCGACGGTCGGGTCGATCATCGCCTCGCTCGCCCCGTCGATCGGCGCGGACGGCTACGTCCTCCAGGGCGAGCAGTCGGCGCTGCAGGACACCAACGACCACTTCCTCGCCAACCTGCAGAAGAACGGCTCCTACTCGGTCGTGCCGCGCATCCCGGGCGGTGAGATCACCCCGGAGAAGCTGATCGTGATCGGCGAGGTGGCCCGGGACTTCGGCCTGTACACGAAGATCACGGGCGGTCAGCGCATCGACCTGTTCGGCGCACGCGTCGACCAACTGCCCATGATCTGGGCCCGGTTGGTCGACGCGGGCTTCGAGTCCGGGCACGCGTACGGCAAGTCGCTGCGGACCGTGAAGTCGTGCGTCGGGCAGACCTGGTGCCGGTACGGCGTGCAGGACTCGGTCCGTATGGCGATCGACCTGGAGCTGCGCTACCGGGGCCTGCGGGCGCCGCACAAGCTGAAGTCGGCGGTCTCCGGGTGCGCCCGGGAGTGCGCCGAGGCCCAGTCGAAGGACTTCGGTGTCATCGCCACGGCCAACGGCTGGAACCTGTACGTGGGCGGGAATGGCGGCATGACGCCCCGTCACGCCGACCTGCTGGCGCAGGACTTGAGCGATGCCGAGCTGATCCGGCTGATCGACCGGTTCCTGATGTTCTACATCCGCACCGGCGACCGGCTGGAGCGGACCGCGGCCTGGCTGGACCGGATCGACGGCGGCCTGGAGCACGTACGGGACGTCGTCGTGCACGACTCGCTGGGCATCTGCGACGAGCTGGAGTCCCTGATGTCCGCGCACGTCGCGCACTACCGCGACGAGTGGTCCGAGACCCTCGACGACCCGGAGCGCCTGTCCCGCTTCGTCTCCTTCGTGAACGCCCCCGACACCCCGGACCCGACGGTCCGCTTCGTCCCCGAGCGCGACCAGATCAAGCCCGAACTGCCGCTGATCCCCCTGGAAGGACTGGTCACCCGATGACGACGACCACCATGACGACGACCGCCATGGCGAAGGCCGCTCCCGAGAAGACGGCGCTCCTGGTCCAACTCCGCCTGGAAGACGCCTGGTTGACCGTCTGCGACCTCTCCCTCCTCACCCCGGGGCGCGGGGTCGCGGCCCTGCTGCCCGACGGCCGGCAGGCGGCGGTCTTCCTCGACAGGTCGGGCCGCGTGTACGCGGTCGACAACACGGACCCGTTCACCGGGGCGGCGGTGCTCTCGCGCGGACTGCTGGGCTCGGCACTCGGCCGCCCGTTCGTGGCGTCGCCCCTGCTGAAGCAGCGCTTCGACCTGGAGACGGGACGCTGCCTGGACGACGAGGCCATCGCCGTCCACGCCTACCCGGTACGGACCGCCTAGGGCCAATGCCGTTGCCTTGGCCGCGATCTTGGTGCGTGCACCCCCGAGCGCAGGCGCGGCGCGCATCCTGGTGACATTCTCAAGAACCGCAGGAGTCCACCGTGTCACGGCGGTTCATGAGCCTGGGGCGACAAAGGGCAAGATCGCCCGTAACGCAACGGCATTGCGCCTAGGGCCTGCCTTCAAACTCCCGGGGACCCACCCTCGCGCGGAGGGAAGTCCTCGCGCAGAGGAAGTCCTCACATACTTGACCGGCCGTTCTGGATACCCGTAGATTCACCGCCGTGGCCAGGACCAAGGAATTCGACCCGGACGCCGCGCTGCAGGCAGCCCTGGAGCTGTTCCACCGGCGCGGCTACGAGGCGACGTCGATGGCGGACCTCGTCGAGCATCTCGGCATCGGGCGCGCCAGCATCTACGCGACGTTCGGCAACAAGCACGCCCTGTACCTGAAGGCGCTGGACCGCTACACCGACACCACCGACCTGCACGTGCTCGCCGAACTGTCCGGCGGCGGACCCGCGTTGCCCGCCGTGCGCGCCCTGGTGCGCCGGTTCGCCGCCGAGGCGACCACGGATGACGAGCGCCTGCTCGGCTGCCTCGTCACGAACACCGCGACGGAGCTCGGCCCGCACGACCCGCAGGCCGCCCGCCGGGTGGAGCGCAGCTGGGAGCAGATCGAGACCGTGCTGCACAGCGCCCTCCTGCGCGCCCGCGCCCAGGGCGAGCTGCCGGCCGACCGCGACCCGCGCGCGCTCGCCCGCCTGTTGCTGGTCCTCATGCAGGGCATCCGCGTCGTCGGCAAGGCCTCGCAGGACACCGGGCGCATCCGGGACGCGGCGGAGCAGGCGCTGACCCTGCTGGACTGACCCCGCGGATTCGCCCCCTTCCGGGCAGCCCCACCTTTCACGTAGCCGCACCTTCCACGCAGCCCGTAGCGGATCTTTGCCTTTCCACGTCCTCATACTGAACCGATCGGTCAAGAACACCAGACACAGGAGCCTCCATGCCCTCCAGTCCCTCCCTGCCGTCCGTGCCCCGCGACCGCTTCTCCGGCAAGACCGCCCTCGTCACCGGCGCGGGCTCGGGCCTGGGGCGGGCCGTCGCGCTCGCCCTCGCCGCGGAGGGCGCACGGGTGGTCGTCACGGGCCGCTCCCCCGCACCGCTGGACGAGACCGTCACGCTCGTCGAGGCGGCGGGCGGCACCGCTCTCGCCCACGTGGCGGACGTGAGCCGATCCGATCAGGCAACTTCCGCCGTCCTCAAGGCCGTTGACCGGTTCGGCTCGCTCGACGTCGCCGTGAACGCGGTCGGGATACTGCGCGGCGCGGGGACCACCGTCGGCGAGCTTGCCCACGACGACTGGCAGGCCCTGCTCGACACGAACGTCACCGGCATCCTGTACTCGCTGCAGGCCGAGATCGCCCAGATGCGCGGCCAGACCGGCGGCGGCGCCGTCGTCAACGTCTCCTCGAACCTGGGCCCCCACAAGTCGGCCCCGGGCCTGACGGGTTACGCCGTCTCGAAGGCGGCCGTCTCGGCGCTGACCCGCGGCGCCGCCCTGGACCACATCTCCGAGGGCGTCCGCATCAACGCGGTCAGCCCGGGCCCCGTCGCCACCACCATGTCGCTGCGCCCGGGCGAGACCTCCGCCGAGCGGGCCGTACGCATGAAGGACGAATCGCCGCTGGGCCGCGTGTCGACGACCGATGAGGCCGCGGCCGCCGTGCTGTACCTGGCCTCCGCGGACGCGGCCTCGGTGGTCGGCGCGGATCTGGTGATCGACGGAGGGGCGACCGCCTGAGCCGTCCGCCTCGCCTGTTCCGCCGGGCCCGCCCATCAGCGGACCGTCAAGGTGCGGGCCGCCCGGGTCAGTGCCGCGTCAAGGGGGCTGACGCGGCCGGGCGCCGGGCTTACGGTGCGCTGCATGGGACGCAAGGTGAGGCCGCGGAGGACAGCGAGGATTCGCGCCACCGCGGCGCCGGCGACGGTGCCGGCCACGGAGACGACGACCACAAAGACCACCACGACCACCACGACGGACCGGAACTGGGCACGGGAGCTACGGGCCGCGCTGCTCTGCACCGGGCTGCTGTTCGCGCTCGTCGTCACCATCGACGCGGCGAACTCCACCCTCACCCCCGCCCGCACGGCCATGTGGACCGGCGTCTCCCTCCTCCTCTACGCCGTCCTGCATCCGCCACGCGTCACGGCAGGCCCCGGCTGGCTCGCGGTGCGGGGCCTGGGCGGGCGGCGACACGTCTGCACGGACCTGCTGGTGTCGGTCCGGCGCGGGGAGGGCAGCACGCCACGACTCGTCCTGCGGGACGCGCTCGGCGCCCGCGTGGAGGTCGACCCCAAGATCCTCGTGGCGAACCCGCTCCTGCGGCACAGGCTGGAGACGGGCGCGGCGCGGGCGCGGGCCTACGGGTTGCTGGCGACCGGCGGGGACGTGCTGCGGGAGATGGGCGAGCGGATGGACAGGGACGGCGCGCGAGGGATCTTCGAGACATCGGGGCTCGCGACGACACCCCCTCCCGGCCGCCCTCCCCGGCGCTGACCCTCGCCCCCGCTCCTCTCCCTCACCCCGTCAGGCCGCTGTACGCGACGCCCGTCAACTGTTCCGACGCCGCCCAGAGCCGCTCCCCCGCCACGTCGTTGCGCGTCCACGACGCGCGCCACGACCTGGCGGGCGCCCCGCGCCACATCAGCACGCGCGGGCCGTAGAAATCGTCGGGGCGCACACCGGGAGCGGTCGCCGCGTGCAGCGTCGGCAGCGCACCGTCCTCGGCGGGCCGCGCGAAGATCCGGTTGCCCACTTCGACGATCCGCTCGGCGCCCTTGCGCCCCTCCATCCGGACACCGCGCGTCTGCAACGACGTGGACGCATACCCGGGATGCGCGGCGACGGCCACGAGGTCCGCGCCGGCGGCGGTGACGCGCCGCGCCAGTTCGTGCACGAACAGCAGATTGGCGGTCTTGGACCGGCCGTAGGCCACCCAACGCCGGTACCCGCGCTCGCTGTTGAGGTCGGCGATGTCGATGTTGGCGAGCACGTGCAGTCCGCTGGAGACGGACACGACGCGGGCCGCGGGCCTGGCGAGCAGGTTCGGCAGCAGCAGCCCGGTCAGCGCGAAGTGGCCGAGGTGGTTGACCCCGAACTGCGTCTCGAACCCGTCGGCGGTGCGCCCGTACGGCAGCGCCATGACCCCGGCGTTGTTGACGAGCAGGTCGAGCGGCCGGTCGCCCCACCCGGCGGCGAACTTCCGCACGGAGTCGAGGTCCCCGAGGTCCAGAGCCCCGAACTCGGCGGCACCACCCGGCACTTCGGTGTGCAGCCGGTCCAGCGCGGCGGTGCCCCGCTCCGCGCTGCGGCAGGCGAGCACGACGTGGGCGCCCGCGCGGGCCAGTTCGCGCGCGGTGACGTACCCGATGCCGCTGTTGGCGCCGGTGACCACGGCCGTACGGCCGCTCAGGTCGGGGATGTCGCTGGCGTTCCAGCCGCTCATGGTGGTGCTCCCTGGGCGCGGTCGGTCGTTGTCGTCGGTCATCACCGGTGGACCTACCCGACAGTCAAGTGGTCGACCCTGTTCCGCTCAACCCCGCCTCTCACCCGGTATCGCCCCGTATCGCCGCATCGCACCGAAAAAGCGGCACCCCCCGCACAGGGGTGCCGCCTTCTCGTCCCGCGGACCGGAGCCGCCGCCGATCGGTGAGGGTCGGGGACCGGACGACGGCTCCGGAGTACCTCAGCGGTGGTCGCTGCCCGCCGAGGACGAGGCGGCGCGGCCCGCTTCCAGACGGGCGACCGGGATGCGGAACGGCGAGCAGGAGACGTAGTCCAGCCCGACCTCGTGGAAGAAGTGGACCGACTCCGGGTCGCCGCCGTGCTCACCGCAGACGCCGAGCTTCAGGTCGGGGCGCGTGGCACGGCCGGCCTCGACGGCGCTGCGCACCAGGGCGCCCACACCGTCCTTGTCGATCGTCTCGAACGGCGACACCCCGAAGATGCCCTTCTCCAGGTAGGCCGTGAAGAAGGAGGCCTCCACGTCGTCGCGGCTGAAGCCCCAGACGGTCTGCGTCAGGTCGTTCGTGCCGAAGGAGAAGAACTGTGCCGCCTCGGCGATCTGCCCGGCCGTGAGGGCGGCGCGGGGCAGCTCGATCATGGTGCCGATGGCGAGCTTCAGCGTGACGCCGGTCTGCTCCTGGACCTCGGCGATGACCCGGTCGGCCTCCTCGCGGACGATCTCCAGTTCCTGGACGGTGCCGACGAGCGGGATCATGATCTCGGCGCGCGGGTCGCCCTTGGCGTTCTTGCGGGCGGCCGCGGCCTCGGCGATGGCGCGTACCTGCATGGCGAACAGGCCGGGGATGACCAGGCCGAGCCGGACGCCGCGCAGGCCCAGCATCGGGTTCTGCTCGTGCAGGCGGTGCACGGCCTGGAGGAGCCGCAGGTCGTTCTCGTTGTTGTCCTGACGGGACTCCGCGAGCGCGACGCGCACCGACAGCTCGGTGATGTCGGGCAGGAACTCGTGCAGCGGCGGGTCGAGCAGCCGGACCGTGACCGGCAGGCCGTCCATCGCCTCGAACAGCTCGACGAAGTCCTGCTTCTGCAGCGGCAGGAGCTGCTTGAGGGAGTCCTCGCGCTCGGTGTCCGTGTCGGCGAGGATCAGCTTCTCGACCATCTCGCGGCGCTCACCGAGGAACATGTGCTCGGTGCGGCACAGGCCGATGCCCTGGGCGCCGAACCGCCGGGCGCGCAGCGCGTCCTCGGCGTTGTCGGCGTTGGCCCGTACGCGCAGGCGGCGTACCCGGTCCGCGTAGGCCATGATCCGGTGCACGGCGCCGACCAGTTCGTCGGCGTCGTCGGCGCCGGCGTGCATGCGACCCTCGAAGTACTCGACGACCGGGGACGGCACGACCGGCACCTCACCGAGGTACACCTTGCCGGTGGAACCGTCGATGGAGAGGGTGTCGCCCTCCTCGACCACCACGTCACCGACGGTCAGCCGCCGCCGCTTGGTGTCGACGTCGAGCTCCTCGGCGCCGCAGACACAGGTCTTGCCCATGCCGCGCGCGACGACGGCCGCGTGCGAGGTCTTGCCGCCGCGCGAGGTCAGGATGCCCTCGGCGGCGATCATGCCGTCGAGGTCGTCGGGGTTGGTCTCGCGGCGGATCAGGATGACCTTCTCGCCGGAGCGCGACCACTTGACCGCGGTGTACGTGTCGAAGACCGCCTTGCCGACAGCGGCGCCCGGCGACGCGGCGATGCCGCGCCCGAGCAGCTCGACCTTCGCCTCGTCGTCGAACCGCGGGAACATCAGCTGCGCGAGCTGCGCGCCGGTAACCCGCTGCAGGGCCTCGGCCTCGTCGATCAGGCCCTGGTCGACGAGTTGCGTGGCGATACGGAAGGCGGCTCCGGCCGTCCGCTTGCCGACGCGCGTCTGCAGCATCCACAACTGGCCGCGCTCGATGGTGAATTCGATGTCGCAGAGATCCTTGTAGTGGTTCTCCAGGGTCTCCATGATCTGCATGAGCTGGTCGTACGACTTCTTGTCGATCTGCTCCAGCTCGGCGAGCGGCACCGTGTTGCGGATACCGGCGACGACGTCCTCGCCCTGCGCGTTCTGCAGGTAGTCGCCGTAGACGCCCTGGTGCCCCGAGGCCGGGTCGCGGGTGAAGGCGACGCCGGTGCCCGAGTCGGGGCCGAGGTTGCCGAAGACCATGGAACAGACGTTGACGGCGGTGCCGAGGTCGCCCGGGATGCGCTCCTGGCGGCGGTACAGCTTGGCGCGGTCGGTGTTCCACGAGTCGAAGACGGCGTGGATGGCGAGGTCCATCTGCTCGCGCGGGTCCTGCGGGAAGTCGCGCCCGGCCTCGGTCTTGACGATCTTCTTGAAGCGCGTGACGAGCTTCTTCAGGTCGGCCGCGTCCAGGTCGGTGTCGACCGCGACCTTCTTGGCGTGCTTGGCCTTCTCCAGCGCGTCCTCGAAGAGTTCGCCGTCGACGTCGAGGACGGTCTTGCCGAACATCTGGATGAGGCGTCGGTACGAGTCCCAGGCGAAGCGCTCGTCGCCGGCCTGCTTCGCGAGGCCCTGCACCGACTTGTCGGAGAGGCCGATGTTGAGGACGGTGTCCATCATGCCGGGCATGGAGAACTTCGCGCCCGAACGGACCGACACCAGAAGGGGGTCGTCGGCCTGGCCGAGCTTCTTGCCCATCTTCCGCTCAAGGGCGTCGAGGTGTACGCCGACCTCGTCACGCAGTGCCACCGGCTCCTCGCCGCTGTCGAGGTAGACCTTGCAGGCCTCGGTGGTGATGGTGAAGCCCGGAGGAACGGGAAGCCCCAGGTTGGTCATCTCGGCGAGGTTGGCACCCTTGCCGCCGAGAAGGTCCTTGAGGTCCTTGTTCCCCTCGGTGAAGTCGTAGACGAACTTCACGTCTTGATCGCCTTGAACGGCTACCTGAGGATCTTTGTTTTCCGACACGGGTCTCGACTCCTCGAGGCTCGGTGGCTGCCCTGACGGCGAGGAACATACCCAGATCCAAGGCCCCTGGGTACGTCCACTTTGCCGTCATGCGGCCGTAACCACCCGTCCGCCAGGAGATCGAAAGTGACCGCCGGGTACCGGCCGCCTCCGACCTGCGTTCACTTCCCGAAGGGTCAACTCCCGTAGACCCCGAAAATCGCTCACATGAGCACCCCTTGCTCTCATGTGCGTTCAATCCATAAATGATCGCGCAGTGGCACTGAGTGCCACGTCTTGGAGAAGTGCAGTCAGTGAATTTGCGCTCATCTGAGCGCAAGGGTGATCAGAGGTGGCGAGAATCACGCCGTTTGAACGGGTCGATGGACGGCGCGATGTCACTATGCGGACGCCCTCCGGGCCGTGAACGGGTCGAACGGGCCTGTCGCGCCGGGGCGGTGTGTGCGGGCGGGGGCGTATCGCCGGCGCCCGCCGGGAGGGGGTTCCGGCCAGATCTCGGATGATCAGCTGCGCGGCGCTGCCGCGAGGGGCGGGTCGTGGTCGGGTGCCGGCCCGGCGGGGGCTGGTCGCGCAGTTCCCCGCGCCCCTGAGATGCGCACTGCGTGCGCCATCCCGGGATCGCACCGCGTGCCCATCTCTGTAGGCGTGTGAAGGGGCTGCGCAGGGCGCACCCTCATGAGACTGCGTCGAAGCCGCATGCTCCAGGGGCGCGGGGAACCGCGCGACCAGCAACGACGACAGCGCACCGTCAGGACGGCCCGCCCA
>NZ_JBFAKV010000001.1:418521-476946 GCF_040655895.1 Streptomyces sp. NPDC050264
GGACTGCGCAGGGCGCACCCTCATGAGACTGCGGCGAAGCCGCATGCTCCAGGGGCGCGGGGAACTGCGCGACCAGCAACGACGACGGCGCACCGTCAGGACGGCGGAACCCGGCAGACGCTCAGGGGCGCGGGGAACTGCGCGTTCAGCCACGGCGGTGACGCACTCTGGGGACGGTGGAAACCACGCAGACGCTCAGCGGCGGGGGCGGTCAGCCTCCGGACGTGTCCAACTCGGCGTCCTCGGAGAGCCCCGCGCAGTCGTACGGGTCCCGCAGCCACCCGTCCGGCAGTACGACCCTGTTGTTGCCGGACGTCCGCCCGCGAGGGCCGTCCGCGCCGGCCGGCCAGTCCTGGTCGAGGTCCAACTCGTCCAGGCCCGAACGGAGTTCGGCGAGGGACGAGGTGATGGCCAGCCGCTTGCGCATCTCGGAGCCGACGGCGAAGCCCTTCAGGTACCAGGCCACGTGCTTGCGGAAGTCGATGACGCCCCGCGCCTCGTCCCCGATCCACTCACCGAGCAGCGTCGCGTGCCGCACCATCGCGTCGGCCACGACCCGCAGCGTGGGACGGACCCGCTCGGGCCGTCCCTCGAACGCCGCGACCAGGTCGGCGAAGAGCCACGGCCGGCCGAGGCAGCCCCGGCCGACGACGACCCCGTCGCACCCGGTCTCGCGGACCATGCGCAGCGCGTCGTCGGCCGACCAGATGTCACCGTTGCCGAGGACGGGGATCTCGGGGACGTGTTCCTTGAGCCGGGCGATGGCATCCCAGTCGGCGGTGCCGCCGTAGTGCTGGGCGGCGGTCCGCCCGTGGAGCGCGATCGCCGTCACGCCCTCCTCGACCGCGATCCGGCCGGCGTCGAGAAACGTGATGTGGTCGTCGTCGATGCCCTTGCG
This sequence comes from Streptomyces sp. NPDC050264, assembly GCF_040655895.1. Taxonomy (NCBI): domain Bacteria; kingdom Bacillati; phylum Actinomycetota; class Actinomycetes; order Kitasatosporales; family Streptomycetaceae; genus Streptomyces; species Streptomyces sp. NPDC050264. Next base: position 419,420 of record NZ_JBFAKV010000001.1, read on the forward strand.
CATCTTCATCGTGACCGGGAGGTCGCCCGCGCCGGTCACCGCCTCGCGCAGGATCGCCCGCAGCAGGGGGCGCTTGTACGGGAGGGCCGAGCCGCCGCCCTTGCGCGTGACCTTCGGGACGGGGCAGCCGAAGTTCAGGTCGATGTGGTCGGCGAGGCCCTCCTCCGCGATCATGCGGACGGCCTTGCCGACGGTGGCCGGGTCGACCCCGTACAACTGGATGGACCTCGGCTTCTCACTCTCGTCGAAGTGAATGAGCTGCATGGTCTTCTCGTTGCGCTCGACCAGCGCCCGCGTCGTGATCATCTCGCTGACGAAGAGCCCCTTGCCGCCCGAGAACTCGCGGCACAGGGTGCGGAACGGAGCGTTGGTGATCCCCGCCATGGGTGCGAGGACCACGGGCGGGACGACGGTGTGCGGTCCGACGGTGAGGGGCGGGGTCGTAGCGGTCATGCCTCCATTGTCCCGTACGCCGAACGGGGGTCCGCACGGATGGGGGCCCGCGCGGTATACGCCGGTCAGCGCGGTGTACGCCGGTCAGCGCGGTGCGGCCGCCAGCCGCTCCAGGCGCTCCTCGGTCTCGTCGTCCGCGGGGACGTACGCGACGACGCGGTACGCGCCGCTCTCCGGTGCCAGCCACATGTGGCGGTGCTCGAGGCGCAGCAGGCCGATCTCCGGGTCCACGTGCTCGTACCGCTTGATGTGCGAGACCATCGGCGCGACCTCACGCAGCTCCCACAGCTCGCGGAACTCCGGTGAAGCCGCGAGGAGTTCGTCGACGGGCGTCCTCCAGGCGGGTTCGGCGAGATGCTCGGCCATCGCCTTGCGGTACTTGGCGATGAGCTCGGGCAGCATCACGTCGCGGTCGAGGAACCGCACGCGTTGGCGGTCGTTCATGAACATCATCCACAGGGCGTTGCGGTGCCCGGGGTCCAGCTCGGCGGGGTCGCCGAAGACGTCGGCGTAGGCCTGGTTGTGCGCGAGGACGTCGTACCGGGCGTTCTTCACCTCGGCCGGATAGGGCTCCAGCCGCCGCAGCATGCGCAGGACCGTGGGTGTGACGGCCGGGCACACGGTCTCGGCGCGCGGATCGGTGGTCCCGGCGAGGGCGAAGGCGTGGGCGCGCTCGGTGGGGTCCATCAGCAGCGCGCGGGCGATGGCGTCCAGGACACCGGCCGAGACGTTGCTGGCGCGGCCCTGCTCCAGCCACGTGTACCAGGTGATGCCGACCGAGGCGAGGTGCGCGACCTCCTCACGCCGCAGGCCCGGGGTGCGGCGGCGGGCGGTGCCCGGCAGGCCCACCTGTTCCGGGGTGATGCGCTCGCGGCGGCTGCGCAGGAACGCGGCCAGCTCGGCGCGGCGCAGCTCGGCGGCCGAGGAACCGGCAGCAGGAGCGGCGGAAGCGGATCCGGCAGTGGCCCCGGCAGTGGCCCCGGCCCTCGTCGCAGTCGTCATACCACCAGGATGCCTCCGCGCTCATCCTGTTGCCAGGTACTGCCTGTAACACGATAAGGAGACTCTGGTACCCGGCTGGGCGGTCGAGGACGCTGGGCGTCATGACCTCACGTGCCCGTCCCGTCACCATTGCGGCTACCGTCGAAAACATGCCCGACGCACCACGCACCCTGACCCATCGGCGGCGCATGCTCATCCTGGCGATCTGCTGCATGAGCCTGCTGATCGTCAGCCTCGACAACACCGTCCTGAACGTCGCCCTCCCCTCCATGGCGAAGGACTTCGACGCCACCCTCTCGGGCATGCAGTGGACGATCGACGCCTACACGCTGGTCCTCGCCGCGCTGCTGATGCTGGCCGGTTCGACGGCCGACCGGATCGGGCGGCGCAAGGTCTTCCAGATCGGGCTCGTCGTGTTCACGGCGGCGTCGGTGGCCTGCTCGCTCGCGCCGAGTCTGGAGACGCTGGTGGCGTTCCGGATGGTGCAGGCCGTGGGCGGCTCGATGCTGAACCCCGTCGCGATGTCGATCATCACGAACACGTTCACGGACCCGCGCGAGCGGGCCCGCGCCATCGGTGTGTGGGGCGGGGTCGTCGGCATCTCGATGGCCGCGGGCCCGCTGGTGGGCGGCGTGCTCGTGGACTCGGTCGGCTGGCGCTCGATCTTCTGGATCAATCTGCCCGTCGGCCTCGCCGCGCTGCTGCTCACCATCCGCTACGTGCCCGAGTCCCGCGCCCCCAAGGCCCGCCGCCCCGACCCGGTCGGCCAGATCCTCGTCATCGCGCTGCTCGGTTCACTGACGTACGCGATCATCGAGGCGCCCGAGGCGGGCTGGACGTCGGCCCGGATCATCTCCTGCACGGTGGTCGCCGTCGCCGCGCTCGCCGGGATCCTGCTGTACGAGCCGCGCCGCGCCGAACCTCTCATCGACCTGCGGTTCTTCCGCTCGGCGCCGTTCAGCGGGGCGACGGTCATCGCGGTCTGCGGCTTCGCCGCGCTCGGCGGCTTCCTGTTCCTGTCGACGCTGTACCTCCAGGACGTACGCGGCCTGGACGCCCTGCACGCCGGCCTGTGGATGCTGCCGATGGCGGCGATGACGCTGGTCTGCGCGCCGCTGTCCGGGCGGCTCGTCGGCAACCGGGGGCCGCGGCTGCCGCTCCTGGTCGCGGGCACGATGATGACGGTGAGCGGCGTCCTGTTCGCGGCGTTCGACGCCGAGACGTCGAACGTCACGCTGTTCATCGGCTACGTCCTGTTCGGCATCGGCTTCGGCTTCGTGAACGCCCCCATCACCAACACCGCCGTCTCCGGGATGCCGCGCGCGCAGGCCGGTGTCGCGGCGGCCGTCGCCTCGACCAGCCGGCAGATCGGGCAGACCCTCGGCGTCGCCGTCATCGGCGCGGTCCTCGCGTCGGGCGTCGCGGGGTCCTCGTACGCCCATTCCTTCGTCGCCGCCGGCCGGGCCTGCTGGTGGATCATCGCCGGGTGCGGTCTCGCGGTGCTGGTCCTCGGCGCGCTGACCAGCGGGCGCTGGGCACGCGAGACGGCGCGGCGGACGGCCGAACGCCTTGAGGAGCCCGCGGACGCGGCGGCCGCGCGGGCCGCCGCCGGGTCATGAGACCGGCCGGGTCGAGACCGGCCGGGTGACGAACTCCTGGAGCCGGTCGAGGCGTTCGCGGGTCGCGTCGTCCGCCGCGGTGTACGTCACCATGCGGGCCCCGCAGTCCCGGCCCAGCCACAGATCGGTGTGCACGACGGCGAGCACGCCCACGTGCGGGTTGCGGAAGTGCTTGACCTTGCTGGGAATCGACTGCACGACCTCGTGGCGGCCCCACAGCTCGCGGAACTCGGCGGACTCGTCGAGCAGCCGCTTCAGGACCAGCTTCCAGGCGGGCTCGGCGAGATGGTCGGCCATGCCCGCCCGGAACTTGGCGGCCATGACGCGCAGCACGTCGTCGAGGTGGACGATCGCGGAGCGCCACTCCTCGTGCGTGAACGCGAGGAGCATCATGTTGCGGTCCTCGGGCGGGATCGCGTCGAGGTCGCAGAGCAGCCGCCCGTACGTGCGGTTGTAGGCGAGGATGTCGTAGCGGCTGTTCTGCACGCAGGCCGGCATCGGCTCCAACTGCGTGAGCATCTCCCGCAGTTCGGGAGTGAGCGTGGTGCAGCTCGCCGCCGGTGTCGGGTCGATCGCGCCGGCCAGGCCGAACAGATGGGCGCGCTCGCTCGCGTCGAGGCGCAGGGTGCGGGCCAGCGCGTCGAGGACCTGCGCCGAGACCTGGATGGAGCGGGCCTGCTCCAGCCACGTGTACCAGGTGACGCCGACCGCCGACAGCTGCGCGACCTCCTCACGGCGCAGGCCGGGGGTGCGGCGGCGCCGGCCGCGCGGCAGGCCCACCTCCTCGGGCGTGATGCGCTCGCGGCGGCTGCGCAGGAACCCGGCCAGCTCGTGCCGCCGGATCTCGGTGGGCCGGGCGTCCTGCGTCATGGTGGTCATCTCCCCAGCGTGTACCCGCCCGCGCAGCCGCGGCCATCCTGTTTCCGGGTAGAGGTTCTACCAGGATAAGGAGACTCTGGTACCAGCCTGGGCGGCGGCGGACGCTCGGTCCATGACCACACACACGCAGTCCCCGCCGGTCGCGCCGCCCACCGCGGCGCCCGGCCTCTCGCTGAGCGGCCCGGGTCTGTTCACCGTGCTGCTCGGCGCGGCCCTGCCCCTCATCGACTTCTTCATCGTGAACGTCGCGCTGCCCACCATCGACCGCGATCTGTCGGCGAGCGAGCCGGTCCTGGAACTGATCATCGCCGGGTACGGCATCGCGTACGCCGTGCTGCTGGTCCTCGGCGGCCGGCTGGGCGATCTGCTCGGCCGCCGCCGCCTGTTCATCGGTGGCATGGCCGCCTTCGGTCTCACCTCGCTCGCCTGCGGCCTGGCCCCGACGGCGTGGACGCTGGTGGTGGCGCGGGTCGCGCAGGGTGCGGCGGCGGCCGCGATGCTGCCGCAGGTGCTCGCCACGATCCAGGCCACGACGGCCGGCCCGCGCCGGGCCAAGGCCATGAGCATGTACGGGGCGACCGCGGGGCTGTCGATGGTGACGGGGCAGGTCCTGGGCGGCGTACTCGTCTCGGCGGACCTGTTCGGCACGGGCTGGCGCTCGGTCTTCCTGGTGAACGTGCCGGTCGTCGTCGTGGCCCTCGTCCTCACGGTCCGGGCGGTGCCGGAGACCCGCTCGGCGCGCCCCGAACCGGTCGACGTGCCCGGCACGGTGCTGCTCACCCTCGCCCTGGTCACGCTGCTCGCGCCGCTGACCGAGGGCCGGGCGGCGGGCTGGCCGCTGTGGACGTGGCTGTCCCTCGCCGCGTTCCCGGTCCTTTCGTACGCCTTCTACGCGGTGGAGCGCCGGGCGGACCGGGCGGGCGGCTCGCCGCTGATCCCGCCGCCCCTCTTCCAACTGGTCTCCCTGCGACGGGGGTTGGTGATGGTGCTGCCGTTCTCCGTCGGCTTCAGCGGGTTCATGTTCGTCATCGCGGTGGCGCTGCAGCAGGGTGAGCGGCTGAGCGCGACCGCGGCGGGTCTGGCGCTGGCCCCGATGGCGGCGGTCTTCTTCGCGGCGTCGCTCGCCGGCCCGCGTCTGGTGGCCCGCTGGGGCACCCGTGTCGTCACGGCGGGCGGTCTGCTGCAGGGCGCCGGGGTGGCGCTGATCGCGCTGGCGGCCTGGCGCACCTGGCCGGAGCTCGGAGTGCTCCAGCTGCTGCCGGGCGCCGCACTCGCCGGCGCGGGCCAGGCACTCCAACTGCCCATCCTCTTCCGGATCATCCTGTCCGAGGTACCGGCGACGCGGGCAGGCGTCGGCGGCGGCGTGATGACCACGATCCAGCAGGCGGCCCTGGCCCTGGGAGTGGCCACGCTCGGCACCCTCTTCCTCTCCCTGGCCCCTTCCCTGGGCATGCGCGACGCCCTGGTGACGACGCTGCTCGTGCAGCTCGGGGCGGTGGCGCTGACGGTGGCGCTGAGTCTGCGGCTGCCCCGGGCGGTGGCCTGACAGGAAACAAATGACAGGTGACAGATGACAGATATTGAAATCTGTCATCTGTCATGCCAAGGTGGAGGTACCCCGAGCCTCAGCCCCAAGGAGTTCGCATGAGCGCCACCCTCCCCACTCGCCCCCTCGGCACCACCGGCCCCCGCGTCTCCGCGCTCGGCCTCGGCTGCATGGGGATGTCCGCGCTGTACGGCGACGCCGACCGCGCGGAGGCGATCGCCACCATCCACGCCGCTCTCGACGCGGGCGTCACCCTCCTCGACACCGGGGACTTCTACGCGATGGGCCACAACGAGATGCTGATCGGCGAGGCCCTGCGCACGGCCCCCACCGCGGCCCGCGAGGCGGCGCTGACCAGCGTGAAGTTCGGCGCGCTGCGCGACCCGGACGGCGGCTGGAGCGGCTACGACGGGCGGCCGGGCGCCGTGCGGAACTTCGCCGCGTACAGCCTGCAGCGCCTCGGCGTCGACCACATCGACGTCTACCGCATCGCCCGCCTGGACCCCGACGTGCCGATCGAGGAGACCGTCGGCGCCATCGCCGAGCTGATCGAGAAGGGGCACGTCCGGCACATCGGCCTCTCCGAGGTCGGCGCGGAGACGATCCGCCGGGCCGCCGCGACCGCGCCCATCTCCGACCTGCAGATCGAGTACTCCCTCATCTCGCGCGGCATCGAGGAGTCGATCCTGCCGACCACCCGCGAGCTGGGCATCGGCATCACCGCGTACGGGGTCCTGTCGCGCGGCCTGATCTCCGGGCACTTCACCCGCGACCGCACGCTCGCCGCGAACGACTTCCGCGGTATGAGCCCCCGCTTCCAGGGCGAGAACCTGCGGCACAACCTGGACCTCGTCGACCGCCTCCGCAAGATCGCCGAGCAGCAGGGCGTGAGCGTCGCGCAGATCGCGATCGCCTGGGTGCTGGCCCGGGGCGCGCAGCACGACCACGACATCGTGCCGCTGGTCGGCGCCCGCACCCGCGACCGTCTGACCGAGGCCCTCGGCGCGCTCGACGTCACCCTCACCGCCGCCGACCTCGCCGCGATCGAGGAGGCCGTGCCCGCGGACGCGGCGGCCGGCGAGCGCTACCCGGCGGCCCAGATGGCACACCTCGACAGCGAGCGCTGATCGCCGCCCGGTACGGTCACTGACATGGCACCGACCGAACCCCTGACCCCCGAGCGCATCCTCGCCGCGACCGAGGACGTGCTGCGCCGGCACGGCGCCGCGAAGGCCACCGTGGTCGACGTGGCGCGCGCGCTGGGGGTCAGCCACGGCTCGGTGTACCGGCACTTCCGTACGAAGGCGGAGCTGCGCGGCGCGGTCACCGAGCGCTGGCTGGAGCGCACCACCGGCGTCCTGTCCGAGGTCGTGGCGGGCCCGGAGGCGCCCGGGGCGAAGCTGCGCCACTGGCTCACGGCCCTCTTCGAGGCGAAGCAGCACAAGGCGGGCGACGACCCCGAGCTGTTCGCCACGTACACGGTGCTGACGACGGAGAACAGCGACGTGGTCGACGCCCACCTCGGCGAGCTCCTGAGCCAGCTCGCCGCGATCCTTCAAGAGGGCGTCGGGCGGGGCGAGTTCGAGGCGCCGGACGTGGCCGCCACGGCCCGCGCGTTCTTTTACGCCACGGCCCATTTCCACGATCCGGTGTACGCCGCGGAGTGGTCCCTGCCGGGCAGCCGGGAGGCGTTCGACGCGGTGGTGGACCTGGTGCTGCGCGGCATCACGGCCCGCTAGGCGGTCGCCGCGCGCCGGAGCGTCAGCCTCCGGACGCCGACGGGTCCACTGTCGCCTGGTGTTCCCGTTCCAGGTGCTCCTGCGCCTTGAGCCACGGCAGGAACTGCGCCGAGCGTCGCCAGCCGCAGGTCTCGCACGTCAACTGCCGCTGCACGCCGGACCGTTCGACGCGTACGACATGACCGCGCCCGTGCTGGTCCCAGCGGCTCACGCTGCTGCCGGTGGTCTGGGGCATCCCGTCATCGCCTCCCCGTGAGGGCGTCGCCTACCGAAGTGCAGTGTGCAGCAAAAGGCCCCGGCCCGCCGTCGAAACGGCGGACCGGGGCACCTTCACGCACGTACGCGTACCGGTGTCAGCAGCCGATCAGGCGACTGGCCAGGTAGCCCTCGATCTGGTCGAGGGAGACGCGCTCCTGCTTCATGGTGTCGCGCTCGCGCACCGTCACCGCGTTGTCGTCCAGGGTGTCGAAGTCGACCGTGACGCAGAACGGCGTGCCGATCTCGTCCTGGCGGCGGTAGCGGCGGCCGATCGCGCCGGCGTCGTCGAAGTCGATGTTCCAGTGCTGGCGCAGCGCCTGGGCCAGGCCCTTGGCCTTCGGGGACAGCTCGGGGTTGCGGGACAGCGGGAGCACCGCGACCTTCACCGGGGCGATGCGCGGGTCGAAGCGCATGACCGTGCGCTTCTCCATCTTGCCCTTGGCGTTGGGCGCCTCGTCCTCGAAGTACGAGTCGAGCATGAAGGCGAGCATGGTGCGGCCGACACCGGCCGCGGGCTCGATGACGTACGGCGTGTAGCGCTCGCCCTTCTCCTGGTCGAAGTAGGAGAGGTCCTGGCCGGAGGCCTTGGAGTGCGCGGTCAGGTCGTAGTCCGTGCGGTTGGCGACGCCCTCCAGCTCGCCCCACTCGCTGCCGCCGAAGCGGAAGCGGTACTCGATGTCGGCGGTGCGCTTGGAGTAGTGGGAGAGCTTCTCCGCCGGGTGCTCGAACCAGCGCATGTTCTCTTCACGCAGGCCCAGGCCGGTGTACCAGTTCCAGCGCTGCTCCATCCAGTACTCCTGCCACGCCTCGTCCTCGCCCGGCTTGACGAAGAATTCCATCTCCATCTGCTCGAACTCGCGGGTGCGGAAGATGAAGTTGCCGGGCGTGATCTCGTTGCGGAAGCTCTTGCCCATCTGGGCGATACCGAACGGCGGCTTGCGGCGCGAGGTCGTCTGGACCTGGCCGAAGTTGGTGAAGATGCCCTGCGCGGTCTCGGGACGCAGGTAGGCGACGGAGCCGCTGTCCTGGGTCGGGCCGAGGTGCGTGGAGAGCAGGCCGGAGAACTGCTTGGGCTCGGTGAACGTGCCCTTGTTGCCGCAGTTGGGGCAGTTGAGGTCGGCGAGGCCGTTCTCGGGAAGCTTGTTGTGCTTGGCCTCGTACGCCTCCTCCAAGTGGTCCGCGCGGAACCGCTTGTGACAGGAGGTGCATTCGGTGAGCGGGTCGGTGAACGTGGCGACGTGGCCCGACGCCTGCCAGACCTCCGTGGCCAGGATCACCGAAGAGTCGATACCCACGACGTCCTCGCGCGAAGTGACCATGTAGCGCCACCACTGGCGCTTGAGGTTCTCCTTCAGCTCCACGCCCAGCGGACCGTAGTCCCAGGCGGCGCGCTGACCACCGTAGATCTCGCTGCAGGGGTAGACGAAGCCACGGCGCTTGCTGAGGCTGACGATGGTGTCGATCTTGTCGGCGGCCACGGTGCTCTCTTCATTACGACGACGATGAAGCTCGCTGGATACGCGCTCCGGGAGCGAATGCTTCAGGTTACCGGCGGGCCCACCCCTCCAACCAAATCGGTTCCGGGGTACAGAGCGGGACCGAGCGTGACGAAGTCGTTGTTGACAATCGTTTCCACTTTTGTTGAAAATGAGTGTCATGAACGTACGCCTCGCTCGTCGCCCCCGCCGCCGCCTCATATCCACCGCCGCCGTCGCCGCCGCCACAGTGCTCGGGCTGACGGCCCTGTCCGCCTGCTCCTCGTCGAGCGCGGACGGCAAGAACGACGGCAAGCTCGACGTCGTGGCGTCGTTCTATCCGATGCAGTACCTCGCGCAGGAGATCGGCGGCAGCCACGTCGACGTCAGCAACCTCACCGAGCCCGGCCAGGAGCCGCACGACCTGGAGGTCAGCGCCCAGCAGCGCGCCCAGATCGAGGAGTCCGACGTCGCCCTGTACCTGAAGGGCCTGCAGCCCGCCGTGGACGAGGCGATCGACCAGTCCGGCACCAAGACGAAGATCGACGCGGCCTCCCTGACCACCCTGGAGAAGCACGGCAACGAGGTCGGCGGGCACGCGGAGGAGCACGCGGCCGACGACGGGCACGACCACGACAGCGAGGGCTCCGACCCGCACATCTGGCTCGACCCGGTGAAGTACGCCGAGGTCGCCGAGGGCGTCGGCAAGGCGTTGGAGAAGGCCGACCCGGACAACGCGGCCGACTACAAGAAGAACACCGCCGCGCTGCTCAAGAAGCTGGACGGACTGAACACCGAGTTCAAGGACGGTCTGAAGAACACCGACTCCGACGTGTTCATCACCACGCACGCCGCCTTCGGCTACCTCGCCGAGCGCTACGGACTCACCGAGGAGGCCATCAGCGGCCTCGACCCGGAGAGCGAGCCCAGCGCCGCCCGCGTCAAGAACCTCCAGAAGATGGCGAAGGCCGACGGCGTCACCACCGTCTTCTACGAAACCCTCGTCAGCGACAAGACGGCCAAGACCCTGGCGAACGACGCGAAGCTCAAGACTGATGTACTCGACCCGATCGAGGGCATCACCGACAAGTCCAAGGGCGACGACTACCTCCAGGTCATGAAGTCGAACCTGGCGGCGCTGCAAAAGGCTCTCGGCGCCAAGTGACGTACGGAGCAAGCGACTTGAAGGGCGGCACCGAGATGAGCGACCCCACGGAACCCGTCATCACCCTGCGCGGGGTGACGGCAGAACTGGGCTCGCGCCCGGTGCTGCGCGGCATCGACCTGACCGTGGGCCGCGGCGAGGTCGTCGCCCTGCTCGGCGCGAACGGCTCCGGCAAGTCGACCGCCGTGCGCAGCATCATCGGCCAAGTGCCGCTCACCGGCGGCGAGATCGAGCTGTTCGGCACGGACCGGCGCCGCTTCAAGCAGTGGGCGCGCGTCGGCTACGTACCGCAGCGCACGACGGCCGCCGGCGGCGTGCCCGCGACGGTCACCGAGGTCGTCTCCTCAGGGAGGCTGTCCCGGGCCCGCTTCGGCATGCTGCGGGCCGCCGACCGGGACGCGGTGCGCCGCGCCCTCGAACTGGTCGGCATGGCCGGCCGCGCCAAGGACTCGGTCGACGCCCTCTCCGGCGGCCAGCACCAGCGCGTGCTCATCGCCCGCGCCCTGGCCGCCGAACCCGAGCTGCTGATCATGGACGAGCCGATGGCGGGCGTCGACCTGGCCAGCCAGGAGATCCTCGCCGCGACCCTGCGCGAACAGGTCGCGACCGGCGCCTCGGTCCTGCTCGTCCTGCACGAACTCGGCCCGCTGGAACCGCTGATCGACCGGGCGGTCGTACTGCGCGACGGCTGCGTCCTGCACGACGGACCGCCGCCCAAGGCGGTCGGACAGCACGCGCTGCCGGGCCACGACCACGTCCACCCGCACTCCGCGGCGGACGCCGAACCGATCCGTACCGGACTGCTGAGCTAGAGGCCACACGATCATGGAATTCCTCGACTACGCCTTCATGCAGCGGGCCCTGCTCGCCGCCGTCCTCATCGGCATCACGGCCCCGGCCATCGGCATCTACCTGGTGCAGCGCCGCCAGGCCCTGATGGGCGACGGCATCGGCCACGTGGCGATGACCGGTGTCGGCCTCGGCTTCCTCTTCTCCATGTCCCCGGTGTGGATGGCGATGCTCGTCTCCGTCCTCGGCGCGCTCCTCATGGAACTCATCCGCTGGTACGGCAGGACCCGCGGCGACATCGCGCTCGCCATGCTCTTCTACGGCGGCATGGCCGCGGGCGTCATGTTCATCAACCTGGCGCCGGGCGGCTCGACCGCCAACCTCACCTCGTACCTCTTCGGCTCGCTCACCACGGTCTCGCAGCAGGACGTCGTCACGATCTGCCTGCTCGCGGCGTTCGTGGTCCTGGTGACGGTGGGCCTGCGCCGGCAACTGTTCGCGGTCAGCCAGGACGAGGAGTTCGCCCGGGTCACCGGCCTTCCGGTGCGCGCCCTGAACCTGCTGATCGCGGTCACCGCCGCGGTCACCGTGACGGTGGCGATGCGCGTGGTGGGCCTGCTCCTGGTCTCCGCGCTGATGGTCGTCCCGGTGGCGGCGGCGCAGCAGCTGACCCGCAGTTTCAAGGCGACCTTCGTGATCGCGGTCGCCATCGGTGTCGTGGTGACGCTGGGCGGCACCGTCACGTCGTACTACCAGGACGTACCGCCCGGCGCGACGATCGTGCTCCTGACCATCGGCGTCTTCATCGCCCTCACGCTGCTGGCCGCACCACTGGCCCGGCGCCGGGCACGAGCGGCGACGGCGGTCACCGGCGACCCGGCGGAGTGCTCGATCCCGAAGCAGGCTGCCGCCGAGGTATGACTCGGTCATGGCGCCGCCTGGCACAATGGCGGCGACACGTACGTGGCAGGAATGTGAGGAGGAACCCGTGGCAGCCCCGGTTCGAGGCAGGTCTACCCGCCAGCGCGCGGCAGTGGCGGCGGCACTCGACGCGGTGGACGAGTTCCGCAGCGCCCAGGAGCTGCACGACGTCCTCAAGCACAAGGGCGACTCGGTCGGCCTGACCACGGTCTACCGCACCCTGCAGTCCCTCGCCGACGCGGGCGAGGTCGACGTGCTGCGCACCTCCGAGGGCGAGTCGGTGTACCGGCGGTGCTCCTCGGGCGACCACCACCATCACCTGGTCTGCCGCATGTGCGGCAAGGCCGTCGAGGTCGAGGGACCGGCGGTGGAGAAGTGGGCGGAGGCGATCGCCTCCGAGCACGGTTACGTCAACGTGGCGCACACGGTGGAGATCTTCGGTACCTGCGCGGAGTGCGCCGCCGCCGGGTGAACAAGGGCCGCTCGTGTGCGGTTCCCCGCGCCCCCGAAGGGCGCGGGGAACCGCGCGTCCGGGGCCCGGCCCGGTCTAGCCCTCCGCCTCGAGCTGCAGCAGCACCTCGTTGGGCGTCGCGCCACCGAAGCGGCGGTCGCGCGAGGCGTACTCGACACACGCGCGCCACAGGTCGCGGCGGTCGAAGTCCGGCCACAGCACGTCCTGGAAGACCATCTCCGCGTAAGCGCTCTGCCAGAGCAGGTAGTTGGACGTGCGCTGCTCGCCGCTGGGCCGCAGGAACAGGTCGACATCCGGCATGTCCGGGTAGTACAGGTACTTCGCGAAGGTCTTCTCGCCGACCTTCGACGGGTCGAGGCGGCCCGCCCTCACATCCTCGGCGATGGCCTGCGCGGCGTCGGCGATCTCGGCCCGGCCGCCGTAGTTCATGCAGAAGTACAGGGTCAGCCTGGTGTTGTCCTTGGTCTGCTCCTGGGAGATCTCCAGCTCCTTGGCGACCGACTTCCACAGCTTGGGCATGCGCCCGACCCACCGCACCCGGATCCCCAGGTCGTCGAGCTGGTCGCGGGTCTTGCGGATGAAGTCCCGGTTGAAGTTCATGAGGAAGCGGACCTCGTCGGGCGACCGCTTCCAGTTCTCCGTCGAGAACGCGTACAGCGAGATGGCGCCCACCCCCATCTCGACGGCGCCCTGGAGGACGTCGAGGACGCGCTCGGCGCCCACCTTGTGGCCCTCGGTCCGCGGGAGCCCGCGCTCCTTGGCCCACCGTCCGTTGCCGTCCATGACGATGGCGACGTGTCCCGGCACCAGCTCGCCGGGGATCTTCGGCGGCCGTGCGCCCGAAGGGTGCGGTTCGGGCGTGCTGTACTCACGACGGGACCGTCCGAGGATTCCGCGACGTGCCATGTTCCGGGCCTCTCCCCTAGCTCAGTACTGGCTTTCACCAGCTCAGTGCCAGCTCTCGCTAGCTTTTCTCTACGTAGCGCAACGACCGCAGTCCGCGCTCCAGGTGCCAGTGCAGATAGGCCGACACCAGTCCGCTGCCCTCCCGTACGAAACGTGCCTCGCACGCGTCGGCCGTCGCCCAGTCGCCGGTCAGCAGCGCACCGAGCAGGGTGAGGGCCTGCGGTGAGGGTACGACGCTGCCCGGTACCCGGCAGTCGACGCAAACCGAGCCGCCCGCGCCGACCGAGAAGAATCGGTTGGGACCGGGCATTCCGCACTTCGCGCAGTCGCCGAAGGTGGGCGCGTACCCGTTCACGGCGAGGGAGCGGAGCAGGAACGCGTCGAGGATGAGGTGCGCCTCGTGCTCGCCGCGGGCGAGGGTGCGCAGCGCGCCGACGAGCAGCAGGTACTGCTGCACGGCCGGCTCGCCCTCGTGATCGGTGAACCGTTCCGCCGTCTCCAGCATGGCGGTGCCGGCGGTGTAGCGGCCGTAGTCGGTGACGATCCCGCCGCCGTACGCGGCGATGGTCTCGCTCTGTGTGCACAGCGGAAGGCCGCGCCCGATCAGCTCGCTGTTCCGTGCGAAGAACTGCACGTCGACGTGGGAGAACGGTTCGAGCCGCGCCCCGAACTTGGACTTGGTGCGCCGCACGCCGCGGGCGACGGCGCGGACCCGGCCGTGGCTGCGCGTGAGGAGGGTGATGATGCGGTCGGCTTCGCCGAGTTTCTGGGTCCGCAGGACGACCCCGTCGTCACGGAAGAGACTCATCGCGCACCCCCGCGGGCGGCGTCGTCGTCTTCACGGAGCAGGCTCATGCCTCCCATTCTGCCTCTACGCGAACGGAGGGACGGGCGCGGCCGGGTCTTCGCCCCGGGAACGGGCGGCCCGTTCCCCGCGAACGTGGTGTTCACCACACCGGCCTTCACCTCACGGGACCTCTCCGCGGCTCCTTCTGTTCTCGTACGCCGTCGCCGCGCGCAGCCGCTCCGTGGTCGTCGCCTCGCGCAGGGTCTCGGGCGGGCAGTCCCACTCCCGGCCGCCGCCGAAGGGCCGCAGTTGTACGTACGGGCCCTCGTGTCCCATCACCCGGCCCACCTGACCCGTGCTCGTGTCGACCGCGTAGGAACCGATCGCTGGCTTCATCGGGTGGTGCTCCTGTCCGGTAGTGCGTCCTGCTGCGCGCGGAGTACGGCGGCCGGGCGGGGCGCCGCGTCAACCGGACAACGCCCCGATTCCGTCGATGGACACGGGCGCTTCGCTCGATTGACCGGGGGCCCGGTCACGGGCGCGCGAGGACGGCGGACCCGCCGGTGGGGGCGGCCCTGTTGTCGGGGCGCCGGACCAGCGGTGGTGGCTCACGGGGAGCCGTGTTCCGCGTCCACCCGGTCGCCCTCGCGGGCATGCGCTCCCCGGGGCGCGCTCAGAGAGTCGGCCTGCTGGCACAGGACGAGAGCCACGTCGTCCAGGAGCGGCGCCCCGGTGTGCGCGGTCACCGCCTCGTACAGCGCGTCGAGCGCGTCGCTCGGCAGGACCGCCGACAGCGGCTCCGTGCACTGTTCGAGCAGCGGGAACTCGGTCCCGTCGGCGTCGCGCGCCTCGGTCAGACCGTCGGTGTAGAACAGGATCCGGTCGCCCGGCTGTAACCAGCACCGGCGCCCGGCGGGCCGGGCGCCGAGCCCCAACGGCAGTGCGGGCTCGGCCGGTTCGAGCAGCTTGGGCGGCGTACCGGTGCGCAGCGGCGGCGGATGGCCGCAGTTGACGACCCGGACCTCGCCCGGCGTGAACTCGGCGAACAGCGCGGTGACGAAGCCCTCGGGGCCGAGCTCGGGGGCGAGGAGTGCGTCCAGCCGAACGGCGATGTCGGTGAGTTCGGGGGTCACGTAGGCGAGGTCGCGAAAGCCCGCGAGCACCGACGCGCTGGTCTGTACCGCGTCCAGGTCGTGGCCGCGTACGTCGCCTATGAACACCCGTGTCCCGTAGGGCGAGTTGACGACTTCGTACACGTCCCCGCCGACCGTCGCGGGCTCCAGGGGGCAGTGGTGGCGGGTGAAGACGTCGATCCCGCCGACCTTGGCGGCCACCGGCCGCATGATCGCGCCCTGGGCGACCTGCGCGACCTCCGTGGCGTGCCGGAGGGCTGCCGTGCGGGCCGCCTTCTCCCTGGCGACGCCGACGGCCACGGCGCCGCCCACCAGCAGCACCAGATACTCGACGACGAACGACTGCGTCCCCGCCAGATGCCGGACGAAACCGTCCGACAGGGCGAGGGCCGCGCTCCATCCGGCGGCGGTGAGCGTGCCGCGCACGCCGAGCCGGGAACAGGCGAGGACCGGCCCGATCAGCAGCGCCGCGACGGCGGGCCGCCACCCGTGGTGGAGCCAGCCGGGGACGGCGAGCAGGGCGCTGACGGCCACCGGCAGCGCCAGGTCCCTCGCCCTCCTCCAGCGCATCCGCCCGCTTTCCCGCACTGTCATGCGGGAGCCTCCCGCCTGCCCCGGCCCGCCCGCACCGCCGCACCGAGCGACCCACTCTGGCCGAACGACCGGTTCCGCGCCGCGCGTTGTCCACAGTGCGTGCATCCGCGACCGCAGCCGTCCTCCGCTGTCGCCTTCTGCCCATATCGGCGGGGCGGACCCGGGGTGCCCGTTCAACTTGTGTCATCCGCCGGCTCGGACGCCCCGCCGGAGCAGACTGTCCGGCGACGCCGCGCGAGCGCGCGGCGGACGAAGCCGGGACGGCGGTGCAGGTGGAGAACTTCCCCCCTGAGACGACGAGCTTCATCGGACGCGGCCAGGAACTGGCCCTGCTCGACGGGGCGTTGACCCGGCACCGGCTCATCACCCTCACCGGGGTGGGCGGCGTCGGCAAGTCACGGCTCGCCGCGCGCGCCGCATGTCACGCGGCCCCGCTCTTCGGTGACGGCGCGCGGCTCGTCCCGCTGTCCCCGCTGCGCGAACCCTCGCTGCTGGGTCACGTCATCCTGGAGGAGCTGCGCCTGGTCGACCAGTCGGACAGGCCGCCCGAGGAGCTCATCGCCGAGTGGCTCGCCCCGAGGGACCTGCTGCTCGTCCTGGACACCTGTGAGCATCTGATCCCGGAGTGCGCGCGCCTCACTTCCTGGCTGCTCGACGCGGCGCCCGGCCTGCGCATCCTGGCGACGAGCAGGGAGCCGCTGGGCACGCCGGGCGAATGGCTCATGGAGGTGGAGCCGCTGCCCGTGGCGGCCGGTGCCGCGGCGGGCCCGGCGGGCGGTGACGCCGTCGCCCTGTTCGCGGACCGGGCGACAGCCGCGGTCGACGGTTTCCTGCTCGGCCGCGCGGAACGGGAGTCGGCCGTCACCGTGTGCCGCCGCCTCGACGGCATCCCGCTGGCCATCGAACTCGCCGCGGCGCAGCTGCCGGAGCTGACCCTGCGGCAGCTCGGCGAGCGGCTGCTGCACCGGTTCGACACCCTGGTCGCCCCGGACGACCCGAGTGCCCCGGCCGCGCCCCGGCACCGCACGCTGCGCACCACGATCGGCTGGAGCCACGAACTGTGCGCGCCGCTGGAGCGGTTGCTGTGGGCGCGTCTGTCCGTCTTCGCGGCCGGCTTCGACCTGGCCGGCGCCCTGGCGGTGACCGCAGGTGGTCCACTGTCCGCGGACGCCGTGCCCGTGCTGCTCGACAAGCTGGTCGCGAAGTCGCTCGTACGCCCTGTGCCGGGCACGACGACGCCGACCCGGTACCGGCTGCTCGACACCGTGCGGGAGTACGGCGCGCACTGGCTGCACGAGCTCGGCGAGGAGACGGCGGTGCGCCGGGCCCACCTGGAGCGCTACCGGGATCTGGTGGTGCGGGCCGACCGCGAGTGGCTGACCGACCGGCAGCCGGCCTGGGGCGCGTGCATCACGGCCGAGCACGCCAACATCCGATCGGCGCTCGACTTCGCGCTCCGCGACGGGCAGCGCCACATCGCTTTGGAGATGACCGGCGCCCTGTGGTTCTTCTGGTTCGCGTGCGGATTCGTCCGTGAGGGCCGCCACTACCTGGAGCGGTCCCTGGCCGACGGCCCGGAGCCGGGACCCGGGTACGCCAAGGCCCTGTGGGTCCACGGGGTCGTGACCATGGTGCAGGGCAGCCTCGAGGTGGCCCTGCGGTGCTCCGCCGAGTTCCGGGCCCTGGCCGAGGCCTCCGCCGACCCGACCGCGTGTACGGCGGCGAAGTACCTCGAAGGCTCGATCCTGAGCCTTCAGGGCCGGCACGAGCGGGCGGTCACCGTGCTGGACGCGGCCGCGTCGGAGCCCCGGCGGGGCGCTTTCGAGGCCGCGTACCTCCTGACCCGGCTCGCCCGTGCGTTCTCCCGTGTCCACGTCGGCGAGCTGGACCTCGGCAAGGCCATCGCCCATGGGGTCTCCGTCGAGCTGGCCGCGCGCGGCGAGTGCTGGGGGCGGGCGTTCGGCGACTACTTGCAGGCCCTGGCCGAGTTCGGGCTCGGCAACTGGGCCGAGGCCGCCGGGCACGCCCGCGCGAGCCTGCGGGGGAAGGCCGAACTCCACGACACGCTGGGGGTCGCCCTCGCCGCCGACGTGCTGGCCGCCGCGGCCGTGGCCGACGGCCAGGGCGAGAGGGGGGCCCGGCTGCTGGGGGCGGCGCAACGCCTGTGGCTGGCCTTCGGCCGTCCGCAGATGGGCAATCCGCAGCTCGTCGCCGTTCGCGAGGACGCGGAGCGGCGAAGCCGGCAGGCGCTCGGCGAGGCCGCGTACACGAAGGCGTACGAGGGCGGGCTGCATGACGACATCGTCGACGGGATCGTCTACAGCCTGGATGCCGGAGTCGGCCCGTAGGCCTCACGAACCCCACGACCCCGCGCGGCTCATGGGGCAGGACTCAGCCGACCCCGCGGGTCTCCTGCTCCGCGCGCTTCTCGATGCCGCGGAAGTGTGTGGCCATGGCCTGCTGGGCGCCGGCCGCGTCCCTGGCGCGGAGCGCCGCCACGATGGCGCGGTGCCGGTCCACGGTGACCTCGGGCGCCGGGTCGCCCGCCCAGTGCCGGACCCCGGCGACCCGGTCGAAGACGTTCCAGAACGCGCCGAGCAGCTGGGGGATCAGCTCGTTGCCGAGCGGGCGGTAGAGCGTCTCGTGGAACTCGCGGTCCAGGTCGGTGAATGGTTCGCCCGCCTCGCCCGACTCCCCCATCTTCCTTACGATGGTGTCGAGTTGATCCAGTATGCCGGTGTCGGGCGGGGCCGCGGCGACCCGCCGGATCAGCCCCTCCTCCAGGATCTCGCGTATCTGCAGGATCTCGGCGAGGGCGTGCGCGTCGTCGGCGGGGCGCAGCAGGGTGCGGAAGGTGAGGCCGTCGGCGAGCGGGGTCAGCGAGGCCTGGCCGACGTAGGTGCCGTAGCCGTGCCGGATCTCCACGATGTCGAGCGCCTGGAGGGCCTTGAGCGCTTCCCGGACCGAGTTCCTGCTCACGCCGAGCGATTCCATCAACTCGGCTTCCGTGGGCAGCAGTTCGCCGGGGCGCAGCCCCGCGTCCAGAATCCGCTGCGTCACCGCACGCTGGACCCGGTGGCTCACGCGGGGAGGGCGTACGGCCGTGTTCCGGGGCTCGTCTGGCATGCGCCGCATCGTAGGCGCCCGGGACATCCCACGTCCCACCTCAAACGCCGCGCGGTCCCTTGACCGCCCTTCCCGGGCCTCTTATGGTCACGTCGCTACCAAGACGTAGGACGTTGGATCTCCACACTGGAGGCACCATGAGCGACCACGACGCCACCGGCCGCCGTTCCTTCCTCAAGTACACCGGCGCCCTGGGTGCGGCCGCCGCCGTCTCCACGTCGCTGTCCGCCTGTTCGTCCGGGCCGAAGTCCACGAACGACACGGGCGACGACGACGACGGGGGCGGCCCGACGAGCCTGACCGCCGTCATCGGCTATGGCAACGACGGCAGTTGGGACCCGACGCAGACGGCGTCCGCCTTCGCGATGGCGGGCAACCATCACCTCTACGAGGGGCTCGTCGAGACCGACCCGATCACCCGGGCCCCCTACCCGGCGCTCGCGACCGAAGTGCCGGACGCGGCGCAACTCAAGGGCACGTCCTGGAAGTTCACGCTGCGCTCGGGTGCCACCTGGCATGACGGGAAGCCGGTGACGGCCGACGACGTGGTGTTCGTCTTCGCGCGGATCCTCGACCCGAAGACGCAGACGCTCGCCAAGGGCTTCTTCGAGAGCTGGCTGAAGGAGGTCAGAAAGACCGGTGACTCCTCGGTGGAGCTGGTCCTCAGGTTCCCCTTCCCGGACGGGGTGGCACGGCTGACCCTCGCCAAGATCATGCCGAAGCACGTGTTCTCGCGGCCCGGCGCGTGGGACGAGGCGATGAAGGGCAAGGCCGTCGGCTCGGGACCGTACCGGCAGACCTCGCACCAGCCGAAGACGAACACGACCTTCGAGGCGTTCGACGCCTACAACGGCCCCCGCAAGCCCGCCTTCAGGAAGATGAACTGGCTGACCATCGTCGACGCGGCGCCGCGCGTCGCGAAGATCTCCGGAGGCAGCGCCGACGCGCAGATCGCCGACAACATCCCGTACGCCAACATCCAGCAGCTGGAGAAGGACGGGCTGACCGTCGAGGGCGGCGCCGGGATGAACAACCTGTTCCTGATGTTCAACACCGCCCACAAGCCGTTCGACGACGTACGGGTACGGCAGGCGCTGCACTACGCGATCGATAAGAAGAAGATGATCGAGGTCGCGCTCAAGGGCCATGGCAAGGCGTCGAGTTCGTTCCTCGACGAGGGGAACCCGAGCCACCGCCGCGCGAGGACGGTCTACGACCACGACCCGGAGAAGGCCGAGAAGCTGCTGAAGGACGCGGGGGTCAGCGACCTCTCCGTCAACCTTATGGCCGTGAACGTGTCGTGGATCGCCGACTGCCTGCCGACCATCAAGGCCTCGTGGGACGCCATCGGCGTGCGGACCACGCTCGACCCGCAGGAGACCACCGCCGTCTTCACGAAGATGGACCAGAAGAAGGACTACCAGGTGGTGGCCGCGGCCTCGAACCCGAACCAGTTCGGCCTCGACGCGGACCTGATCATGCACTACAACTACGGGCCCGCCAACCTGTGGATGGGCTACGCCCGTTGGGCCGACGACTCCACCGCGCGGCAGCTCTTCAAGCAGATGGACCAGGCCACCCGGGAACCGGACGCCGGCAAGAAGAAGACGATGATCCAGGAGTACCTCGACCTCGTCGCCGAGCAGGCCGTCATCTATCCCGTCGTACACAACGAGCTGGTCACCGCCTGGGACGCGAAGAAGATCACCGGGGTGCGCGCACAGCCCTACCCCGGCATCAACGTCCTCAGGGCCAGGCCCGCGTAAGCCGTACGTCGCACCTCGCGCATCCCGCAAACCGGCTGCCACGCAAGGGAGTTCGTGTCCGTGGTCGCGATCGCCAGAATCCTCGCCCGGCGGCTCGTGCTGCTCGTACCGCTGCTGCTCGGCATCGTCCTGTTCGTGTTCCTCGTGATGCGCTTCGCCGACATCGACCCGGCGTCCGCCTACTTCCAGGGTGCCAACCCGACCCCGCGGCAACTGCACGACTTCCGCGAACGCAACGGGCTGCTCGACCCGATGCCGCTGCGCTACCTCCACTTCGTCGGCTCCCTGCTCCAGGGCGACATGGGCATCAGCGTGCTGACCCGGCAGCCGGTCGTCGAGCAGGTCACCACCGCGCTGCCGCTCACGCTGCAGCTGACGTTCCTCGGGCTCGGCATCGCCGTCGTCGTCTCGCTGACGCTCGGCATCAGCGCGGCCATCCACCGCGACCGGACCTGGGACCAGATCGTCCGGGTCATCTCACTGACCGGGGTCGCCGCGCCCGGCTTCTGGCTGGCGCTGCTGATGATCCAGTACCTGGCGGTCGACCAGGGGTGGTTCCCGACGGGCGGCTACGTCAACCCGGCCGACTCGCTCACCGGCTGGCTCAGGTCCATGACGCTGCCCGCGCTCGCCCTCTCGCTGCCGGTCGCCGCGCAGCTCACCCGGATCGTCCGCACGGCCGTGGTGGAGGAACTCGACAAGGACTACGTGCGCACGGCCGTCGGCAGCGGGCTCCCGCCGGTCGTCGTGGTCGGCCGCAACGTCCTGCGCAACGCCCTGATCAACCCGCTCACGGTGCTCGGGCTGCGCGTGGGCTATCTGCTGGGCGGGGCGGTGGTCGTGGAGACGATCTTCTCCTTGCCCGGGATGGGGAAGCTGATGATCGACGCGGTGAAGAACGGGGACCCGGCTGTGGTGCAGGGGGTCGTGCTCACCACTGCCGTGGGGTTCGTCGTGGTGAACCTGGTGATCGATGTGCTGTATCTGCTGGTGAATCCGCGGCTGCGGGGGGCGGCATGACACGGTTCATGCCACGGGGTTCCGCCCCGGCCCCCGCCGCTCAATCGCCGCAGGGGCTTCACAGGCTGCCTCTGCTGTCCCGTATCTCTCTCGGTGTCGTGGCCGTCGTTGTCTTCATGGCCCTGTTCGCCCCGCTGCTCGCGCCGCACGACCCGCTCGACCAGCAGCCGCAGGCGGACGGCACCGGTCACCCGTCCGGGACGCACTGGATGGGGCAGGACAGCCTCGGCCGCGACATCCTCAGCCGGCTGATGTACGGGGCCCGCTGGTCCCTCGCGATCGGGCTCGGGGCGACGCTGCTCGCGCTCGTCGTGGGCGCGCTGCTCGGCGCGGTCGCGGCGACGTCCCGCAAGGCCGTCGACGAGACGCTCATGCGCTGCCTCGACATCGTCATGGCGTTCCCCGGCATCGCCCTCGCGGCCGTGCTCGTCGCCGTGTTCGGCGGTGGCGTCCCGGTGCTGATCTGCGCGATCGCGTTCCTGTTCACTCCACCGATCGCCCGGGTCGTACGCGCCAACGTCCTGGACCAGTACGGCGAGGACTACGTCACGGCCGAGCGCGTCATCGGGGCCCGCACCCCGCACATCGTGCTCAAGCACGTCGCCATCAACTGCGCGGCCCCCATCCTCGTCTTCTGCACCGTGCAGGTCGCGGAGGCCATCGTCTTCGAGGCGTCGCTGTCCTTCATCGGCGCGGGAGTGCGACCCCCGGACCCCTCGTGGGGCAGCGTCATCGCCGACGGCAAGAACATGGTGCTGATCGGCGGCTGGTGGGCGACCGTCTTCCCCGGCCTGCTGATGCTGCTCACGGTCCTGTCCCTGAACGTCCTCAGCGAAGGCGTCTCCGACGCGTGGGCGGCACCCGTCGCGCGGGACGTGCCCGCCGGGGAACCGGACCGCCTGGAGGCGCCCGCCCCCGGCACCGGCCGGGTCCTCGAACTGCCCGGCCTCACCGAGGCCGCGGCCCGGCTGCGCTCGCGCGCCAGAACCCTGCCCGGCGGGCCGCCGGTCCTCTCCGTACGCGACCTGGCCATCGGCTTCGACGGACGGCACGGCGGAGTCGACATCGTCGACGGCATCGGCTTCGACGTACGCGCCGGCGAGGTCCTCGGGCTGGTCGGCGAGTCCGGCTGCGGCAAATCACTGACCGCGCTGACCGTGATGGGGCTGCAGCCCAAGGGCGCCCGGGTCCGCGGCCACGTCACCTTCGGCGACCGCGAGCTGGTCGGCCTGCCGATGGGCGCCAGGCGCCGCCTCCTCGGCCACGACATGGCGATGATCTACCAGGACGCGCTGTCGTCCCTCAACCCGGCGATGACGGTACGGGCACAGCTCAAACAGGTCGTCCGGCGCGGTGGCCGGCGCTCCCCCGCCACGCTGCTCGAACTCGTCGGGCTCGACCCGGACCGCACCCTGCGCAGCTATCCGCACGAACTCTCCGGCGGCCAGCGCCAGCGGGTCCTGATCGCCATGGCGCTCTCCCGCGACCCGAAGCTGGTCATCGCCGACGAGCCGACGACGGCGCTCGACGTGACGGTGCAGGCGCAGGTCGTCGAATTGCTGCTGCGGCTCCGCGCCGAACTGGGCTTCGCGCTCGTCCTCGTCTCGCACGATCTGGCGCTGGTCGCCGACGTCACGGACCGGGTCGTCGTCATGTACGGAGGGCAGATCGTGGAGACGGGCGTGACGGCCGATCTGGTGGAGTCGCCGCAACACCACTACACACGCGGCCTGTTGGGCTCGGTGCTCTCCCTCGAATCGGCGGCGGACCGGCTCACCCAGATCAGGGGTGTGGTCCCGTCCCCGGCCGGCTTCCCGGCGGGCTGCCGGTTCGCGGACCGCTGCCCGCCGGCGTCGCAGGTGTGCCGGGAGACGGCCCCGGAGCTGGTCGGCGGCCGGGCCCACGCGACGGCCTGCCATCACCCGGCAGCGTCCGCAAGGGGCGCGGGGAACGACGACGAACCCGAGGCCGCGCACGCGACCACGGCGCGACGCGCGACCCCGACGGACAGGAGGCCGAAATGACCACCGCCCTCGTGGAGTTGGCCGGCGTGCACGTAGTGCACAAGGCCCGCTCCGGCGGCCTCTTCACCCGCGACCACGTCCACGCCCTCACCGCGGCCGACCTCACCGTCGCCCCCGGCGAAACCGTCGGCGTCGTAGGCGAATCCGGCTGCGGCAAATCCACCCTCGCCAAGGTGCTGGTGGGCGTCCAGCGCCCGACTGCCGGCACCGTGACACACCGCGGCAACGACCTGTGGACCATGCCACCCGCCCGGCGCCGCACGGCGCTGGGCACGGGTGTCGGCATGATCTTCCAGGACCCGTCGACGGCTCTGAACCGCCGGCTGACCGTACGGCAGATCGTGCGCGACCCGATGGACGTGCACCGGCGCGGCACCCCCGCCGAACGGGCAGCGCGCGCGGCGGAGTTGCTGGGCCTCGTCGGCCTGCCGAAGGCGCTGGCCGACGTCCTGCCGGGGCAGCTCTCGGGCGGGCAGCGGCAGCGGGTCGCCATCGCGCGGGCGCTGGCCCTGGAGCCCGGCCTGGTGGTGGCCGACGAGCCGACGAGCGCCCTCGACGTATCGGTGCGCGCCCAGATCCTCAACCTCCTCCTCGACCTCAAGGAACGTCTCGGTCTCGCCCTGGTCTTCGTCTCGCACGACATCCAGACCGTGCGCCGGATGAGCGACCGGGTCATCACCATGTATCTGGGCCGCATCGTGGAGGAGACCCCGGCGGCCGACGTCCTGGACCGGTCCCGGCACCCGTACACGCGCGCCCTGTTCTCGGCGACGCCCGGACTGCTCGACCCCATCGACCCGATTCCGCTGGCCGGCCCGGTGCCGTCGGCCACGCGTCCGCCCTCCGGCTGCCCGTTCCGTACGCGGTGCTGGCGGGCGGACCGCGCCTGCGCGGCGACGATGCCGGAGCCCGAGGGGGCCGACGGCCACGTCTTCCGGTGCCACCACCCCGTAGCCGCGGAGCAGTCCACGCACGACCTCGTCCAAGAGGTGCCCTGACCGCCCACGCCCGCCGCTGTGTCTACGGCGCGGAGAAGTCCACGTGGGCCGCCGGCCGTACGCGGATGTGCCGGTCCGGGAAGTCGATGTGCCGGTAGATCTCGTTGTGGTGGGCGATCGACCGGTCCGGCGGGGCGAAATCCGTCGGCTCGTCGCGGACGGACGTCGTGTGCCCGTCCGCGACGAGCACGAGGTCGTAGCCGTGACTGAGCGCCTGGCGGGCGGTCGTCTCCACGCAGTTCTCCGTGGCGAACCCCGTGATCAGGAGCTCGGTCACACGCAGGTCGCGCAGCGCCGCGTCGAGCCCGGTCCGCAGGAACGCGTCCGCCGTCGTCTTGGTCACCAGCACCTCGTCCGGACCGGGGCGCAGTTCCGCCACCACCGGCCCCTCGCCGCCCTGCTGGACGGTGACGACGGGAACGCCCGCCGCCCGGGCCCGGGAGCGCAGGTCCGCGAGGACGCCGACGGTCGCGGTGGGCCGGTACATGATCGGCAGCAGGCCGTCCTGCATGTCGATGACGAGGAGCGCGGGGCGGTGCGGGTGGGAAGCCACGGGCTCACCCAGGGGCTCAGCTGGGCGTGCGCGCGGCGACGGCCAGCAGCCGGTTCACCTCGTCCGTGCACATGGTCAGGGCGGCGCCCACCGTCCCGAGCACGTCCCGCTCGGCCGCCGAGTACGGCCCGTCCGCCAGGGCGATGCGCGCTCCCTGCAGCAGGATCGACTCCCGGCCCGCCGGGGCGAGGTGCTGGGTGAGCGGGTCGAGCGCCTCGTGCAGCTCTATCGCGAGCCCGGCGCCGGCCCCGCAGTGCTCCGGAAGCCGCCCGGTGTCCATCACCAACGCCTCGACCAGCGCGGCCAGTTGCACCTCGGAGCAGTCGTCGAACCCGGCCCCCCGCAGGACGCCGACGGCACTCTCCAGCGACGTACGGGACGAGGAGCCGCCGGTCGCGAGCACCGCGAGCACCACCGTGTGCACGGCGTCCCGCAGCATCCCGGAGAAGCGGTGGGTGGTGGGGTGGTCGAGCACGTCCGTGCCGAACCGGTCCTCGCAGGCGGCGCACTGGACGACGGGCCCGGTCTCGCCGCGCGGCACCACCGGCACGCCGAGCACGGTGAAGCGGCGCCTGCCCGTGCGCCGCTGGTAGTTGCGGTCGCCACCGCAGCCGGGGCAGAAGAACTCCCCGTCGCCGACGGTGGCCCAGGTGGTGTGCACGCCCAGAACCCGCGAGATCCCGGTCCGTCGCATACGTCCCCAAATCGGCAGCACGTCGCACACCTCCGTAACGGCGCCGCAACATCGCGGCGTTGGCGTGATGTTAGCCACATTGTCGATGCGGCGTCAGCACCTTGGTCACGCCGAGGTCACGAGGGACCTGCCCGGGTGGCCGATACACGACGCGGCCCCGCACACCCACAAAAGGTGTACGGGGCCGTGAACGTGCAGCTCAGTCAGGTCAGCGGGCCGCGCGGTTGACCGCCGAGACGACCGCCTTCAGCGACGCACGTGTCGTATTCACGTCGGTGCCGATGCCCCACAGAACCTTGTCGCCGATCGCGACCTCGATGTACGAGGCGGCGACCGCGGACGCGCCCTCGCTCATCGTGTGCTCCTGGTAGTCCAGCAGGCGGGCGTCGATGCCGACGCCCTGCAGCGCGTGGAAGAACGCGGAGATCGGACCGTTGCCCGAACCGACCAGGACCTGCTCGACGCCGTCGACCTCGGCCTCGACCGTCAGGGTGTCGACCCCGTCGGTGTCCGTGGTCGTCTGGCCGTTCCTGACCTGGATGCGGCCCCACGGGTTCTGCGGGTTGGGCAGGTACTCGTCCTGGAAGACGGCCCAGATGTCCTTGGGCGTGACCTCGCCGCCCTCGGCGTCCGTCTTCGTCTGGATGACCTTGGAGAACTCGACCTGCATACGGCGCGGCAGGTCCAGGCTGTGGTCGTTCTTCAGGACGTACGCGATTCCGCCCTTGCCGGACTGCGAGTTGACGCGGATGACGGCCTCGTAGGAGCGGCCGACGTCCTTCGGGTCGATCGGCAGGTAAGGGACGGCCCACTCGATGTCGTCGATGGTCTTGCCCGCCTTCGCGGCGCGGCTCTCCATCGCCTCGAAGCCCTTCTTGATGGCGTCCTGGTGGGAGCCGGAGAAGGCGGTGTAGACCAGGTCCCCCGCGTAGGGGTGGCGCGGGTGGACCTCCATCTGGGTGCAGTACTCGGCGGTGCGGCGGATCTCGTCGATGTCCGAGAAGTCGATCTGCGGGTCGACGCCCTGCGAGAACAGGTTCATGCCCAGCGTCACCAGGTCGACGTTGCCGGTGCGCTCGCCCTGGCCGAACAGGCAGCCCTCGATGCGGTCGGCGCCGGCCATGATGGCCAGCTCGGCGGCGGCGACGGCCGTACCGCGGTCGTTGTGCGGGTGGACCGAGATGCACACGTGCTCGCGGCGCGTCAGGTTCCGGGACATCCACTCGAAGCGGTCCGCGTGCGTGGACGGCGTCGAACGCTCCACCGTGGCGGGCAGGTTGAGGATGATCTCGCGGTCCGGGCCCGGCTGCCACTCGTCACAGACGGCCTCGCAGACCTCCAGCGCGAAGTCCAGCTCGGTGTCGGTGAAGATCTCGGGGCTGTACTGGTAGCCGAAGACCGTCTCGGGGCCCAGCAGCTTCTCCGCGTACTCCATGACCAGGCGCGTGCCGTCCACGGCGATCTGCTTGACGGCGTCCTTGGAGCCGCGGAAGACGACCTCGCGCCAGACCGGCGCGGTCGCGTTGTACAGGTGGACCGTGGCGCGCTTGGCGCCGACCAGGGACTCCACGGTCCGCGCGATCAGTTCCTCGCGGGCCTGGGTCAGTACGGAGATCGTCACGTCGTCCGGGATCGCGTCCGGGTCCTCGATGATCGACCGTACGAAGTCGAAGTCCGTCTGTCCCGACGAGGGGAAGCCGACCTCGATCTCCTTGTAGCCCATGCGGACCAGCAGGTCGAACATCTCGCGCTTGCGGGCCGGTGACATCGGGTCGATCAGTGCCTGGTTGCCGTCGCGCAGGTCGGTGGAGAGCCAGCGGGGCGCGACCGTGATCCGGTTGTTCGGCCACGTGCGGTCGGGGATGTCCACCTGGTCGTACTGGCCGTACTTGTGAATCGGCATCGACGTGGGGCGCTGGAAGTTCGACATGATGCGTGGGGCTCCTCAGAGGTGGCCGGTAAGGCGGCCGACGGCGCAACGCCAAACTCCGCGGGGAGGGGGTCGGCCTCGACTACAGGCCCTCGCCGCGGCAGCTAAGGAGAAGCAACCCGAAACGCATGATGCATCGCACTCTAACCGAGACGCGCAGGACGCGAGGGCCCGTATCAGTATGCGGGATCGCCGTCAGGTAACGGGTAAGGGGTGATCAATACCTCTATTTCATCAATCATGGTGGCAGGTAGTGACAGCGTCATGACTCAGTGCCACATTGCCTGGCATGACCGACAACCCAGCGGGGGACCCGAAGGGGTTCGAGCCCGTTTTCTGCACCATCGTGCCGCCTCACATCCTCGACCAGGCCGCTCAGTCCGGGGACGCGGCGATCGCCGCCGCCGCGCGCAAGAGCC
Organism: Streptomyces sp. NPDC050264; assembly: GCF_040655895.1. NCBI lineage: Bacteria > Bacillati > Actinomycetota > Actinomycetes > Kitasatosporales > Streptomycetaceae > Streptomyces > Streptomyces sp. NPDC050264. Next base: position 447,688 of record NZ_JBFAKV010000001.1, read on the forward strand.
TGGAGCGGGACGCCTTCGAGCGCACCCGGCGGCGGATGACGACCGTCATCGGCGCCCCTTCCGTGGCCCCGCCCTCCGGCGCCGCACCCGAGAAGCCGCAGCGCACCATCTACGACGCCCGGCACCAGACGGGGCTCCCGGGGCGCAAGGTCCGCGGCGAGGGCGACGAGCCCGGCATGGACGCGACCGTCAACCGCGCGTACGCGGGCCTGGGCGCGACCTTCGAGGTCTACCTGGAGAAGTTCGCCCGCCACTCGATCGACGGCGAGGGTCTGCCGCTGAACGCGACGGTGCACTACTCCGAGGACTACAACAACGCGTTCTGGAACGGCGAGCAGATGGTGTTCGGCGACGGAGACGGCGAGATCTTCCTCGACTTCACCCTCCCCGTCGACGTCATCGGCCACGAACTGACCCACGGCGTCACGCAGTACACGGCGAACCTGACCTACTTCGGCCAGCCCGGTGCCCTGAACGAGTCGGTCTCGGACGTCTTCGGCTCACTGATCAAGCAGTACACGCTCGGCCAGACCGCGACGGAGGCCGACTGGCTGATCGGCGCGGGCCTGCTCGCGCCGCGCGTCACGGGCGTCGCCCTGCGCTCCATGAAGGCCCCGGGCACGGCGTACGACGACGACGTGCTCGGCAAGGACCCGCAGCCCGCCGACATGGATCACTTCGTGCGGACCGGCCGGGACAACGGCGGCGTGCACATCAACTCCGGCATCCCCAACCACGCCTTCTACATCCTCGCCGAAGCGCTCGGCGGGTACGCGTGGGAGCGGGCCGGACAGATCTGGTACGACACCCTCACCGGCGGCGGGCTGAAGCAGGACTGCCTGTTCGCCGATTTCGCCAAGGCGACGGTGAAGGCCTCGCAGGCCCGCTACGGCGCCGGCGAGGAGTACCAGTCGGTGCTCAAGGCCTGGGAACAGGTTGGCGTGCCGACCCGGTGACCGGACGCTCTTCCGGCGGTAGACAGAGAGCCATGCGTATACACGTCACCCGCACGGGCGGATTCGCCGGCATCGACCGGCACGCCGAGGTCGACACGGCCGGCCGCGCCGACGCCCATGAGTGGCATGCCCTGGCCGACAAGGCGATGGCCGCGGGCCGGGACACGCCACCCATAGGAGTTCCCGACGGCTTCAACTACAGCATCAGCGTGGACGGGCGGACCGTGTACTGCGCGGACCCCCGGCTCACCGAGGAACAGCGCAAACTGATCACCTGGGTCCTCAAAGAAGGGGCGTGACGCCCAACTGACGGTCTTGGCGAGGGCGTTGACTTCGTACTGACCGGTACGGATGATCGCGCCCATGGCAGCTACCAGAGGCGCACTCCCTTCCTTCCCGCCCGGCTTCCTGTGGGGCGTCGCCACGTCGGCCCACCAGATCGAGGGCGCCGTCGACCGGCGCGCGCCCTCGGTGTGGGACGCGTTCGGCGCCGAGCCGGGCCGGATCAAGGACGGTTCGACGGCGGCGGTCGCCTGCGACCACGTGGCCCGCTACCGGGAGGACGTGGCGCTCGTCCGCGACCTGGGCGTGGACGCGTACCGCTTCTCCGTCTCCTGGCCCCGGGTGCTGGCACCCGGCGGCCTCGACTTCTACGACCGGCTCGTCGACGAGCTGTGCGCGCAAGGGCTCCGGCCCGTGCCCACGCTCTTCCACTGGGACCTGCCGGCGAGCGTGGAGGAGGCGGGGGGCTGGCTGGAGCGGGACACCGCGGCCCGCTTCGCCGACCACGCGGCGACGGTCGCGGCCCGGCTCGGCGACCGCGTCCAGAAGTGGATCACGCTCAACGAGCCCGCGGAACACACCCTGCTCGGACATGCGCTCGGTGAGCACGCGCCCGGCAAGAAGCTGCTCTTCGACGCGCTGCCGGTCGCCCACCACCAGCTCCTCGCGCACGGCCTCGCGGCACGGGCGCTGCGCGCGGCGGGCGCGCACGACATCGGCATCGCCAACTCGCACGGCCCGACCTGGCCCGCCTCCGACGACCCGGCCGACATTGGGGCGGCGGACCTGTACGACGTGATCCTGAACCGGCTCTTCGCCGACCCGCTGCTGCTCGGCCGATACCCGGACGGTTTCGCCGAGTTGATGCCGGGCGACGACGTGGCCGCCGACCTGACAGTGATCTCCGACGCCACGCTCGACTGGTACGGGATCAATTTCTACCAGCCGACGAAGGTGGGCGCGCCGGGCCCGGCGGACGTCGAGTTCTCCGGACTCACGCTTCCGGCCGAACTCCCCTTCTCCGTCCGGGAGATAGCCGGGTACCCGACGACGGACTTCGGCTGGCCGGTGGTCCCGGACGCCCTCACCTCGCTCCTCACCGGCTTCCGCGACCGCTACGGGGACCGGCTGCCGCCCCTGGTGATCACCGAGAACGGCTGCGCGTACGAGGGCCTCGACGACCAGGAGCGGATCACCTACCTCGACGGCCATCTGCGGGCGCTGCACCGGGCGTTGGAGGCGGGCGTGGACGTCCGCGGCTACTTCGTCTGGTCGCTGCTCGACAACTTCGAGTGGGCGGAGGGCTACACGAAGCGCTTCGGGCTCGTGCACGTCGACTTCGACACCCAGGTACGCACCCCGAAGGCGTCGTACGGCTGGCTGCGGGACGCGCTGCGTGCGCGGCGGGGATGACGGCAGGCGCGCTGCGGGAACCGGCCGACCGGGTCGGGCGTGGCTGGACGACCGCCCTGTCGCTGGCCAACGGCGCGATCCGGGTGGGCTGGTACGGGCCGCTGCAGATCCTGCTCGCCACCCAGTCCGAGCACTTCGCGCCGGGCACCGGCCTGTCCAAGGAGACGCTGCTCGCCTGGGTGACGGGCGTCGGCGCGATGGTGTCGCTGGCCGCGAACCCGCTGTTCGGCGCCCTCTCCGACCGCACGGTGTCCCGGTTCTCGGGGCGCTGCTCGTGCGGAAGATCAAGGCGGTGGACTGACGGCCATGCCGTAGCCTGCGCCCCTATGACCGCCGCCGACGCCCTCCCTCCGCCACCCGCTCTCCTCGACCGACTGGAGCGGTACTACGACACGGTGCCGCGGGCCGCCGCCCGCGTGGAGGAGTTCGGCTCGCTCACCCTCTTCGTCCGGGAGGGGCCGGGCTGGCCTTACTACGCGCGGCCCGCGCTGCGCCCTGACGCGCCGCCGCCGAGCACCCGCGACGTACGGGAAGTGTGCGCGCGGCAGCGGGAGTTGGGGTTGCCCGAGGCGTTCGAGTGGGTGGCGGAGACGACGCCGGGGATGCGGGCGGCCGTCGAGGCGGCGGGTCTGCGGGTCGGCGCGTACCCGCTGATGGCGCGGGACGCGTCGGCCCCGGTGCCCGCCCCGCACCCCCTGGTCCGTGTCCTCGACGCCCAGGACCCGTTCCTGGCCGGGGCGTTGGCGCTGCCGCACGTGGCGTTCGCGTACCCCGGCACCACGGTGGGCCCGGCGGGTGCCGCCGAACTCACCGCGGAACTCACGGCGCGGGCCGCGGACGGCAGCGTGCCCGATTTCCAGGACCGGATCCGCGCGGGCCGCACGGTCCTCGCGGCGGCCGTCGAGAACGGGGTGGTCCTCAGCTCCGGTATGCACCTGCCCGTCGGGGACGTGTCGGAGATCGCGGGGGTCGGCACGTTGCCTGCGGCGCGGCGGCGGGGGCTGGGTCTGGCGGTGACAGGGGCGCTCGTCGCCGATGCGGTGGCCTCCGGCGTCCCTACGGTGTTCCTGTCGGCCGGGGACGATGATGTGGCCCGTATTTATGCGCGGCTGGGTTTCCGCCCGGTGGGGACGGCGCTGATCGCCGGTGCGAGCCCCGCCGCCACCTCCAGCCCGTCCGGCGATTGAGGAGCGGGACTACAGGGCGCCCATGTCACGGGCGACCCGGACCGACGGGAAGAACGGCCGATAGCCCAGTTCCCGACGGATCCGGTCCGTGGACATCACCCCGACCCAGGGATCCGGGTCCGCCTTCTCGTGCAGCTCGTCCGGCACCGGCACCCCATTGAGCAGGTAGATATCGACCGTGGTGACAGGGGCGTCGTCGGCGATGTTGTAGACGCCCCGCGCGCCGGGCGCGTACAGCAACCGCTGCAGACCCTGAGCCACATCCGCGTGGTGACCCATGTGCAGCCGCCGCATGGCGGGCCAGGACGGCGCCCAGCGCATCACATCGGCGATATGCGGATCCCCGTCGCCGTACACGAACGGCAGCCGCCCGATCCGCAGGTCGTCGAGGCCGTCCAGCGCGCCGAGCGCCCGCTCCGCCTCCCCCTTGGACTCGGGGTAGGCGCCCCAGAGATGGCCCCCGGGAACGGTCGCGTCGTCCTCGACGAACGGCCTGCCGCGCCCCCGGCCGTACACCAGCCCGGTACTGACCTGCACGAACCGCCGCACGCCGGAGGCCACCGCGGCCCGCCCCAGCTCGACCGCCGCGTCCCGGTTGACCGCGCGGGCCTCCTCGTCCGGCACTCCGCGGAAGGCCGCGGCGACGTTCACCACCGCGTCCGCCCCAGCCGTCGCCTTGCCCAGCACGCCGGCGTCCCGCAGATCGCCGATCACCACCTGCGCGCCCAGCTCGGCGAACCGTTCGCCGCGGGCCGCGTCCCGCACCAGGACCCGGACCTCGTCGCCGGGCGCCGTGCTCTGCAGCAGCCTCGGCACGAACCGCCGCCCGACCTGCCCCGTCGCGCCTGTCACCAATGTCAGCATGGCCGCCTCCTCGTCGTCGTAGCCATGCACACCACCGTGGGCGAAAGCGCGCCGCGCCGGGAGAGACGCCCTTATCCAGGGACCGGCACGCCCTGGATAAGACGGGCGTACCGCGCGACCCTGGAGGGGTGAACCGGACCGAACTCGCCGACTTCCTGCGCCGCGCCCGCACCCGCCTGGCCCCGTCCGACGTGGGCCTGACCGCGGGTGCCAGGCGCCGTACGCCGGGGCTGCGCCGCGAGGAGGTGGCGCAGCTCGCCGGGATGTCCGTGGACTACTACACGCGCCTGGAGCAGCGCCGCGGCTCGCACCCCTCGCGGCAGATGCTCACCGCGCTGGCCCGGGCGCTGCGCCTGACGGCCGACGAGCGCGACCACCTGTTCCATCTGGCGGGCGAGGAGCCGCCGCGCCCGGGCGGTTCCTCGGGCCATGTGCGGCCGGGGCTGCTGCTGATCCTGGACCGGCTGCACGACACCCCGGCGCAGGTGCTGAGCGACTGGGGCGAGGTGCTCGCGCAGAACCCGATGGCGGTGGCCCTGTCGGGCGAGCACACCGGGGAGAACATGATCCGCCGCTACTTCACGGACCCGGCCGCCCGCGCCCTGGTCCCGCCGGAGGACTACCGGACGCACGCCCGGGCGCACGTGGCGAATCTGCGGGCGGTCGTCGGGGCACGTCCCGACGAGCCGGGCCCCGCCGCCCTCGTGGCCGAACTCCGGCGCGCCAGCGCCGAGTTCGAGGAGCTGTGGGCGTCGCACGAGGTGGCCGTGCGACGGGCGGCGACGAAACGCTTCCTGCACCCGGTGGTCGGCGTCCTGGACCTGGACTGCGAAGTGCTGCTCAGCGGCGGGCACGACCAGATGCTGGTCGTGCACTCGGCGCGGCCGGGCACGGACACGTACGACCGGCTCGAACTGCTGCGGGTCGTCGGCCTCCAGGACCTGACCCCCAGCACGTAGACGAGGTCAGAAGCCGAGCTTGCGCAGCTGGCGCGGGTCGCGCTGCCAGTCCTTGGCCACCTTCACGTGCAGGTCGAGGTAGACCGGCGTGCCGAGCAGCGCCTCGATCTGCTTGCGGGACTTGATGCCGACGTCCTTGAGGCGCTTGCCCTTCGGGCCGATGATGATGCCCTTCTGGCTGGGGCGCTCGATGTAGACGAAGGCGTGGATGTCGAGGAGCGGCTTGTCGGCGGGGCGGTCCTCGCGCGGCAGCATCTCCTCCACGACGACGGCGATGGAGTGCGGCAGCTCGTCGCGGACGCCTTCGAGCGCGGCCTCGCGGATCAGCTCCGCGACCATGACCTGCTCGGGCTCGTCGGTGAGGTCGCCCTCCGGGTAGAGGGCGGGGCCCTCGGGCAGCAGCGGGGCGATGAGGTCGGCGAGGAGGTCGACCTGCTCGTTGCCGACCGCCGAGACCGGGATGATCTCGGCCCACTCGAAGCCGAGTTCCACGGCGAGCTGGTCGATCGCGATGAGCTGCTCTGCGAGGGTCTTGCTGTCGACGAGGTCGGTCTTGGTGACGATCGCGATCTTCGGCGTCTTCTTGATGGACGCGAGTTCCTTGGCGATGAACCGGTCGCCGGGGCCGAGCTTCTCGTTCGCGGGCAGGCAGAAGCCGATGACGTCGACCTCGGCCCAGGTGGTGCGGACCACGTCGTTGAGACGCTCGCCGAGCAGGGTGCGCGGCTTGTGCAGGCCGGGGGTGTCCACCAGGATCAGCTGCGCGTCCTCGCGGTGCACGATGCCGCGCACGGTGTGCCGCGTGGTCTGCGGCTGGTCGGCGGTGATCGCCACCTTCTTGCCGACCAGAGCGTTCGTGAGGGTGGACTTGCCCGCGTTGGGGCGGCCGACGAAGCAGGCGAAGCCGGCGCGGTGGCCGGGGTCCGACGAATCCGACGGCTGGGAGGACTGGGTACGAACGCTCATGGCGCCCATTGTCCCTGATCCGGGAAGCCCCGCAGTACCGTGAGGTTCCGGTAACCGCTCGGCAATACGAAACATGACGGAAACGCCTGGGTGCGGATTCGGAAACCCGGGCCGGTGACGCTCTACGGCAGCCCCCACCCGGAGGAAACCCGTGACCGTCCCCCTCGCCGTAGCGAAAGCCCCCGCCCTCGACACCGGCGACACGGCCTGGCTGCTCGCCGCCACCGCCCTCGTCCTGCTGATGACCCCCGGCCTCGCGCTGTTCTACGGCGGCATGGTCCGCTCGAAGAGCGTCCTGAACATGCTGATGATGAGCTTCGTCTCGATCGCGCTCGTGACGGTGGTCTGGCTGGTGGCGGGGTACTCCCTCGCCTTCGGTGACGACTCATTCGCCGGACTGATCGGCGGCCTGGAGCACGCGGGCATGGCCGGCGTCGGCCCCGGCTCGCTCACCGGCACCGTCCCCACCTTCCTGTTCACGACCTTCCAGCTGACCTTCGCGATCATCACCGCGGCGCTGATCAGCGGAGCCGTCGCGGACCGCACGAAATTCGCCGCGTGGCTCGTCTTCGTCCCCGTATGGGCGCTGCTCGTATACGTTCCCGTGGCGCACTGGGTCTGGGGCCCCGGCGGCTGGATCGCGAACCACCTGGGCGCCCTGGACTTCGCGGGCGGGCTCGTCGTCGAGATCGCCTCCGGCGCCTCGGGCCTCGCGCTGTGCCTGGTCCTCGGCCCGCGCATCGGCTTCAAGAAGGACGCGATGCGCCCGCACAACCTGCCCATGGTGGTCATGGGCGCGGGCCTGCTCTGGTTCGGCTGGCTCGGCTTCAACGGCGGCTCGGCCCTCGGCGCGAACGGGCTCGCCGCGGCGTCCCTGTTCAACACGCTGATCGCGGGCTGCACCGGACTGCTCGGCTGGCTGTTCGTGGAGCACCGGCGCGACGGGCATCCGACGACGTTCGGCGCGGCCTCGGGCGCCGTGGCGGGCCTGGTCGCGATCACTCCGGCGTGCGGGGTCGTGGGCGTGCTCGGCGCGGCCGTCGTCGGACTCGCGGCCGGTGTCGTCTGCTCGTACGCCGTCGCCTGGAAGTTCAAGTTCGACTACGACGACTCGCTGGACGTCGTCGGCGTGCACTTCATCGGCGGAGTCGTCGGCACGGTCCTCATCGGCCTGTTCGCGACGTCGGCGATGACCGGATCCGCCGACAGGCAGGGCCTGTTCTACGGGGGCGGGTTCGCGCAGCTCGGCAAGCAGTTGCTCGCCGTGGTGGTCGTGGCCGCGTACACGTTCCTCGTGACGTACGGGATCGGGAAGGCCATCGACAAGGTGATGGGCTTCCGGGCATCGGCCGAGGAGGAGCTGACGGGCCTGGACCAGACGGCGCACGCGGAGAGTGCGTACGATCACGGCGTCCTGGGCGCCACGGTCCACCCCGCGTCCGCCCCCGCCGCCCGAAAGGTCGCGCCATGAAGCTGATCACCGCGGTCGTCAAGCCGTACCGCCTCGACGAGGTCAAGACGGCGCTGCAGGAGCTGGGCGTGCTCGGCCTGACGGTGACGGAGGCCAGCGGCTACGGGCGTCAGCGCGGGCACACCGAGGTGTACCGGGGCGCCGAGTACCAGGTCGACCTGGTACCCAAGGTGCGCATCGAGGTCGTCGTCGGGGACGAGGACGCCGAACCGGCGATGGACGCGATCGTGCGGGCCGCGCGCACCGGGAAGATCGGCGACGGCAAGGTGTGGGCGGTGCCGGTGGACAGCGTGGTGCGGGTGCGCACCGGCGAGCGGGGCCCGGACGCCGTCTGAGCCCGCTCCGCGCAGTGCGCTCTTTACAGTCCGGCCTTCGGGCCGCACACCGGCCAGGCGTTCGCGCCCTGGGCGGCGAGGACCTTGTTCGCCACGGAGATCTGCTGGCTCTTGGTGGCCTGGTCGGCGGAGGAGGCGTACTTCGAGCCGCCGTAGGCGGACCACGTCGAGTCGGTGAACTGCAGGCCGCCGTGGAAGCCGTTTCCGGTGTCGGCGGACCAGTTGCCGCCCGACTCGCACTGGGCGACGGCCTGCCAGGTGCCTTCCGATGCCGTCGCCGCGGAGGCGCTTCCGGTACCGGCGAGGACGAGCACGCCGCTCGCTCCCGCGAGGGCCGCGGTGGTGGCCAGGTGACGGAATCGGACGGTGCGGGCGGTGGTGCGGGCTGCGGAGAACACGAAGCGGTGCCTTTGTTCGGGGACGGGGAACGTGCCCTGGCCGGAGGTCCGGCGCATCGGGCAACTGCTCCACCGTGACGGCTGACGGCCGCCGCCCGCATCCGGCGTTCGACCCCCCACGAGGGACTTTCGTCCCGATGCCGGGCAGCCGCCCGGCGGGACCTTCGCCCCGGGCCGAAGGTCCCCCGGCCGGGCCTCGCGGGCCCCGCCACCCGAACGCCTCACGTCCGCCGCACCGAGGCGTCGGACCCCGGTACACCCGGATGTGACCCTGTTCACCTGCACCGGCGCGCTACGCCGATCTTGTGACGCGGGACACGTCAGCCGGCCTGCAGCGCGCCCTTCACGACACCGTCGGCCCCGGCCAGGAACACCGGAGTGCCCGCCCCGCCCAGATCACGTACGGCGGCCACGTCCTCGTCCGGCAGGACATCCGCGCCGGAGACGACGGCCGCCGCCTCCAGGGACTCCGCGCCGGACGCCACGGCCATGGCGACGGCCGTGCGCAGCGCGCTCAGCTTCAGGGAGTCGAGGGCGACGGTGCCCGCGACATACGTACGCCCCGTCTCGTCACGCACGGCCGCCCCCTCGGGCACACCGTTGCGCGCCCGCGCGGAGCGGGCCAGGGTCACGATCTTGAGGTCCTCGGGGCCGAGGTCGGTGCTCTCAGTCATGGGGTGAGCATAAGGAGGCCGCCCCGCCGCACGCGGCGACGGGGTGGGGCGTCAGGGACGGTCGAGCCTGAGCCGCTCGGCGCGCGGCAGGCCCGCCACCACCAGGTCGTACGAGTCCTCGACCAGTTCCCGGACCATCCCGTCGGGGAGTCCGCCCACGGTCACGGTGTTCCAGTGCCGCTTGTTCATGTGCCAGCCGGGCACGATGACGCCCTCGTACTCGCCGCGCAGCCGCACCGCGTCCTCGGGATCGCACTTGAGGTTGACGGTCAGCGGCCGGCCGTCCAGGGAGCTGAGCGCGAACATCTTCCCCAGTACCTTGAAGACGGAGGTCTCCGGGTTGAACGGGAACTCCTCCACCGTCGCGTTGAACGACAGACACAGTGCGCGCAGCTCCCGCGGTGTCACCCGGCCTTCTCCTCCTCGCCCGGTCCGACGGGCTCGACGAGCACGGTCACGATCTTGTTCCGGCGGCCGGCGGCGGCCTCGGCGGTGAGCCGCAGCTGCCGCGTGTCGGGCAGGGTCACCACGGACGAGGCCCCGGCGATGGGCACCCGGCCCAGCGCTTTCGCCAGCAGCCCGCCGACGGTCTCCACGTCCTCGTCGTCGTACTCCTCGATGCCGTACAGCTCGCCGAGGTCGCCGATGTCGAGCCGTGCGGTGACCCGGAAGCGGTCGTCGCCCAGCTCCTCGACGGGCGGCAGCTCCCGGTCGTACTCGTCGGTGATCTCGCCGACGATCTCTTCGAGAATGTCCTCGATGGTGACGATGCCGGCCGTGCCGCCGTACTCGTCGATGACCACAGCGACGTGGTTGCGCAGCTGCTGCATCTCGCGCAGCAGATCACCGGCGTTCTTGGTGTCGGGCACGAAGGTGGCGGGCCGCATGGCGGACGACACGAGCTCGGCCTCGGCGTCCCGGTTGATATGGGTCTTCCGGACGAGATCCTTCAGATAGACGATCCCGACAACGTCATCCTCGCTCTCGCCCACCACCGGGATCCGCGAGAATCCGGACCGCAGTGCGAGCGTGAGGGCCTGCCGGATGGTCTTGTACCGCTCGATGACGACAAGGTCGGTGCGCGGCACCATGACCTCCCGCACGAGGGTGTCGCCGAGTTCGAAGACGGAGTGCACCATGCGGCGCTCCTCGTCCTCGATGAGGGACTCCTTCTCGGCGAGGTCGACCATGGCGCGCAGCTCGGCCTCGGAGGCGAACGGCCCGCGCCGGAACCCCTTGCCCGGGGTCAGCGCGTTGCCGATCAGAATCAGCAGCGGCGGGATCGGCCCCATCACACGGGCCAGCGGCAGCAGCACGTACGCGGCCGCGGTAGCGGTGTTGAGGGGATGCTGCCGCCCGATGGTCCGCGGCGAAACCCCGACCGCCACATACGAGACGAGCACCATCACCCCGATGGCGACGAGCAACGCCTGCCAGGTCGCCGCGAACTCCTCCAGGCACGCGTACGTGACCAGAGCGGCGGCGGCCATCTCGCAGGCGACCCGCACCAGCAGCGCGACGTTCAGATACCGGGTCGGGTCGGCGGCGACCTGGGCGAGCTTGGCATTGCCGCGCCGCCCGGACCTGACGGCCTCCTCGGCGCGGAAGCTGGACGTCCGGGCGATACCGGCCTCGGCACACGCGGCGAGCCAGGCGACGACGACCAGCGCGACGGCGCCCGCGATCAGCGAAGGACTCATGACACGGTCGGCGCCGGAGACGGCCCGCTCATCCCCTTCTCCGCGCGCCATCCGTCGACGATGGCGGCCTGGAGCCCGAACATCTCGGCCTTCTCGTCAGGCTCTTCATGGTCGTACCCGAGCAGATGCAGCACCCCATGCACCGTGAGGAGCTGCAGCTCCTCGTTCATGGAGTGCTGCGTGGGCGCGTCCTCGCCCTGCTTCTTCGCGACCTCGGGACAGAGCACGATGTCCCCGAGCAGCCCCTGCGGGGGCTCCTCGTCGTCCTTCATCGGCGGCCGCAGCTCGTCCATCGGGAAGGACATGACGTCCGTCGGCCCCGGCAGATCCATCCACTGGACGTGCAGCTGCTCCATGGCGTCGGCGTCCACGACGATCACCGACAGCTCGGAGAGGGCGTGGATACGCATCCGCGCGAGCGCGTAGCGGGCGATGTCGAGGATCGCCTGCTCGTCGACCTCGGTTCCGGACTCGTTGTTGACGTCGATCGACATGGCGCTCTCGTACTACTTTCCTTGGGTCCCTCTGGGACGGCCCTTGCGGGTGCCGTTCTCCGTACCGTTCTCGGTGTCGTACTTCTCGTACGCGTCGACGATACGGCCGACCAGCTTGTGCCTCACGACATCCTGGGACGACAGCCGCGAGAAGTGCACGTCGTCGAGGCCTTCGAGGATGTCCTGCACCTGCCGCAACCCGCTCTTCGTCCCGTTCGGCAGGTCGACCTGCGTCACGTCACCGGTGATCACGATCTTCGACTCGAACCCGAGCCGGGTCAGGAACATCTTCATCTGCTCGGGGCTCGTGTTCTGGGCCTCGTCAAGGATGATGAAGGCGTCATTGAGAGTACGGCCACGCATATATGCCAGCGGCGCCACTTCAATGGTCCCCGCCGCCATCAGTCGCGGAATGGAGTCCGGGTCGAGCATGTCGTGCAGGGCGTCGTAGAGCGGGCGCAGGTACGGGTCGATCTTCTCGTAGAGGGTGCCCGGCAGGAAGCCGAGCCGCTCGCCCGCCTCCACCGCCGGCCGGGTCAGGATGATGCGGTTGACCTGCTTGGACTGCAGGGCCTGCACCGCCTTGGCCATGGCCAGGTAGGTCTTGCCGGTGCCGGCGGGCCCGATCCCGAAGACGATGGTGTGCTTGTCGATCGCGTCGACGTACCGCTTCTGGTTCAGGGTCTTGGGCCGGATGGTGCGGCCGCGGGACGACAGAATGTTCTGCGTGAGCACCTCGGCCGGGGTCTCCGTGCCGTCGCCCTCACCGCTCTGCGTCGCCTTCAGCATGGCGATGGAGCGCTCCACGGCGTCCTCTGTCATCGGTGCCCCTGTTCTCAGGACCAGCATCATCTCGTCGAACAGGCGCTGGACGAGGGCGACTTCCCCCGGCTCCCCGGTCGCGCTGATCTCATTGCCCCGGACATGGATGTCGGCCGCCGGGAAAGCCTTCTCGATCACTCGCAGCAGGGCGTCACCGGAACCCAGCACCTCGACCATGGGGTGCTTGGCCGGGACGGTGAACTGCGCGCGTGCCTGCTCCTGCCCTGCGCTACGGGCGCTGGATGGTGTCTGCGTCATGGGCGGGCTCTGAGGGCCGCAGTCTCCTTGTGACAGCCGTTGTCTGACGTTCCCCAGCGTACGACGCCCCGCTGCTGGACCCGTAGCCTTTTCCCGCGCTCTTATCGCCGCCGCCCGGTCACGCCCCCGGCGCCGTCGTCCAGCCCCGGGGCTCCGCCCCGGACCCCGCTCCTCAATCTCCCCCGGGCTCCGTCCGAGGGACCCCCCAAGGGGCTTGATTCGCGCACCCGGCGAGCACGGACATACCGCGGGCGGCACCGGACCCACCCCGACACCTCTCGGAGACAACGGAAAGCCGCAAAGCAACACCCCAGACGGCCGCCCTCCCTTCAGGCGTCAGGCGGATCGTCCGAACCCAATGGTCGGCACGGCACGCCGAAGCGGCCAGGGCCGCCCCGCCTCCGGCAGCAGCGGCTCCAGGAACGCATACCGCTCAAGCGCCGCAGGATCCTGCTCGCCACGCTCCTCGTACGCCTGGATCTGCCGCCACCACGCGGCGACCTCCGACCACCCGGGCGCCGACAACGACCCCCCGAACTCCTGCACCGACAGCGCCGCGGTGAGCCCGGCGAACGCCAGCCGGTCGGCCAGCGGCCACCCCGCGAGCGTGCCGGTCACGAACCCGGCGACGAAGACATCCCCCGCCCCGGTCGGATCGAGCGCCTCGACCTCGATGGCCGGGACGGACGCCGTCTCGCCGGTCCGCCCGTCCACGGCGTACGCGCCTTCGGAACCGAGCGTGACGACGGCCAGCGGTACGTGCTCGGCGAGGGCGTGCGCCGCCGCCCGAGGACAGGACGTCCCGGTGTAGCGCATCGCTTCCTCCGCGTTCGGCAGGAACGCCTCGCAGTGCCGGAGGTCGGCCAGGGCCGCCAGGTCCCAACGGCCGGTGTCGTCCCAGCCGACGTCCGCGAAGACCCGGGTCCCCGCACGCGCGGCCTCGGCGATCCAGGGCGCGTCGACCCCGGGGACGAGGGCGGCGATCGCGGCTCTCGTGCGGGGCGGGCAGGCGGGCGCGGGCTCCTGCGGGGGCGGCTCGTGCCCGTGGCTCACCATGGTGCGTTCGCCCTCGTACGCCATGGAGACGGTGACGGGCGAGTGCCAGCCCTGCGCGGTCCGCGAGTAGCTCAGGTCGATGCCCTCGCCGCGCTCCAGGGTGTCCCAGCAGTACTCGCCGTAGTGGTCGTCACCGAAGGCGGCGGCCAGCGACGTGCGCAGGCCGAGGCGGGCGAGGGCGGCGGCCATGTTCGCGACGCCTCCGGGGCTCGACCCCATGCCGCGCGCCCATGACTCGGTGCCCCGTACCGGCGCGCTGTCCAGGCCGGTGAAGACGATGTCGAGGAAGACGGTGCCGGTGAGGTACACGTCGCAGGCCGGGTCGCCGGGCGCGCGGAGCGCCGCGAGAGGGTCCGTGTGGGCCGGTTCGGTGGGGGTCACGTCCTTCTCCCTGCAGTGGTACGGGTCCGGCCAGTGTGCATGAAGTGGGCCCGTACAACGGCAGTTGACATCAGCCCGTCACACGCGCCGCCCCACCACCCACGATCCGTGACGCCGGGGCCGATGCCGGGTCCGGCGGCGTCCGCCGCGCCCCGCGCACGACGTCGTTGCGGCCACCGCCCCGCACGAGCAGGACGCTCAGCGCGGCGAGGAACCCGACCACGGTGAGCCCGACGAGTCCCCCCTTGGTCGAGCCGGTCGCGTCCTCGATGAGCCCGAACGCGGTCGGGGCGACGAATCCGCCCAGGTTGCCGATGGAGTTGATGAGGGCGATGCCGGGCGCGGCGGCCCGCGCGTCGAGGTAGCTCTGCGGGATGGTCCAGAAGATCGGCGAGGCCGGCTTGAAGCCCACGGCCGCGAGGCAGAGAGCGCCGAGCCCCACCCATGGCGAGACGAACACAGCGAGCAGTGTTCCGGCGCCGCCGACGAGCAGCAGTGCCACGAGGATGGGGCGCCGCTTGCCGATCCGGTCGGACAGCCGCCCGGAGACGTACACGGAGGCGATGGCGAAGAGCCAGGGGACGGCGGTGAGCAGCCCCACCTGGAACTCGCTCAGGCCGCCGATGTCGTCGACGATCGAGGGCAGCCAGAACGTCACGGCGTACAGGGCGACGTTGATCGCGAAGTAGATCCACAGGAACAGCAGCATCTGTGGGTCGGCGAGCAGCTTCCACCGCGAGACACGGGCCGTGGCACGCCCTTCCTCGCGTTCGTGCTGTTCGGCGTCGATGACGGCGACGAGCCCGTCCTTCTCCTCCCGCGTCAGCCAGGTGGCGGCCTCGACGCTGGAGTCGAGGAAGCGGTACACGACGAAGCCGAGTGCCACCGAGACGATGCCTTCGATGAAGAACATCCACTGCCAGCCGGAGTGCCCCCAGATGCCGTGCATCTCCAGGAGGGCGCCGGAGATGGGTCCGACGATCACGGTCGCGGTGCCGGAGCCCATCAGGAACACCGAGGTGGCGCGGCCGCGGTGCGAGTCGGGCAGCCAGCGCGAGAAGTAGTAGATGACGGCGGGGAAGAACCCGGCTTCGGCGACGCCCAGCAGGAACCGCAGGGCGTAGAACATGCCGGGGCTGTTCACGAAGACCATCGCGGTGGCGACGACGCCCCAGCTGATCATGATGCGGGTCAGCCAGACCTTCGCTCCGAAGCGCTCCATGAGCATGTTGCTGGGGACTTCGAAGATGGCGTAGGCGATGAAGAAGATGCCGGCGCCGAGGCCGAAGGCGGCGGCGGAAAGGCCTACGTCGGCGCGGAGTTGGTCCTGGGCGAAGCCCAGGTTGACGCGGTCCATGTAGTTGGCGACGAACATGACGAAGAAGAGCGGGACGACGCGGCGGAAGATCTTGCGGATGGCCGACTGAACGGCGGGCGGGTGTTCCACCGGGGCGGGTGTGGGGGCGGGGACGGCTGCAGACACGAGCGGCACTCCTTTGTGCGGCTGGACCGAAGGCGGTGGGCTACCAGCGCGGCACGGCCGGGGTGACCCAGTCGGGGTCGAGGACGCGCATGGCGGCCGCGTCGTCGCGGTCGCGCATCGCGGCGAAGTTCTCGTCCAGCCACCGCTGGTGCAGCAACTCCAGCTTGGCGTGGTCGAGTTCGACGCCGAGGCCCGGCGCGTCGGAGACGGCGACCCGGCCGCCTTCGAAGGTGAGGCGCTCGGTCAGCACGTCCTCGGACTGCCAGGGGTAATGGGAGTCGCAGGCGTGGTGCAGGTTCGGCACGGTGGACGCGACGTGCGTCATGGCGGCGAGGCTGATGCCCAGGTGCGTGTTGGAGTGCATGGAGATGCCGACTCCGAACGTGCGGCAGATGGCGGCGAGTTGCTGCGTGTTGCGCAGGCCGCCCCAGTAGTGGTGGTCGGAGAGGACGACCTGGACGGCGCCGGTGGTGAAGGCTTCCTTGATCTCGGCGAAGGTGGTCACGCACATGTTGGTGGCGAGCGGGACGCCGGCCTTGGCCGCGACCTCGGCCATGGCGGGCGTGCCGAGTGCCGGGTCCTCCAGGTACTCCAGTACGTCCCTGAGTTCGTCGGCGACCTTGAGCGAAGTCTCCACGGACCAGGCTCCGTTGGGGTCGAGGCGCAGTGGCTTGCCGGGGAAGGCCTCGGCGAGCGCGCGGACCGCCGCGATCTCCTCGTCGGGGGTGAAGCAGCCGCCCTTGAGCTTGAAGGACTCGAATCCGTAGCGCTCGTTGAACAGGCGGGCCTGCGCGACGACGCCGGCCGGGTCGAGGGCCGCGCCCCAGTCGTCCCTCTCGCTCGCGATGCCTGCGGGGTGATCGGCGTACTTGTAGAAGAGGTAGGCGCTGTACTCGACGGAGTCGCGGAGCTTGCCGCCGAGGAGCGCGTGCACGGGCAGGCCGAGCGCCTTGCCGAACGCGTCGAGGCAGGCCACCTCGAAGCCGGAGACGACGGACAGGCGCAGCTTGTCGGCGGTCTGGACGCCGCGCAGGCCGCCGACGTCGACCTGGTTCTGGACGCGCGCGTCGTCGACGGAGACCTCGTCCGCGACGGTGAACAGCCCGTTCACATCCGAGACTTGACGGCCTATCAGCCGGTCGGCGAACGGCCGGGCGAGCTCCAGGTACTTGGCGTCACCGTAGGTCTCACCGACCCCGGTGACGCCGTCGGCGGTGACCACTTCGACGATGAGCCGGGGCGTGTACGGCTGGTGCAGGCCCTGTGTGTTGAGCAGCGGCGGGTCGGCGACGAGGATCGGGGTGAGGCGGACGTCGGTGATGGTCGGATCGGTCATCGGGCGGCTCCTGCGGTGGCGGTTTCGGCGGTTTCGGATACGAGGTCGAGGCCGGCGGCGAGCAGTCGCTCCAGGTCGGCGAGGTCGGCCGGGGTGGGGTCGGCGAGCGGCGCGCGCACCGGTCCGACGGGGCGTCCGCGCAGCCGGGCGGCGGCCTTGACGAGCGAGACGCCGTATCCGGGGACCCGGTCCCGCAGCTCGACGAAGGGGATGTAGAACGCGCGCAGCAGCTGGCGCACCCGCGCGTCGTCCCCGTCCCGCAGCGCCGTGAAGAACGCGGCGGCGATCTCGGGCGCGAAGGCGTGGACGGCCGAGGAGTAGGCGGGGACGCCGACGGCCGCGTAGGCGCGGGCCTGGACCTCGGCGGTGGCGGCTCCGTTGAAGAAGAGGAAGCCGTCGGGCGCGGCGAGCGTGAGGCGTTGCAGCTGGTCGAGGTCGCTGTGGCCGTCCTTGAGGCCGATGACGTTCGGCAGGGCGGCGATCGAGGTCAACGACTGTGCGCTGAAGGCGACTTGGTCGCGCTGGTAGACGATGAGCGGCAGCCGGGTCCGCGCGGCGATCTGCTCGACCTGGGCGACGAGTCCGCTCTGCGGTCCCCGCACCAGGTAGTGCGGCAGGACGAGCAGCGCGTCGGCCCCCGCTTCCTCGGCGATGCGGGCGAACCGCACGGCCTGCGCCCAGCCGTATCCGATGCCGGCCACGACGGGCACGCGGCCGGCGGTCTCCTCGACGGTGGCGGTGACGACCTGCCGGTACTCGTCCTCGTCGAGCGAGAAGAACTCGCCGGTGCCGCATGCCGGGAAGACGGCGCCGGGTCCGGTCGCCACCTGGGCGGCGACGTACTCGCGGTAGCTGTCGAGGTCGAGCGCGCCGTCGTCGTCGTCGAAGCTCGTCAGGGGGAAGGAGAGGACGCCGCCCGCCATGCCTTCCCGCAGCCGGGTCACGACGTCGTCGTGACGCCCTTCTGTCTCCGTACGTAGATGCCATCCACACATGTAGATGGAGATTAGATACGCGGACGGGGACCGTCAATGCCCCGGCCCCCTCGCCGGTCACCGCCCGTCATCGCCTTACGGTCATCGCCGTACGATCGGCACATGCCGGACCAGCACACGGAGCAAGAGAGCGCGCAGCCCAGGGGCGGTGTCCGCGAGGTGAAGTCCGCGGCCCGCACCGTCGACCTGCTCGAAGTGCTGGCCGCCCGCGGCGACCGCCCCGTCCGCCTCCAGGAGCTCGCCGACGAGCTGGCCGTGCCGCGCAGCTCCATGTACGCGCTGCTGCAGACGCTCATCGCGCGCGGCTGGGTCCGCACCGACGTCACCGGCTCGCTCTACGGCATCGGCATCCACGCCCTGCTGACCGGCACCAGCTACCTCGACACCGACCCGTACGTCCGCACCGCCCGCCCGCATCTGGACGAGGCGTCCGAGGCGCTCGGGGAGACGATCCACCTGGGCCGCCTCGACGGCTTCGACGTCGCGTACCTGGCGACCCGCGAATCGCACGAGTACCTGCGCACGATCACCCGGGTCGGCCGCCGGCTGCCCGCACACGTCGGCGCCCTCGGCAAGGCACTGCTCGCGGAGCGCTCCGACACGCAGCTGCCGCCCGGCCCGTACGTCCCGGCCACCGGGAACACCCACACCACCCGCGAGGCCCTCGCCGCCGACCTCGCGGCGACCCGTGCCCGCGGTTACTCGGTCGACCGCGAGGAGGGCGTGGAGGGCATCGTCGGCTTCGGCTTCGCGCTGCGCTACGCGGCCCCGGCGCACGACGCGATCAGCTGCTCGGTGCCGGTCGCGCGACTGACGGCGGAGCACGAGGAGCGGATCGTGGCGGTCATGCGCGAAACCCGCGCACGCATCGAGACGGCCACCCACCGCGGCCCCTCGGGCACCCCCAACTGGCGTTAGCCGCCTGCCGAAAAGGCCCTCGACTACCCGGCCGAACCACCACCAAACCGAATGTGCCACAGGTCACACAGCCCCGGCTTTTGTGGGGCCCTTTCGGCTTGATACAAATTGGCCGCGCCCCAACGTCCCCGGTTCGGTCCCGTTCGCAAAGACGTCGCGCTCCCCACTCCCTTTCCTTACCACCCCCTTGCCCAAAACAGCGTCCAAGGCAGCGGGGTCCGTCTTCAGGAACGCCCGTGTCTTCGCGCACCCCCCGGCCGGCTCTCATAGCCCTCTTCACGGCCGGTTACCTCGCCGCTTACCTGCTGCCCACGGTCGTCGGCCGACTCGCCGACAGCCTGCGCCTTTCCCCCACCCAGGCCGGTCTGATCGGCAGCACGCTGCTGCTCAGTTCGGCCACCGCGGGCTTCACGCTCGCGTCCCGCGTCGAACGGGTCGGCGCCCGCCGCGCCGCCCGCGCCGGGCTCCTCCTCGCCGCCGTCGGCTACGGCACGGCGGCCCTGTCCACCTTCGTCCCCCTGGTCGTCGCGGGTGCGATGATCGGCGGCTTCGGCTCGGGTACGGCAACGGCCGTCGCGGCCACCGGGATCGCCGCCCAGAAGGACCCGCACCGCGCGTCCACACTCGGCCTGCTGACCGTCTCGGCACTCGCGGGCGCCCTCTACCTGACGATCCCCCGGGTCAGCCCGACGGGCCACGCCCTGCCGTTCGCCGCGCTCGCCGTCACCGCACTCGCCGTGTGGCCCGCGACGCACCGGCTGCCCGACCCGGCGGGCCCGGACAACAGTCCGGCCCAGACCGACCACACCCTCAAGTCGCCGCTCCCGTACGCCCGTTCCGGCACGGCCCTGGCAGCGGTCATCGTCTGCTGGTCGATGGCGCAGAACTCCCTGTGGGGCGTCAGCAGCCGCATCGGCACCGTCCAGGCCGGCCTCAGCGAGGTCACGGTCGGCAGCGTGTTCGCGGTGGCGCTCGGCGCGGGCCTGCTCGGCGTGATCGGCGCGGGCGCGCTCGGCACCCGCCTCGGCCGCGCGCTGCCCATCGGCGTCGGCACGGCCGCCATCGCCGGCTGCATCGCGCTCAGCGCGAGCGCCGACGGTCTGGGCTCCTTCGCGACGGGCGAGATCGCCTGGAACACCCTCTACCCGGTGGTGCTCTCGTACTTGCTGGGCCTCGGCGCCTCGCTCGACCCGCGCGGCCGCTGGGCGGTCCTCGTCGGCTCGGCGTCCTCGCTCGGCACGGCGTGCGGCCCGCTGGTGGGCAGTTCCGTGTCGCAGGCGGTCGGCTTCCCCGCGATGGGCACGGCGCTCGCCGCCACGCTGCTCCTGCTGGCGGTGCCGCTCACCGCGATCACCCTGCACACCGCGGGACGCCCGCTGTTCCCGGGTGCGGCCCGGCGCCGCAGCGGCGCCCCGGTCGGCGCGATCGTCCCGCCGTCGGGTCTGCTGGAGCAGCCCGTCGTCGAGATCTTCCCGCTGGAGGTGCCCGCCGTCGCCGCGGTGGAGTTCACGACGGCGGGCCCGGACGGGGTTCAGCCCGAGATGTCGTCCAGCGGGTACGCCTCGACCTCGGCGAGATAGCGGGCCCGCAGCGCCTCTTCCTCTTCGCTGCCGTCGAGGAAGGACGCCACGAACGAGTTGCGGGCGAGCTCACGCAACCGTTCGTGGTCCAGGGCGAGCGCCTCGTGCACGGCGTGGAAGGTGTCTCCGGCGTACCCGCCGAAGTAGGCCGGGTCGTCGGAGTTCACCGTGCACAGCAGCCCGGCGTCCATCATGGCGACGAGCGGGTGCTCCTCCAGGACGTCGATGGCGCGCAGCCGCACGTTCGACAGCGGGCAGAGCGTCAGCGGAATCCGGTCGCGTACGAGACGCGCGACGAGCTCCGGGTCCTCCAGGGACCGCAGCCCGTGGTCGACGCGCTCGACGCCGAGCAGGTCCAGGGCCTCCCACACGTACGACGGGTCACCCTCCTCGCCCGCGTGCGCGACCTTGCGCAGGCCCAGTTCGCCCGCGGCCTCGTACACCTCGCGGAACTTCGAGGCCGGGTTGCCGACCTCGGCCGAGTCGAGGCCGACGCCGACGATCCGGTCGAGGTACGGCTTCGCGGCCTCCAGCGTCTCCATCGCCGACTCGGCGGACTGGTCGCGCAGGAAGCACATGATGAGCTTGGTGGAGACGCCGTGCCGCTCCTCGCTGCGCGCGAGCGCCCGCGAGAGGCCCTCGACGACCGTGCCGATGGCGACGCCGCGCGCCATGTGGGCCTGCGGGTCGAAGAAGATCTCGGCATGCCGCACGCCCTGCTCGGCGGCGCGCGCCAGATAGGCGTCGGCGAGCGCCTCGAAGTCGTCCTCGGTGATCAGTACGGCCATCAGGCCGTAGTAGAGGTCGAGGAAGGACTGCAGGTCGGAGAAGAGATAGGCCTTGCGCAGCGCCTCTGTGTCGGCGTACGGCAGCGTGATGCCGTTGCGGTCGGCGAGGGCGAAGGCCAGCTCCGGTTCGAGGGTGCCTTCGATGTGCAGGTGCAGCTCGGCCTTGGGGATGCGAGCGAGTGGTGCGAGGGACATCCGAGCATCGTACGCAGGTGTGCGCAGGTCAGGGCCTCAGAGCCGTTTCGGCACGGGTACCCGGTCCAGGTCGCGGGCGACGGTCAGCTCCCCGTCGAACCCGGCGGCGCGCGCCTGCCGCGCGAACTCCTCCGGGTCGCCGTAGCGCTGGCTGAAGTGCGTCAGTACGAGGTGGCGCACGTTCCCGTCGCGGGCGACGCGGGCCGCCTGCCCGGCGGTCAAGTGCCCGTGATCCGAAGCGAGTTGATGATCCTCGTCGAGGAAGGTCGACTCGATGACGAGCAGATCGCAGCCGTCGGCGAGTTCGGTCACCCCGTCGCACAGCCGGGTGTCCATGACGAACGCGACGCGCTGTCCGCGCCGCACCTCGCTGACGTCGGCGAGCGTGACGCCGCCGAGGGCCCCCTCGCGCTGGATCCGCCCCACGTCCGGGCCGGTGATCCCGTGCGCGGCGAGCCGCTCGGGCAGCATCCGGCGCCCGTCGGGCTCGACGAGGCGGTACCCGTACGACTCGACGGGGTGCGACAGCCTGCGCGCCTCCAGCCGGTACGCGGGCGTGTCGGCGAGCACCGCGCCCTCCCCGCTCACCGGCTCCTCGGTGATACCGACGGTCTCCCGGTACGCGGTGGAGTACCGCAGCCGGTCGAAGAACCGCTGCCCGGAGGCCGGGTAGTGGGCGGTCACCGGGTGCGGTACGCGGTCCAGGTTGATGCGCTGGATGACCCCGGCGAGCCCCAGCGAGTGGTCGCCGTGGAAGTGGGTGACACAGATCCGGTTCAGGTCGTGCGCGGCGACACCGGCGCGCAGCATCTGCCGCTGGGTGCCCTCGCCGGGGTCGAAGAGGATGCCCTCGGCGTCCCAGCGCAGCAGATAGCCGTTGTGGTTGCGGTGGCGGGTCGGCACCTGGCTGGCGGTGCCGAGGATGACGAATTCCCTTACGGACACGGTGAGTTATCCGGGGGGCCACTGGAGGCCGCGGCCGCCCAGGACGTGGGCGTGCGCGTGGAAGACGGTCTGGCCCGCGCCGCTGCCCGTGTTGAACACGAGGCGGTAGCTCTCCAGCTTCTCCTCCTTGGCGACCTCGCCGGCCTCGCGCAGCACGTCCGCGGCGATCTCCGGTTCGGCGGCGGCCAGGGAGGCGGCGTCCGGGTGGTGGACGCGCGGGATGACCAGGATGTGCGTCGGGGCCTGGGGGTTGATGTCCCGGAACGCGATGGTGGTCGGGGTCTCGCGGACGAGGGTGGCGGGCACGTCCCCCGCGACGATCTTGCAGAACAGGCAGTCGGCCTGGGGTTCGCCGGTCACGTCGGGTCTCCTTTGCGGGGCGTTTCCGTACGGCGGCATCGTATCGATCAGCTCTGTGGGGCGGGCGGCGGCGTCTGCCCTGTTGATCCGTCGGCGGGTGCGGCCCGGTGGGAACTGCGCGACCAGCCCCCACCGGCCGGCAGACGACATCGGCTAGGGCAACCCCGGTGCCACCTTCGCCGGGTCATCGGAAAGCGCCGCCAGAGCGATACGTACGGCCTCGTCCAACTGCGGGTCACGCCCAGCCGCAGCGTCCTGCGGCGCGGCGACCACCTCCACATCGGGATCGACCCCGTAATTCTCGAGCCCCCACCCGACACCCTCGATCCAGGTCGCATACTTCGGCTGCGTCACCAGCGTGCCGTCGACCAGCCGGTACCGGCTGTCGATCCCGATGACGCCACCCCAGGTGCGGACGCCCACGACGGGCCCGATGCCGAGCGCCTTGATCGCCGCGTTGACGATGTCGCCGTCGGAGCCGGAGAACTCGTTGGCGACGGCGACGACAGGACCACGCGGCGCGTCCATCGGGTAGCTGGAGGGGCGGGCGCCGCGCGGCACGTCCCAGCCCACGACGCGCCGGGCCAGTTTCTCCACGACGAGCTGCGACGTGTGTCCGCCGCGGTTCTCCCGGATGTCCACGACCAGGCCCTCGCGGGAGACCTCCACGCTGAGGTCGCGGTGGATCTGCGCCCAGCCGGGCGCCTGCATGTCCGGCACGTGCAGATAGCCGAGCCGCCCGCCCGACTGCTCGTGGACGTAGGCGCGGCGGTCGGCGACCCACGCGTGGTAGCGCAGCGGCTCCTCGTTCGACACCGGCACCACGACCACATGCCGCGGATCTCCGCCGCCCGCGGGCGACACGGTCAGCTCGACCGGCTTGCCGGCCGTGCCGACGAGCAGCGGCCCGGGTCCCGTCACCGGGTCGACGGGCCGCCCGCCGACCGCGACGATCGCGTCCCCGGCACGTACGGCGACGCCCGGCGCGGCGAGCGGGGAGCGGGCGCGCGGGTCGGACGTCTCGGACGGCAGCACCCGGTCGACCAGCCACTGCGGCGCGCCCTGGGGGCCGCTGTTGCTGGTGGACCGGGAGATGTCGGCTCCGAGCAGCCCCTGCCGGTGCGCGGCGGAGCCGCCCCCGCCGCCCGGTACGACGTACGCGTGGGAGGTGCCGAGTTCGCCCTGCACCTCCCACAGCAGGTCGACGAGGTCGTCGTGCGTGGCGACCCGGTCGAGGACCGGCCGGTAGCGCTCCAGCACCCCGTCCCAGTCCACCCCGTTCATGTCGGGGCGCCAGAAGTTGTCGCGCATCAGGCGGCCGGTCTCGTCGTACATCTGCCGCCATTCGGCGGCCGGGTCGACGCGCTGGCTGATCCGGGCCAGGTCGACGGTGATGTTCGTGTCGCTGTCGTCGTCGTGCGAGGGCCGCCGGTCGCTCGGTACGACCTTCAGCACTTCGCCGGTCCACAGCAGCACTCTTTTGCCGTCGCCGGTGACCTCGAAGTGGTCGGCGTCGGCACCGAGTTCCTCGATGCGCTGCTGTGCGAGGTCGTAGCGCTCCAGGCGGGTCTTCGGGTCCGGGTCGCCGCGGTCCGCGCGCGAGTCGCCGAGCACGCCGTGCACCGGGTGCCGCAGCCAGAGCACGCCGTCCTTGGCGGTGCGCAGGGTCGAGTAGCGGGCGGCCTCGACGGGGAACGGCACGATGCGGTCGACGAGCCCTTCCAGGTCGACGCGGGTGGCGGGCGCGCCCTCGCTGTCCGGAGTCTCGGCCCCGGGAGTGTCCGCCGGTTCGAACGGCCGCCCGTGCCGCTGCGGCCCGAACGGTGACGGGGTCGTCGCGGCGAGGGTGATCAGATGCGGCCGTGACCCGCCCACGAAGGCCAGGTCGAAGGCGTGCTCGTCGTAGACCGGGTCGAAGGAGCGGGCCGACAGGAACGCCAGGTGCTTGCCGTCGAGGGTGAACGCGGGCGCGTAGTCCCGGAATCGCAGCTGGGTCGCCTCGGTGACGGCGAGGTCGGCGGTGTTGGCGAGCTTGAGCTGGCGCAGGCCGTGCGGTCCGGGGTGCGACCAGGCGAGCCACGCCGAGTCGGGCGAGAAGGCGAGCCCGGACGCGTGCCCGTCCTCGCTGCGGTCCACTTCCCGTACGTCACCCAGGTCGCGCTCGACGAGCAGGACGCGCCCGTCGTGCGCGGCGACGGCGACCCGGCCGCCGTCCGGCGCGACGGTGAGGCCGAGGACCCGGCCGAGCTGCCCGGCCCCGAGCCGGCGGGGTGTGGCGCCGGGCGCGGCCCCGGTGGCGGGCGCGAACTCCAGCGCGTCGTCGCCCTCGGCGTCGGTCACCCACACCACGTGTTCCTCGCCGTCGACGCGGAACGTGTGCGGGAGTCTGGCCCGTACGCCCTGCTCGGCGGCGAGGGCGCGGGCGGGCCCGGAGCGGTGGGTCACCCAGTGCACGGCCCCGCGCACGGCGACCGCGCTGCCGCGTCCGGTGTGGTCGGGCGAGGCGGCGCCGAACCAGCGTGCGGCGTCGACGGGCCGCGGCTGCAGATCGACCCGCTGCCCGCCGAGCCGCACGTCGAGCCGCCGGGTCTCCCCCGCCTCCAGGTCGTCGACGACCCACAGTTCACCGGCGCTCGCGTACACGACCCGGGTCCCGTCGGTGGCGGCGTGCCGTGCGTAGAAACCGTCGACGGGCGTGTGCCGCCGCAGCCCGGACCCGTCGGCCAGGGAGGAGTACAGCGCCCCGACCTCTTCGTGGTCGGAGAGGAACGCCAGGCGCTCCCCCACCCACATCGGGTACTCGATGTTCCCGTCGAGGCCTTCGTGCAGCCGGACGAAGTCGCCGGCGCCCTCCCGGTCGATCCACAGCTTGCCCGCGGTGCCGCCCCGGTACCGCTTCCACCAGGCGGCTTCCCGCCCCATCAGGGCGGAGAGCAGCAGCACTTGGGAGTCGGGGCCGTACGCGACACCGCCGACGGGCCCGTACGGCAGCGTGTCGGCGGGGCCGCCGTCCAGCGGCACGGCCCGCGCCCAGCTGCGCCGCAGCGAGGCCTGTCCGTGCGTACTGGTGGCGAGGACCCGGCCGTCGGGCGTCCAGCCGCGCACGGTGGTCGTCCAGCTCCCCCAGTACGTGAGGCGTTCGGCGGCTCCCCCGTCGATCGGGGCGACGTGCACCTCGGGTGCGCCGTCGCGCCGCGACGTCCAGGCGACGGTCGTCCCGTCCGGGGAGATCCGGGGGTGGGTGACCGGCACGTTGTCGGCACTGACGCGCCAGGCGCGGCCGCCGTCGAGGGGCGCGGCCCACACGTCGTCCTCTGCGGTGAAGACCACCAACTCGCCGTGCAGGTGCGGGAACCGGAGGTAGGCAGGATTCGTCACCCCGCCCACCCTAAATTTGCGGCAGCCCGCGCGTCGGTCTTTTGATCAGTTCGTGCTCGACTCACTTGTCCTGGGGGCAGCTGCAGTCGGGCTCCGGGACGGTGACGGTCTCGGTCACGGTCTGCGTGGGTCCGGGCTGCGGCTCATCCTGCGGGGGCTCGTGCTCGGTGGGCTCGTGCTCGGTGGGCTCGTCCTGCGGGGGCTCTTCCTTCGGGGGCTCTTCGTTAGGAGGCTCTTCGTTAGGAGGCTCGTCCTTCGGGGGCTCCTCAGGCGTGTACGTGGGCGTCGCCGTGTCCGACGCGGCGCAGTTGCCGAGGACCTGGAGGTGGAACCAGACCTTGTCGTCGACCCGTGCGATCAGGTTGCCGCGCACACACTTGTCGGGGACGACCCCGTACACCCAGCCCTTGATCGTGATGTCCTTGCCGTCCTTGGTCTTCCCGTCACAGTCCACGGTCACCTCGCTCGGCGACGAACTGCCGGGCGTGCCACTGCCGTCGGTGTAGGTGCCCTTGCAGCTGATCCAGGCGACATCGGCGTGCTGCCGGTTCAGCTCCTCCGTGGCCTGCTTCTCCGTCGTGACGGAGACCGTGGTCACGTTCAGTTCCCCGTCGGTCGGCTGACACGCGACGGCGCCGGCCACGGCAGCGGCCACGATGCCCGCGACGGCCAGTACTCGCGGGGCCCGCGACCTTCGCACATCCCGGCTGATCCGACTCAAATCCCCCATGTACGGCAGAATGCCAGCCGCTTCACCGCACGGAAAGACGCGTTGCGGCCAGTGTGGGGCGGGCACCCGGACCGCGGCACATCCGGGCC
The DNA here is from genome assembly GCF_040655895.1 of Streptomyces sp. NPDC050264. Classification (NCBI taxonomy): domain Bacteria; kingdom Bacillati; phylum Actinomycetota; class Actinomycetes; order Kitasatosporales; family Streptomycetaceae; genus Streptomyces; species Streptomyces sp. NPDC050264. Next base: position 474,701 of record NZ_JBFAKV010000001.1, read on the forward strand.
GCAACGGCACACTCACGCGTCAGCGCCCCGGCGCACGCGCCCGCCTGCGCCTGGTGTTCCGCCCGGCCCCCGGCCGGATCGTCTCCAACACCTGTCACGACGAGGGCGCCTGGCCGCTTTTCGCCGCCGCGGAGATCCGTCAGAAGGGCCCTAGCCCCAGCGCCCGGTGCGGCCCAGCAGCAGTGCCACCGCCGCCGTCCCGGCCGTCGACGTGCGCAGCACACTCTTCCCGAGCCGGCACGCCCGCGCCCCGGCGTCCCCGAACACCTGCAGCTCCTCCGGCGACACACCGCCCTCGGGGCCGACGACCAGCACGATCTCCCCGCTCTCCGGGAGCTTCGCCGACGCCAGCGCGGCGCTCGGCGCGTCCCGGTCCTCGTGCAGTACGACGGCCAGGTCCGCCGCGGCGAGCAGCGCCGCGACCTCCTTGGTGGACGCGGCCTCCGCGACCTCGGGGAAGCGGACCCGGCGCGACTGCTTGCCGGCCTCGCGCGCGGTGGCCCGCCATTTGCCGAGGGCCTTGGCGCCGCGCTCGCCCCGCCACTGGGTGATGCACCGGGAAGCCGCCCACGGCACGATCGCGTCGACGCCGGTCTCGGTCATGGTCTCGACGGCCAGCTCACCACGGTCGCCCTTGGGCAGCGCCTGCACCACGGTGATCCGGGGCAGCTCCTCGGGCTCGGTCCGCAGGGGCCCCGCCTCGACGACGAGGCGGTCCTTGCCCTCGGCCGCGGCGACGACGCCCTCGCTCCACGCCCCGCGCCCGTCCGTCAGCACCAGGGACTCCCCGGCGCGCAGCCGCTTCACCGAGACGGCGTGCCGCCCCTCGGGCCCGTCCAGTACGTACGTGCAGTCGCCCGGCACCCGGCCGTCGACGACGAACACCGGCGCGGTCACGCGGCGCCCCGCTGCCCGAGCGTGGCCTTGGCGGCGACGAGTTCGGCGGCGAGCACCTCGACGAGCTGCCCGGCCGGCAGCTCCCGGGCGAGACGGTGGCCCTGCCCCGCCCACAGCGCCATGGCCTGCGGGTCACCGGCCTTCGCGGCGGCCTTGCGGACCGGCGACGTCAGGTGGTGGATCTCCGGGTACGCGGCGGGCGCGTACGGGCCGTGCTCGCGCATGAAGCGGTTGACGAGGCCGCGCGCGGGCCGCCCCGAGAAGGCCCGGGTCAACTCGGTGCGGGTGAACAGCGGATCGGTCATGGCCTGCTTGTGCAGCGCGGGCGAACCCGACTCCGGCGTCACGAGGAACGCCGTGCCGAGCTGTGCGAGGTCGGCCCCGGCGGCGAGCACGGCGGCGATCTGCGCGCCGCGCATGATCCCGCCGGCCGCGACGATGGGCAGCTGCACCGCTTCCCGCACCTGCGCGATCAGCGCCAGCAGTCCGACGCCGCTGCCGTCGGCCTCGGGGTTGTCGCGGTGGGTGCCCTGGTGTCCGCCGGCCTCGATGCCCTGGACGCACACGGCGTCGGCGCCGGCCCGCTGCACGGCGAGCGCCTCCTCGACGGTCGTCACGGTGACGGCGGTGAGCGTACCCACGTTGCGCAGCGCGTCGATCACCTCGCGCGTGGGGCAGCCGAACGTGAAGGTGACCAGCGGTACCGGGTCGTCGACGAGGATGGCGAGCTTGGCGTCGTAACCGTCGTCGCGCCCGCTGTCGGGGTCACCGAGCGGTGTCTGGTACCAGCCGGCCTCACCGGCGAGCTGGTGGCGGTAGACGTCGACCGCGGCCGGATCCGCGTACTCGGGCTGCGGCATGAACAGATTGACGCCGAAGGGCCGGCCGGTCAGCCCCCGCACCTGCTTGATCTCCTGGTACATGCCGTCGGCCGTCTTGTACCCGGCGGCGAGGAATCCCAGGCCGCCCGCGTCGGCCACGGCGGCCACGAGCGCGGGACACGACGCGCCGCCCGCCATGGGGGCCTGCACGATCGGACAGGGGCAGAGATCGGTCAGCGCGGAGGACATGAGCGCATCGTGCCACGTACGCGTCAGACAGCCGAATCGGCGCCTGCGCCTGGCATGTGCCACCCCGCCCGGGGTGGCACATGCCTACGCGTCACCGTCCGTTGAAGGCATCCTTCAACCGCGAGAACAACCCCAGCCGCCCAGGCTGACTGCGCCCACCCAGGGGACAACCCCCGAACCCCCGGCCACAAAAGAGACACTCACCGCCCGTTGAAGGCATCCCTCAACCGCGAGAACAACCCCAGCCGCCCAGGCTGACTGCGCCCACCCAGGGGACAA
>NZ_JBFAKV010000001.1:477041-536558 GCF_040655895.1 Streptomyces sp. NPDC050264
GTACACCCCGGACCCCCCGGCCACAAAAGAGACACTCACCGCCCGTTGAAGGCATCCTTCAACCGCGAGAACAACCCCTGCTGCCCGGGCTGGAACTGCCCGGTGGGGCGCTCCTCGCCGCGCAGTTTGGCCAGCTCGCGCAGCAGGCGCTCCTGCTCGGGCTCCAGTTTCTGCGGCGTCATGACCTCGACGTGCACGAGGAGATCGCCGCGGCCGCCGCCCCGCAGGTGCGTGATACCGCGCCCGTGCAGCGGGACCGACTGACCGGACTGGGTGCCGGGCCGGATGTCGACCTCCTCCATGCCGTCGAGCGTCTCCAGCGGCACCTTCGTGCCGAGGGCCGCCGCCGTCATCGGGATCGTCACCGTGCAGTGCAGATCGTCGCCGCGCCGCTGGAAGACCGGGTGCGGCAGCTCGTGGATCTCGACGTACAGGTCACCGGCGGGGCCGCCGCCGGGGCCGACCTCGCCCTCGCCCGCGAGCTGGATCCGCGTCCCGTTGTCCACACCGGCCGGGATCTTCACCGTCAGCGTGCGCCGCGACCGGATGCGGCCGTCACCGGCGCACTCGGGGCACGGCGTCGGCACGACGGTGCCGAAGCCCTGGCACTGCGGGCACGGGCGGCTCGTCATGACCTGGCCGAGGAAGGACCGCGTGACCTGCGAGACCTCGCCGCGCCCGCGACACATGTCGCAGGTCTGGGCGGAGGTCCCGGGCGCCGCGCCCTCACCGCTGCAGGTCGTACAGACGACAGCCGTGTCGACCTGGATGTCCTTGGTGGTGCCGAAGGCTGCCTCGTCCAGCTCGATCTCGAGCCGGATCATGGCGTCCTGGCCGCGGCGCGTACGCGACCGGGGGCCACGCTGCGACGCGGTTCCGAAGAACGCGTCCATGATGTCCGAGAAGTTCCCGAACCCACCGGCGCCGAAGCCTCCGGCGCCGCCTCCGCCGGCCTGCGACAGGGGGTCGCCCCCGAGGTCGTAGACCTGCTTCTTCTGCGGGTCGGAGAGCACCTCGTAGGCGGCGTTGATCTCCTTGAACCGCTCCTGAGTCTTCGGATCCGGATTCACGTCCGGGTGAAGCTCACGGGCCAGCCTTCGGAAGGCCTTCTTGATTTCGTCCTGGGAAGCGTCGCGGCGCACGCCGAGTACGGCGTAGTAGTCCGTGGCCACTTACGACTCCGCCAGGATCTGTCCGACGTAACGTGCCACTGCGCGTACTGCTCCCATCGTTCCCGGGTAATCCATGCGGGTCGGGCCGACCACGCCGAGCTTGGCCACTGCCTCGCCGCCCGAACCGTAGCCGACCGACACGACGGACGTGGAGTTGAGTCCCTCGTGGGCGTTCTCGTGACCGATCCGTACGGCCATGCCCGAATCGCCCACCTCACCAAGCAACTTGAGGAGCACGACCTGCTCCTCCAGTGCCTCCAGCACGGGCCGGATAGTGAGGGGAAAGTCATGTCCGAAGCGGGTGAGATTGGCGGTTCCGCCGATCATCAGCCGCTCCTCGGTCTCCTCGACGAGCGTCTCCAGCAGAGTGGAGAGCACCGTCGTGACCGTGCCCCGGTCCTCCGCTTCGAAGGCCTCGGAGAGGTCCTGCACCAGCTGCGGCACGTCGGCGAACCGGCGCCCCGCCACGCGGGCGTTGAGACGGGCCCGCAGGTCCGCCAGCGACGTCTCACCGAACGGCGCCGGGCAGTCGATCATCCGCTGCTCCACGCGCCCGGTGTCCGTGATCAGTACGAGCATCAGACGGGCGGGCGCGAGCGAGAGCAGCTCGACATGGCGCACGGTGGACCGGGTCAGGGACGGATACTGGACGACCGCGACCTGCCGCGTCAGCTGCGCGAGCAGCCGCACGGTCCGTCCGACGACGTCATCGAGGTCGACGGCGCCTTCCAGGAAGTTGTGGATGGCGCGCCGCTCGGGTGCCGTCATCGGCTTCACCGCGGTGAGCTTGTCGACGAAGAGTCGGTACCCCTTGTCGGTGGGGATCCGCCCGGCACTGGTGTGCGGCTGGGCGATGAACCCCTCGTCCTCCAGGGCGGCCATGTCGTTGCGCACGGTCGCCGGTGAGACGCCCAGGCTGTGCCGTTCGGTCAGCGCCTTGGAGCCGACGGGCTCCTCGGTGCCGACGTAGTCCTGGACGATGGCGCGCAGCACTTCGAGCCTGCGTTCACTGAGCATCGGCGCACACCTCCAGCAACTGTCTCTGCGATCTTTCGGATTTGGCACTCGCTGCGCGTGAGTGCCAATCGTCCCCGGCTCAGTGTACGGCCGGTGGGTACGCACCCGGCAAGGCCGCTAGCGTCGACACATGGAAGGCATCGACTGGAAGTCGACCGGCTGGGAAGAACTGGCGCCGCATGTGGGACGAATCCGGCTGCCCGGCTGGGACTGCACGACCGGTCTCGTCGTCGGCGAGGACGCGGCCCTGCTGATCGACACGGGATCCTCACTCCGTGAAGGCGTCCGGCTGCGCGGGGACGTGCGCCGCCTCCTGGGACCACACGGGAGGGTGACGCACATCGCGCTGACCCATCCGCACTTCGACCATGTGCTCGGCACGGCCGCGTTCGCGGGCGTCGAGGTGTACGGGGCCGTGGGCATCGACACCGTGTTCGCGGGCGGCGCCGGGCAGCTGCGCGCCGACGCCGTACGCCACGGCCTGGACCCCGACGCGGCGGCCGAGGCGGCCGATCTCCTCGTCACCCCGCCCCACCGGGTCTGCGGCGAGTGGACGCTTGACCTCGGCGGCGGTGTGCGGGTGCTGCTCGCGAACGTCGGCCCGGCGCACAGCGGCCACGACCTGGCGGTCCTGGTCCCCGGTGGTCCCGCGCTCCCCGGGATCGTCTTCTGCGGCGACCTGGTGGAGGAGTCGGGCGAACCGCAGGCCGGTCCGGACGCGGCCCCGCACCACTGGCCCGCGGCGCTCGACCGGCTGCTGTCGCTGGGCGGCGAGGACGCCCGCTACGTTCCGGGGCACGGGTCTGTGGTGAATGCGGGGTTTGTCCGCGAGCAGCGCGCCACACTGGCGGCCCGTACCGGCGTGTCGTAGGCCGGACGGGGGCGCCTTTTCTTATCGTCTGCCGAATGCGCCAGTACTCTCCGGACCTCACTCCCCCCTGGAAGCGGAACACGTCTGTTCCCGAGATCCCGGCAGAGCCGGATCTTGTCGTGGAAGAGGTCGGTACGGGCTTCTGCGGTGCGGTCGTGCGCGTCGAGAAGACGGCGCAGGGGCCGACGGTGACCCTGGAGGACCGCTTCGGCAAGCTCCGGGTGTTCCCGATGGAGCCGCGCGGTTTCCTGCTGGAGGGCAAGGTCGTCACGCTGGTGCGTCCCGCCGCCGGCGGCCCCGTACGTCCCACGCGCACGGCCTCCGGCTCGGTCGCGGTCCCGGGTGCCCGCGCCCGGGTGGCCCGCGCGGGCCGCATCTACGTGGAGGGCAAACACGACGCCCAGCTCATCGAGCGGGTCTGGGGCGACGACCTGCGCATCGAGGGCGTGGCCGTGGAGTTCCTGGAGGGCGTCGACGACCTCCCGGCGATCGTGGCGGAGTTCGACCCGGGCCCCGACGCGCGGCTGGGCGTCCTGGTCGACCACCTGGTCCCCGGTACGAAGGAGTGGCGCATCGCCCAGTCGGTCACGAGCGCCGACGCGCTGGTCGTCGGCCACCCGTACATCGACATCTGGGAGGCGGTGAAGCCGTCCTCGCTGGGCATCGAGGCCTGGCCCCGGATCCCGCACGGCCAGGACTGGAAGACGGGCGTGTGCCGTGCGCTGGGCTGGCGCGTGGCGAACACGGGCGAGGCCTGGCAGCACATCCTGTCCCGGGTCCGCTCGTACAAGGACCTGGAGCCCGAGCTCCTCGGCAGGGTCGAGGAGTTGATCGACTTCGTGACGGGTACAGACGACTAGGACCCTTCTCCGGGCAGGAAGCGCCCCGCCAGGGGCACGGGGCTGGGCCGGTCAGCGGGTCCGCCGCGGGGCGCGAGCAGCCACGACGACGCACTCGCGACGAACCCGCACCCCCTACGGCGCGTGGGCGCAGCGCACTCAGTCGACCAGATCCCGAACAATCCCATCGGCCAACAACCGCCCCCGCAACGTCAGCACAGCCCGCCCCTCCTCAAAGGGCCCGCGCTCCAGCAACCCGTCCTCCAACGCCTTGCGCGCCGCAGCCGTACCCGCGGGCCTCAGCAGCGACAAGGGGCAGCCCTCCCGGAGCCGTAGTTCAAGGAGAATCCGCTCGACCCGCCGATCCTCGTCGGCCAGCACTTCCCGCCCCGCCCCCGGCGACCTCCCCGCGGCCAGCGCGGCGGCGTACGCGCCGGGATGCTTGACGTTCCACCACCGCACACCGCCCACGTGTGAGTGCGCCCCGGGCCCGGCCCCCCACCAGTCGGCGCCGCGCCAGTACAGCTCGTTGTGCAGGCAGCGGGCCGCCTCGGACGTCGCCCAGTTCGAGACCTCGTACCAGCCGAACCCGGCCGCAGCCATGGTCTCGTCGGCGATCAGGTACCGGTCCGCGTGCACGTCGTCGTCGGTCATCGGCACCTCGCCGCGCCGGATCCGCCGGGCGAGCTGCGTGCCCTCCTCGACGATCAGCGCGTACGCGGAGATGTGATCGGGCCCTGCCGCGAGGGCGGCGTCCAGCGAGGCCCGCCAGTCGTCGTCGCTCTCGCCCGGCGTGCCGTAGATCAGGTCCAGGTTCACGTGCTCGAAGCCGGCCGCCCGCGCCTCGGCGACACAGGCCTCGGGCCGCCCGGGGGTGTGCGTACGGTCGAGGACCTTCAGCACGTGCTGCCGCGCGCTCTGCATCCCGAACGAGACCCGGTTGAAGCCCCCGGCCCGCAGCTGTGCCAGGTAGGCCGGGTCCACCGACTCGGGATTGGCCTCGGTCGTCACCTCCGCGTCGTCCGCGAGCCCGAACTCGTCCCGGATCGTCCCGAGCATCCGTACGAGGTCGGCGGCGGGCAGCAGGGTCGGCGTGCCGCCGCCGACGAACACGGTCCGTACCGGTCGCGGGTCGTCCCCGAGCACCTTGCGCGCGAGCCGGACCTCCTCGATCAGGGTCTCGGCGTAGTTGTCCCGCGAGGCGAGCACGCCCCCGGTGCCGCGCAGCTCGGTCGCCGTGTACGTGTTGAAGTCGCAGTAGCCGCAGCGCGTGGCGCAGTACGGGACGTGCAGGTAGAAGCCGAGGGGCCGGTCGGCGGCGCCGGCCAGCGCGGCGGCGGGCAGAGCCCCGTCGTCGGGCACGGGCTCACCATCGGGAAGTGCGGAAGGCATGGCCCCATTGTCCCGCCTCCCGCACCGTCACAGCGCCTGGAGCACCAGCAGCGCCAGATCGTCGTCCGGCGGGCCGTCCGCGTAGGCGTGCACGAGGCGCCGGATGCGCTCGGCGAGCAGCTGCGCCGTCAGCCCCGCGCACCCGGCGAGGGCGTGCGCGAGCCCGTCGCCGTCGTCGAACTGACGGTGCCCGGAGCGGCGCTCGGTCACGCCGTCCGTGACGCACAGCAGCGTGTCGCCGGTCAGCAGCTCGAACGACTCGCTCGTGTACTCCGGGTCCTCGACGACACCGAGCAGCACCTGTGGGGTGGCCGCCGTGACGACCTCGCCGCCGGGGCGCATCAGCAGGGGCAGCGGATGCCCGGCGGAGGCGAGGGTGCAGGTGACCGCGCCCCCGTCGCCGGCCGGTGTCAGTTCGCCGTAGAGGAGGGAGAGGAAGCGGGCGTTGGAGCCGTCCGGCGGGACACCCTCGCCGCCGGCCGCGGCGAGGGCGCGGGCCGCGGCGTCGGCGGCCTCGGTCGCGTCGTCGAGCAGCAGCCGGTTGAGCCGGCCCAGGACCTGGGCGACCGGGTAGCCCTCCCGGGCGAGGAGCCGCAGCCAGGGCCGGACGAGCCCGATCACCACCGCGGCCTCGGGGCCCTTGCCCTGGATGTCGCCGAGCGCGAAGCACCAGCGGCCGTCAGCGGCGGGGAACACGTCGTAGAAGTCGCCGCCGGGGCCGCCCGCCTCCTTCGGCTCGTACACGAGGGCGCTCTGCATGCCGGGGATCTCGGCGATGGAGACGGGCAGCAGGCCGCGCTGCAGGATGCGGCTGATGGTGGCCTGCCGGGTGAAGCGGCGGGCCGCGCTGACGGCGAGGGCGACCCGGCGGCTGAAGTCCTCGACGAGTCCGGTGACCTCGTCGGGGAAGCGGGGCAGGCCCGCGCGCCCGATGAGCAGGACGCCGAGGCTGCGCCCGCCCACCATCAGGCGGTAGGCGAGCGCGGCGCCCCACTCGTCGTCCTGGCAGTTCTCGCCCCGCGTCTCAAACGGCCAGGGCATGGGGACGGCCGCGGTGCGGGCGGCGTCGGGCAGACGCGGCGGTTCCTTCTCCAGGATCCGGCGTAGTTCCTCGCTACGGTTCTCGTGGCCGTGCCAGACGCGGGCCAGGCGGGGCGCGGGCATCGGGTCGGCGCCGCCCCGCAGGTCGCGGTCAGCGGTGCCCGGCAGACCGCGGCCCTCCTCGTCGTACAGCCAGATCGCGCACCAGTCGGCGAGCCGCGGCACGAGGAGCTGGCCGACGAGCGCGGCGACCATGTCCTCGTCGAGCTGGCCAGCGAGCAGGTCGGAGGCCTCGGCGAGGAAGGAGAGCGCGCCGCGGTTGACCCAGTCCCGGTCCTGGGGCACGCGTCTGGGCATGGGCGCGAGGAGTTCGGCGCGCAGGCCGCGCTCCAGGGCGCGGACGGCGGAGTGCACGGCGGGGCCGGTCGCGGCCTCCTCGGTGTCGGCCGCGGGCAGCCGGGCCCAGACCGTCTTGGTGCCGGGCCGGTAGGTGATGCCCCACGATTCGGCGAGGGACGCGACGAGCTGGAGGCCGCGGCCGCTTTCGGGGGTCTCGGACGTGCGGCAGGCCCGCTCGCCGCGTACGGCGCGGGCCGGGTGGTGGTCGGTGACCTCGACGACGACCCCCGCGGGGGTGCCGTCGGCGGCGGCCTCGTCCAGGCGGCAGAGCAGGTCGACGCTGGTGCCGGCGTGCACCACGGCGTTCGTCACGAGTTCGCTCAGGACGACGATCGCGTCGTCGCTCAGCCGGTCGCCGAGAGCGGCGCAGCCGGGCACTGCCTGCTCGGTCCAGTCGGCGAACGCGGCCCGTACGAAGCGGCGGGCGGCCGCGGGCGCGAGGGAGTCCCCCGGCAGCGACGTGTGGACCAGGAACGGTCCTGCGTGCGGATGGTCCGCTACGTCCCCGTCACTGAAGGTGGTTTCCCGCTGGATAGGCATGGGCCCCACGTTCGGCTCCTGAGCAGTTCGGGCAAAGACGCCTCAGGCGACACGAACAGAGTGACAGACTGACCACGCCCATAAGCACCGAGTTACCGAAGTGGGCCGCCATGAGTGAGAACAGTGCTATGCGTGTGCATCCGAACAGGCCGGAAAGCGACGTCATCCGTCCGCCCGACCTCCGGCCGCTGCTGGCCGCCATATCGGCTGCCCGCGACGGGAACTTCACCCGGCTCCCCGATGGCGGGGAGGGCATGGTGGGCGAGCTGGCGGCCGTGTTCAACCAGCTCATCGACCGCAGCGTCCACTACAACGTCGAACTGACCCGGGTGCGCCGGGAGATCGTCCGGCACGGGCGGCTCGACGAGCGGCTGGAGGCGAGCCCGGGGCAGGGTGCGTGGGCCACGCGTATTCACGACGTCAACACCATCATCGGCGCCCTGGTCGCCCCCGCGGCGAACGCCACGCGGGTGCTCGACGCGGTGGCGGGCGGCGATCTGACGCAGCGTGTCGACCTGCACGACGGCAACCGCCAACTCAGAGGCGACTTACGCCGGTTGGGCCGCGCCGTCAACAAGATGGTGGACCAGCTGTCCCTCTTCACCGGCGAGGTGACCCGGGTGGCCCGCGAGGTGGGCACCGAGGGCCGGCTCGGCGGGCGCGCCAAGGCGCAGGGTCTGTCCGGCAGTTGGCGTGACGTGACCGAGGCGGTCAACACCATGGCGTCCCGGCTGACCGCCCAGGTGCGGGACATCGCGCTCGTGACGACCGCGGTGGCCCGGGGCGACCTGACCCGTACCGTGACGATCGAGGCGACGGGCGAGCTGCTGGAGCTGAAGCTGACCGTCAACACGATGGTCGACCAGCTCTCCGCGTTCGCCGACGAGGTCACGCGCGTCGCGCGCGAGGTCGGCACCGAGGGCCAGCTGGGCGGCCGCGCCCAGGTCCGCGGTGTCTCCGGCGTCTGGAAGGACCTGACCGACAACGTCAACTTCATGGCGTCGAACCTCACCTCCCAGGTCCGTAACATCGCGCAGGTCACGACGGCCGTGGCCAACGGCGACCTGAGCCAGAAGATCATGGTCGACGCGCAGGGCGAGATCCTCGAACTCAAGTCGACGATCAACACGATGGTCGACCAGCTCTCCGCCTTCGCCGACGAGGTCACCCGCGTCGCCCGCGAGGTCGGCACCGAGGGCCAGCTGGGCGGCCGCGCCCAGGTCCGCGGCGTCTCCGGCGTCTGGAAGGACCTCACCGACAACGTCAACTTCATGGCCGACAACCTGACGTCGCAGGTGCGCAACATCGCCCTCGTGTCCACGGCGGTGGCGCAGGGCGACCTCGGCAAGAAGATCACGGTCGAGGCGAAGGGCGAGATCCTCGAACTCAAGTCGACGATCAACACGATGGTCGACCAGCTCTCCGCCTTCGCCGACGAGGTCACCCGCGTCGCCCGCGAGGTCGGCACCGAGGGGAACCTGGGCGGCCAGGCGCAGGTGCGCGGTGTCGCCGGCGTGTGGAACGACCTGACCGACAACGTCAACTTCATGGCGTCGAACCTCACCTCCCAGGTCCGTAACATCGCGCAGGTCACGACGGCGGTGGCCCAGGGCGACCTCTCCAAGAAGATCTCGGTCGACGCCCGCGGCGAGATCCTGGAGCTGAAGGACACCGTCAACACGATGGTGGAGCAGTTGCGCGGCTTCGCCGACGAGGTCACGCGCGTGGCCCGCGAGGTCGGCACGGACGGCGCCCTCGGCGGACGCGCGACGGTGCACGGCGTCTCGGGTGTCTGGAAGGACCTCACCGACAACGTCAACTACATGGCGGACAACCTGACGTCGCAGGTCCGCAACATCGCGCAGGTCGCCACGGCGGTGGCCCAGGGCGACCTCTCCAAGAAGATCGACGTCGACGCGCGCGGCGAGATCCTCGAACTGAAGACGACCATCAACACGATGGTGGACACCCTGTCGTCCTTCTCCTCCGAGGTCACGCGTGTGGCCCGCGAGGTCGGCTCCGAGGGTCAACTCGGCGGGCAGGCACGGGTCGAGGGCGTCTACGGCACCTGGAAGCGCCTGACGACGAACGTGAACGAGCTGGCGTCGAACCTGACCACACAGGTTCGCGCCATCGCCGAGGTGGCGTCCGCGGTCACGCAGGGTGACATGTCCCGCTCGATCGCGGTGGAGACGCAGGGCGAGGTCGCGGAGCTGAAGGACAACATCAACCTGATGGTGGCCAACCTCCGCGAGACGACCCGCGCGAAGGACTGGCTGGAGTCGAACCTGGCGCGCCTGGCGGCCCTGATGCAGGGACACCGGGACCTCATGGAGGTCGCCGACCTGATCCTGCGCGAACTGACCCCGCTGGTGAACGCGCAGTACGGCGCCTTCTTCCTCGCCGAGCCGGACGAGGACGACACCCCGATCCGGACGACCATCCCCACCAAGGGGCTCGCCTACATCGCGGGCTACGGCTCGGCCGCGGCCCTGGTCGTCGACACCGGCGGCATGCCGGTCCACGGTCTCGTACGGCAGGCGGCCCTGGAGAAGAAGCGGATCCTGGTGGAGGAGGCCCCGCCGGACTACATCAAGATCAACAGCGGCCTGGGGGAAGCCGCCCCCGCCTCTGTCGTCATCATCCCGATCCTCTTCGAGGACAAGCTCCTCGGCGTCATCGAGCTGGCGTCGTTCTCCCGCTTCTCCGACGTCCACCTGGCCTTCTTCGACCAGTTCGTGAACACGATCGGCGTCGCGATCAACACCATCATCGCCAACTCCCGCACCGAGTCCCTGCTCGGCGAGTCCCAGCGCCTGGCGACCCAGCTCCAGGAGCGGTCCGACGAACTCCAGCGCCAGCAGGGCGAGTTGCAGCGCTCGAACGCGGAACTGGAAGAGAAAGCGGCCCTGTTGGCGACGAGCTCCCAGTACAAGTCGGAGTTCCTGGCGAACATGTCGCACGAGCTGCGCACTCCCCTCAACTCGCTCCTCATCCTGGCCCGGCTGCTCTCCGACAACCCGGACGGGCACCTCAACGACCAGGAAGTCCAGTTCGCGACGACGATCCACCGCTCAGGATCCGACCTGCTCCAGCTCATCAACGACATCCTCGACCTGTCGAAGATCGAGGCGGGACGCATGGACGTACGTCCCAAGAAGCTCCCCCTCATCAAGCTCCTCGACTACGTCCACGCCACGTTCCGCCCGATCACCCTCGACCGCGGGCTCGCCTTCGAGGTGACGGTCGGCGAGGACGTGCCGCGCGAGGTCTTCTCCGACGAGCAGCGCCTCCAGCAGATCCTGCGCAACCTCCTGTCGAACGCGATCAAGTTCACCGCCAACGGCCGGGTCGAACTGCGGGTCAAGCGGATCAAGGACCCGGAGCACACGTTCGTGCGCGAGAGCGAGGACCTGATCGCCTTCGCCGTCTCGGACACCGGCATCGGCATCGCGCGGGACAAACTCCCCGTCATCTTCGAGGCGTTCCAGCAGGCCGACGGCACCACCAACCGCAAGTACGGCGGCACGGGCCTCGGCCTCTCCATCAGCCGGGAGATCGCCGGGCTGCTCGGCGGCCGCATCATTGCCGAGAGCGAGCCCGGCGAGGGCTCCACGTTCACGCTGTACGTGCCCGTCGTCCATCCCGGGCACGAGCCGGCGGGCGACGAGATGCAGACCGATCCGATGCCCCTCGTCCCCGCTCAGCAGGACGGCTCCGCGGACGCGTACACGATCCACGAGCAGGAGGACAACTGGCCGACGCCGACGAAGCTGGAGCGGTGGAAGACCGGTCTCGCGGGCCAGGTGCTGCCCGGACGCCGGGTGCTCATCGTCGACGACGACATCCGTAACGTCTTCGCGCTCACTCATGTGCTCGGCCGCGTGGGCATGCCCGTCCTGTACGCGGAGAACGGCCGGGAGGGCATCGAAACGCTGGAGCGCAACTCCGACGTCGAACTCGTCCTGATGGACATCATGATGCCGGAGATGGATGGCTATGAGACGATCTCGGTCATTCGTGGAACGACGCGCTGGGCCGGACTGCCGATCGTGGCCCTCACCGCGAAGGCCATGCCCGGCGACCGGGAGAAGTCGATCGCCAAGGGCGCCAACGACTACGTACCCAAACCGGTGGACGTCGATCAATTGTTGACTGTCGTGTGCGACCTCCTGGCCCCTGAGGTCGTCGGCACGGGCGGACCCACCGCACCACAAGAGCGGGAGGGCAAGGATGGAACGGTCGCCCCGCCGACAATCGAATGAGGGACCTGCGTCATGACCACTGCAGAGCTGACCACGGACGAGCGGGCGAGCATCCTTCTCGTCGATGACATGGAGGACAATCTGGTCGCGCTGGAAGCCGTCCTCGGCTCGCTCAACGAGCCGCTGGTACGGGCCCGTTCGGGCGAGGAGGCGATGAAGGCACTGCTCCGCCGCCGTTTCGCCGTGGTCCTGCTCGACATCCGGATGCCGGGCATGGACGGCTTCGAGACGGCGACCAACATCAAGCGCCTGGACCAGACAAAAGACGTCCCGATCATCTTCCTGACGGGCACGGACGCCGACGCCGGATACGCCTTCCGCGGCTACGCGACGGGCGCGGCCGACTACCTGACCAAGCCTTTCGACCCCTGGGTGCTGCGGGCGAAGGTCACGGTCTTCCTGGACCTGCACCGGAAAACCCAGCAACTGGAACGGCTACTGGCCCGCGAACAGCAGCAGTTCGACGCGCTGACGTCCCGCATGACCTCGATCGAGCACCATCTGTCGGAAGACGTCGACCCCGACGTACGGGAACTGCGCCATCACCTCACGCGGATGGAGGAGACCCTGCGCATGATGAGGCGCCCCTGAGCGGGGCGCCCCGTCGCCCGCCTAGTTCTCCCGCGACCCGGCGTACATGTCGTCGAGCAGCTCCTTGTACTCCCGCTCGACGACGGGCCGCTTCAGCTTCAGGCTCGGCGTCAGCTCACCGTGCTCCACGTCGAGATCGCGCGGCAGCAGCTTGAACTTCTTGATGGTCTGCCACCGCTGCAGGCCCTCGTTCAGCTCGCGTACGTAGCCGTCGACGAGCTGCACGGTCGCGGGCGCGGCGACGACGTCCGCGTAGGACTTGCCCTCCAGGCCGTTCTCCTTGGCCCACTCCAGGATGGCCGGCTCGTCGAGGGCGATGAGCGCGGTGCAGAAGTTCCGGTCGGCCCCGTGCACCAGGATGTTGGACACGTACGGGCACACGGCCTTGAACTGGCCCTCGACCTCGGCGGGCGCGATGTACTTGCCGCCCGACGTCTTGATGAGGTCCTTCTTGCGGTCGGTGATCCGCAGATAGCCGTCGACGGACAGCTCGCCGATGTCGCCGGTGTGGAACCAGCCGTCGCTCTCCAGCACCTCGGCGGTCTTCTCGGGCAGCCCGTGGTAGCCCTCCATGATGCCGGGGCCGCGCAGCAGGATCTCCCCGTCGTCGGCGATCCGCACCTCGGTGCCGGGCAGCGGCTTGCCGACGGTCCCGGTCCGGTACGCCTCGCCGGGGTTGACGAAGGACGCGGCCGACGACTCGGTCAGCCCGTACCCCTCCAGGATGTGCACGCCCGCGCCGGCGAAGAAGTAGCCGATCTCGGGGGCGAGCGCCGCCGAGCCGGAGATGCAGGCCCGCAGCCGCCCGCCGAAGGCCTCCCGCAGCTTGCTGAAGACGAGCCGGTCGGCGGCCTTGTGCTTCGAGGCGAGCTTGAACGGCACCGACGCGACGCCCGTACGGCGGAAGTTGTCCTGGCTGACCTTCGCGTACTCGCGCGCGACCCCGGCCGCCCACTGGAAGATCTTGTACTTGGCGCTGCCACCGGCCCGCGCCTTCGCGGCGACGCCGTTGTAGACCTTCTCGAAGATGCGCGGCACGGCGGCCATGTACGTCGGCTGCACGATCGGCAGATTCTCGATGATCTTGTCCACGCGACCGTCGACGGCCGTCACGTGCCCGACCTCGATCTGGCCGCTGATCAGCACCTTGCCGAAGACGTGCGCGAGCGGCAGCCACAGGTACTGCACGTCGTCCGGGCCGAGGAGCCCGGTCGCGGCCATGGCCTTCGCCAGGTACGACCAGTTGTCGTGCGGCAGCCGGACACCCTTGGGGCGCCCGGTCGTCCCGGACGTGTAGATGAGGGTGGCGAGCTGCTCCTTGCGGATCGCCGCGACCCGCTCCTTGACGACAGCCGGGTTCTTCTCCAGATAGGCGGCGCCGCGCGCCTCCAGGTCCTCCAGGGTGAGCAGCCAGCCGTCGGGGTCGGCGGCGTCGGGCTCGACCCCGGTCGCGTCGATCACCACGACATGCTTCAGCTCCGGCAGCTCGGCCCGGCGCTCGCGCGCCTTGGCGAGCTGCGCGGCGTCCTCGGCGACGAGCACCTTGGACTCGGAGTCGGACAGGATGAACGCCGACTCCTCGGCGTTGGTCTGCGGGTAGACGGTGGTCGTCGCCGCTCCCGCACACATGATGGCGAGGTCGGCGAGGATCCACTCGACCCGCGTCGAGGAGGCGAGCGCCACCCGCTCCTCGGGCCGCACACCCAGCTCGACGAGCCCGGCGGCGACGGCGTGGACCCGCTGCGCGGCGCCCGCCCAGCTCAGGGACTTCCACTCGTCCGGGCCCGCGCCCGACGGGGCCGGCACCGGGTAGCGGTAGGCCTCGGCATCAGGTGTCGCCGCGACGCGCTCCAGGAAGAGGGACGCCACGGAGGGCGGCCGGTTCTCGATCAGGGTCTGTGTGTCGCTCACGACGTCCTCCGGGCCCGCGACTGTTGAAACGCGGCTTGTTTAACTGGCGAGTAACCATTGAGCAGTGATCAGGGTAAGGCGCGCTCGCCCGGTGCGTAAGAGGCTCCGGCTTTCAACTTCGACCGGGTTGCCCCAGTGGCCTCGGCTCTCACAGGGCCCACACAAAAACGGTGGCCCCAGCACGCATGTGCGTACCGAGCCCACCGTTTCCCTGTAGCGCGACAGCTGCTCAGAGCTACTTCTTGCTACTTCTTGCCCTTGCCGCCGCTGTCGTCGCTGGAGAGCACCGCGATGAAGGCTTCCTGCGGCACCTCGACGGAGCCGACCATCTTCATGCGCTTCTTGCCTTCCTTCTGCTTCTCCAGGAGCTTGCGCTTACGGGAGATGTCACCGCCGTAGCACTTGGCGAGGACGTCCTTGCGGATGGCGCGGATGGTCTCGCGGGCGATGACCCGGGAGCCGATCGCGGCCTGAATCGGCACCTCGAAGGCCTGCCGCGGGATCAGCTCGCGCAGCTTGGCCACCAGGCGCACGCCGTACGCGTAGGCGGCGTCCTTGTGGGTGACGGCGGAGAAGGCGTCGACCTTGTCGCCGTGCAGCAGGATGTCGACCTTGACGAGCTGGGCCGACTGCTCGCCGGTGGGCTCGTAGTCCAGCGAGGCGTACCCGCGCGTCTTGGACTTCAGGTTGTCGAAGAAGTCGAAGACGATCTCGGCGAGCGGCAGCGTGTAGCGGATCTCCACACGGTCCTCGGAGAGGTAGTCCATGCCGAGCAGGACACCGCGCCGGTTCTGGCACAGCTCCATGATCGAGCCGATGAACTCGCTCGGGGCGAGGATCGTGGCGCGTACGACGGGCTCGTACACCTCGTCGATCTTGCCCTCGGGGAACTCGCTCGGGTTGGTGACAGTGTGCTCGGTGCCGTCCTCCATGATCACGCGGTAGACCACGTTCGGAGCGGTCGCGATGAGGTCGAGGCCGAACTCGCGCTCGAGGCGTTCACGGATCACGTCGAGGTGCAGCAGCCCCAGGAAGCCGACGCGGAAGCCGAAGCCGAGCGCGGCCGAGGTCTCCGGCTCGTAGACCAGGGCGGCATCGTTGAGCTGCAGCTTGTCGAGGGCCTCGCGCAGGTCCGGGTACTCCGAGCCGTCCAGCGGGTAGAGCCCCGAGAACACCATCGGCTTGGGGTCCTTGTACCCGCCGAGGGCCTCGGTCGCGCCGTTGTGCAGCGAGGTGATCGTGTCACCGACCTTGGACTGACGGACGTCCTTCACGCCGGTGATGATGTAGCCCACCTCGCCGACGCCGATGCCGTCGGCCGGGGTCATCTCGGGCGAGGAGACCCCGATCTCCAGCAGCTCGTGCGTCGCGCCGGTGGACATCATCCGGATCCGCTCACGCTTGTTGAGCTGGCCGTCGACGACACGGACGTAGGTGACGACACCGCGGTACGAGTCGTAGACCGAGTCGAAGATCATCGCGCGGGCGGAGGCGTCGGCGACGCCGACCGGCGCGGGGATCTCGGCGACGACCTTGTCGAGGAGCGCGTCGACACCCATGCCGGTCTTCGCGGAGACCTTGAGGACGTCGTCGGGGTCGCACCCGATGAGGTTCGCCAGCTCCTCGGAGAACTTCTCGGGCTGGGCGGCCGGCAGGTCGATCTTGTTGAGCACCGGGATGATCTTGAGGTCGTTCTCCATCGCCAGGTACAGGTTGGCGAGGGTCTGGGCCTCGATGCCCTGGGCGGCGTCGACGAGCAGGACCGTGCCCTCGCACGCGGCGAGCGAGCGCGAGACCTCGTACGTGAAGTCCACGTGGCCCGGGGTGTCGATCATGTTGAGGATGTGGGTACTGCCCTGGTCCGGGCCCTCGGTGGGGGCCCAGGGCAGTCGCACCGCCTGGGACTTGATCGTGATGCCGCGCTCGCGCTCGATGTCCATCCGGTCGAGGTACTGGGCGCGCATCTGCCGCTGATCGACCACTCCGGTCAGCTGGAGCATCCGGTCGGCGAGCGTGGACTTGCCGTGGTCGATGTGCGCGATGATGCAGAAATTGCGGAGCAGCGCCGGGTCGGTACGGCTCGGCTCGGGCACATTGTTAGGGATCGCGGGCACGCAGGGTCCTGTCTCTTGAGGCGCCTTATGCCTCGGGTCGGATCGATACGTAGCTTCCATGGTCCCACGGCGAGGGGACTGGGACTGGTTTGGGCCGGTGGGAGTACGGCTGGTACCGTGAGCAGCTGTGTCTCATGCCCTCTCAGCAGGAGGCACACACTCAGTGAAAATCATCGGTACGGGTCCTTCACCGGCCCCGTGCCTGAACCTGCAAAGGCTCATTTCGTGGCGAACATCAAGTCCCAGATCAAGCGGATCAAGACCAACGAGAAGGCTCGGCTGCGCAACAAGTCCGTCAAGTCTTCCCTGAAGACCGCGGTGCGCAAGGCCCGCGAGGCCGCTGCCGCGGGTGACGTCGAGAAGGCCACCGAGTTCCAGCGCGCTGCCGCGCGTGAGCTCGACAAGGCCGTCTCGAAGGGTGTCATCCACAAGAACCAGGCCGCCAACAAGAAGTCGGCGCTTGCTTCCAAGGTCGCCGCCCTCAAGGGCTGATCTCTTCTTTCTCTTCCCGGATGTCGAGTCCGGGAGCTGATCCGACGCCGGAAGGACCCGGGCGGGCCCTCTCTCATCCGCCCCCGACCGGCACCCCGAGCCCGCACGCGACTGCGTTCGCCACGCGGGTGTGGGCTCACCACATGCGTCACCCGAAGCCCCGCCCTGTTCCGACAGAGCGGGGCTTCGGCGTGTGGCCCTGACCGCTCGTGGTGCTGTCGGTCCGTGCTGGGTGCCGGCTGCTCCTGGTCCTGGCTGCGGGCGGCTCGCGCTACGCACGGCCCCGCGCGCGTGCGGCCCGCGCGATCGTCACGACGGCCTTCTCCAGCGCGTACTCCGGGTCGTCCCCGCCGCCCTTCACACCGGCGTCGGCCTCGGCCACGGCCCGCAGCGCCACGGAGACCCCGTCCGGAGTCCACCCACGCATCTGCTGCCGCACCCGGTCGATCTTCCACGGCGGCATCCCGAGCTCCCGCGCCAGATCCGCGGGACGGCCTCCGCGCGCGGAGGACAGCTTGCCGATGGCGCGCACGCCCTGCGCCAGGGCGCTGGTGATCAGCACCGGCGCGACGCCGGTCGACAGCGACCACCGCAGGGCTTCCAGGGCCTCCGCTGCCCGCCCCTCCACGGCCCGGTCGGCCACGGTGAAGCTGGACGCCTCGGCCCGCCCCGTGTAGTAGCGCCCGACGACGGCCTCGTCGATCGTGCCCTCGATGTCGGAGGCGAGCTGGGTCACGGCGGATGCCAGCTCCCGCAGATCGCTGCCGATGGAGTCGACGAGCGCCTGGCCGGCCTCCGGGGTCGCGGACCGCCCGAGTGCCCGGAACTCACTGCGCACGAAGGCCAGCCGGTCCGCCGGCTTGGTCATCTTCGGGCAGGCGACCTCCCGGGCGCCGGCCTTGCGCGCGGCGTCGAGCAGCCCCTTGCCCTTGGCGCCCCCGGCGTGCAGCAGCACCAGGGTGATCTCCTCGGCGGGCGAGCCGAGGTACGCCTTCACGTCCTTGACGGTGTCCGCCGACAGGTCCTGCGCATTGCGTACGACGACGACCTTGCGCTCGGCGAACAGCGACGGGCTCGTCAACTCGGCGAGCGTGCCGGGCTGCAGCTGGTCGGAGCTGAGGTCACGCACGTCGGTGTCCGCGTCGGCGGCGCGGGCGGCCGCCACCACCTCCTGCACCGCGCGGTCGAGCAGCAGGTCCTCCTGGCCCACCGCAACGGTGAGCGGGGCGAGGGGTTCGTCGTGTGCACTCTTCCTGGCCATCGCGGACAAGCATCCCACGGGCCACTGACAAACCGGCCGGGCCGAAGGCCTCCCGGCTAGGGTCTGTCTTCACACTCCCCTCGTCGCCCGGAGGGCGGCCGGAGGCGTTCGGTGCGTGCGCTCTCGGCGGGCCGGATGCAGGGCCTCGCACAGGGCGTACTCGGCTTCGCGCCCGGTGCGGCGAGAGCGCGTGCCGAACGTCGCCGGGCAGAGGGGAGTCTGAAGACAGACCCTAGGGCCAATGCCGTTGCGTTACGGGCGATCTTGCCCTTCGTCGCCCCAGGCTCATGAACCGCCGTGGCACGGTGGACTCCTGCGGATCTTGAGAATGTCACCAGGATGCGCGCCGCGCCTGCGCTCGGGGGTGCACGCACCAAGATCGCGGCTAAGGCAACGGCATTGACCCTAGGGCTCCTCGCGCCAGCCGTCCCAGCCGGCCGCGAACTCGTCCAGTTCCCCGGGGTCGAGGCGGTTCCCCGGGTCCTCCACGACCACCAGCCACTGCGCGTCCTCGGCGTCGTCCTCGCCGGCCAGCGCGTCCCGTACGAGCTGCGGTTCCTCGGCGACACCGAAGCGCTCCTTGAGCCCTTCCGCGGCCTCCTGCGCGGCGTCACGGTCGGGCAGTACCAGTACGTGTCTCACATCGCTCACGGCACCATTTTCCGCTACGCGCCGACCGCCGCCGCACCGTCGCCCCGCACCCTGGACATTCGGGACTCAGTTCTTGGGCACGATCTGCACGTCGAGCTCGATCCGGACGCTGGAGCCGACGACGGCGATGCCCCGCGCGAGCATGGTCTGCCAGCTGACGGTGAAGTCGTCGCGGTGCAGCTCCACGGTGGCGCGGCAGGCGGCACGGGTCTCGCCCTCCATGCCGTTGCCGAGCCCGAGGTACTCGGCGTCCAGGGTGACCGTGCGTGTCACTCCGTGCAGCGTCAGCGCTCCGGTGATCGTCCAGCGGCTGCCGCCCTTGTGCGTGAAGCGGTCGCCGTAGAACTCCAGGGTCGGGAAGTGGTCGACGTCGAGGAAGTCGGCCGACCTGAGGTGGTCGTCGCGCATCCGCACGTTCGTGTCGATGGACGAGGCGTCGATGACGACGTGCATCGCGGACTCCTCGATGCGGTCGGCAAGCCGCAGCGCACCCGCGAAGGTGTTGAACCGGCCGTGGATCCGGGCGAGCCCGATGTGCCGTGCGGTGAACGCGATCGAGGAGTGCGTCGGCTCGATCTCCCACTCGCCCGGCGCGGGCAGCTGCGGCGGCGGGGAGACCTGGAGCATGACGTCCCCGAGCGAGGCGTGCCCGCTCTCGGCGACCGTGGCGCCGCCGTGGAACGGGGCGTACCCCTCCGCCGACACGGCCAGCCGGTAGTCACCGGCGGGCACGGTCGCCACGAACGAGCCGAACGGGTCGGTCCCCCCGCTGACGACCTTGCGCCCCATCGCGTCGCTCACCGCCAACTCGGCGTCCTTCACCGGCTCGTTGACCGGGTCGAGGACGCGGCAGCTGAGCACGCCCGCACTGGGCGGCACCGTCAACCCCGCCAGAGGACTTGTCCGTTGGACCCGGTTCGTACGGTTTCCCAGCCTGCGGCCGAACATGACCTACCCACCCCAGTGCGCCTTGGCGACGATCGTTGCTGCTTGAACGAAACAGCATTCGATCACCGTTGCGGCTTTCGAGGCAACACGGACCCACATCGCGGGAATCGAGGGGAAGGTGCGCTGCTGCCCGCGAGTGAGAGGAATTGGATGCTCCGGATGGCGTTTGGCCAGCTCAGAGGCATTTCTACTCACGGGTAGCACTCGCCCGGCGCCCTCCCGGGCAGCAGCGTCCCGAGCGCGTCATACACAGCCTGCGCACAGCCGCCGACAGGTACCGGCAGTGCCGCGCCGCCTGTTCCCAACTCGGCTTCCTCCCCCGCCGATTCCGGCCCACGCGTCGACGGATCAGCGTCCGCTGTGCGCCACCCCCAGCCCGCGTCCGCCGCCCTCGTCCCGGCCCACGACCGCGATCGCCCCGTCCCGGTCCGTCCGCAGCACGGCCGCACCCCGCCCTTGCAGCGCCCCCACCGTGCGCGGCGAGGGATGCCCGTACGGGTTGTCGACCCCGCACGAGATCAGCGCGAGCCGGGGCGCGGCCCGGCGCAGCAGCCCCGGATCCTGGTACGCCGAACCGTGGTGGGCGACCTTCAGCACATCGACCGGGGGCAGCCGGGCCCCGTCGCCGGTTCTCAACAGGGCTCGCTGCGAGGCCGGCTCGAGATCCCCGAGCAGCAGCATGGTCAGCCCCGCCGTGCGCACGAACAGCGTGACGCTCGCGTCGTTCGGGCCGTCCGGAGTCACCATCGGCCTCGGCGGCCACAGCACCTCCCAGTCGAGCGGCCCGGTCCTGCGCCGCTCCCCCGCCACCGCGCCGGCCACCGGGACACCGTGCCGCGCGGCGAGCCGCCGGACGAACGCGGCCTGGCCCACCGGCTCCTGGAACCCGGTCGTCTCGATCACCCCGACGGAGCGCCCGCGCAACACCCCAGCGAGGCCCGCCACATGATCCGCGTGAAAGTGCGTGAGCAGCACCAGCGGAACCTTCGTGATACCGAGCGAACGCAGGCACCGGTCCACGAGCAGCGGATCGGGCCCGGCGTCCACCACCACGCCCGCCCCGGCCCCCGCTGCCAGCACCAGCGCGTCCCCCTGCCCCACGTCACACATGACCAGGCGCCAACCCGGTGGCGGCCAGCCCGTGATCACCCGGGTGAGCGGCGGCGGCCGCACCACCATCAGAACCAGCACCAGCACACAGCCCGCGACGACCCACGGCGACCTCAGCACTCTCCTCCCCAACCACACGGCCACCACCGTGCCGACCGCCAGCAACACTCCGCCGCGCCAGCCCCCGGGCCAGTCCACCCCGCCGCCCGGCAACGCGGCCCCCGCCCGCGCGATGTCCGCGATCCACCCCGCGGGCCAACCGGCGCACCACGCGAAGAACTCGGCCACCGGCATCGCCACCTGCGCCGTCGCGAGCGCGGCGAACCCGAGCACCGTCGCCGGAGCCACGGCGAACTCCGCGAGGAGATTGCACGGCACCGCCACCAGACTCACCCGCGCCGCCAAAACCGCGACGACGGGCGCGCACACGGCCTGCGCCGCCCCGGCCGCTCCCAGCGCCTCGGCCAGCCGCGCCGGGACCCCGCGCCGCCGCAGCCCCGCGCTCCACCGCGGAGCCAGCGTCAGCAGCGCCCCGGTGGCGAGCACCGACAGCAGGAACCCGTAACTCCGCGCCAGCCAGGGGTCGTAGAGAACGAGCAGCAGCACCGCCGTGGCCAGCGCCGGGATCAGGGATCTGCGGCGCCCGGTGGCGACGGCCAGCAGCGCGATGGCACCGCACGACGCCGCCCGCAACACGCTCGGCTCGGGCCGACACACCACGACGAACCCGAGCGTGAGAACCCCTCCCAGCAGTGCCGTCGCCCTGAGGGACAGGCCGATCCGGGGCGCGAGACCCCTGCGCTCGACGCGGTGCGCGATGCCGGGCGGGCCGATCAACAAGGCAAGCAAGATCGTAAAATTGGCCCCGCTGACCGCCATCAAATGGAGCAGGTCCGTCGCCTGGAACGCCGCGTGCAACTCCGACGTGACGCGCGCGGTGTCGCCGACCACCAGGCCCGGCAGCAGCGCCCGCGCGTCCCCCGGCAGGCCGTCCGTCGCCTCGCGCAGCCCCGCCCTCAGCGCCCCGGCCAGGCGCTGCGGACCGCTCGGCCCGGCCACCACGCGCGGCCGCTCCCCGTGCGCCACGCGCAGCACTGCCGCGATCCGGTCGCCGTTCCTCAGCGGCGGAACCAGCCCGCCCCTGACGGCGATCCGCGTGGAGGGCAACAGGGACAGCCAGGGACCGCCCCGCGCCTCGACCAGGACCAGAACCGGCACGCTGGTCCGCGACACCGCCCCGTCGGGCGCCTTCACCCGCACCACGTCCGCCTCGATCAATACGGCGGACGGCGCCGCGTGGTCCCCCGTGATCCGGGGCCGGGTGACCCGCGGATCGGAAGTGACCTCCAACTCGGCGTCCACCCGCGCATGTTGAACGGCGAGCCCCGGCACGGGCCCTCTGTGCAGATCGGCCCCGTGCAACCCCGCGGAGGCCGCGGCCGCGGCGATGCAGAACAGAAGCACGGCGACGGATGGGCTCCGCCAGGGGTGAGTTGGGGTGGCCGGCGGGGGTGGGTCTTGGAGGGCCGGGTTTCCGGGCGCCGGGCTTCCGGGGGCCGGGCCTCCGGAAGTCAGGTCCCCCGGGGCCGGGCCTCCGGGAGTCGGGTTCCCCCGAGCCAAGCCCCCGGGCGCCGAGTTTCTGGGCGCCGGGTTTCTGGGCGCCGGGCCTCCAGGCACCGGCCCTTCAGGCATCGGGTTTCTGGGATCCGAGCCTCCAGGCACCGGCCCTTCAAGCACCGGGTTTCTGGGATCCGAGCCTCCAGCAACGTGACCCCCGGGCGCCGAACCTTCGGACGCCACGCCCACCCCGTGGCCCAACCGCGTGCCGCTGGCGCCCCGCGCCGCACCCCCCTGCCGTCGGCGCCCACGCCCCGACGCCACCAGGAACGCCAGGCCGGCGACCAAGCTCACCGCCGCCACGACCACCGCCCAGCGCCAGGGAGCCGTCAAGGCCACCGCCGCCGTCAGCCATGCCGCGAGTGCCGGCGGCACCAACCTCAAGTCCAGCGACTCCTCTTGACGCGGGTCCGCGTCGCCGAGTCGACCGGTCGAGGCCGATGCCCGAACCGGAGCCTGAGCCGAAACCCGTGCCGGATCCGGAGCCGAGGCCGAGGCCGAAACTCGTACCGGATCCGAAACCCGTGCCGGACCCGGAGCCAATGGCGAACGACGTCGACGGTCGACGCGTGTGCCCCTCATGGCCGCACAAGGTTCTGCAGGTCTTCGAAGCGGCGGTCCCCGATCCCGTTGACCTCGCGCAGTTCGTCGACGGAGCGGAAACCCCCGTGCTCCGTGCGGTAGTCGATGATGTGCTGGGCCAGCACGGGCCCGACGCCGGGCAACGTGTCGAGCTGTTCCGGCGTGGCCGTGTTGAGGCCGATCGGCCCCGCGGGAGCCGCCCCGGCGGACCCACCACCCGGCGCCGCAGGCACCGGGGCCGCCACCCCCTGGGCGCCCACCAGTACCTGCTCGCCGTCGGTCAGGAGCCGCGCCCTGTTGAGCCCCGCGGTGTCCGTTCCGGGGCGGACCCCACCGGCCGCCCGCAACGCGTCCGCCACCCGGGCCCCTGCGGGCAGCCGCTGCACTCCGGGCCTGCGGACCTTGCCGCTGACATCCACGATGATCCCCGCACTGCCCGTCGCCCCGGGTCCCGGCGCGACGGCTCCTGGCGCGGCCGGGGAGGCAGGGACATCCGACGGCTCCATCATCTGCGGCGCCGCGGCGCGGACCGTCTCCGGCGCCCGTACCTGCTGCGTCCGGCCCGCCCAGAAGTGCTGCACCGCGAAGAGCGCCACCACACCGAGGACGACGACCAGCGCCACCGCGCCGCGGCGCTCGATCCCGCACCTCGTCTGCACCCACAGCGGCACCCGGTCGCGCACGCCGAGCGCGACCCGCTCACGCCACGACTGCACCGGCTCCGGAGCGGGCTCGGCCCGGGGCCCACACGCAGGGATCGGATCGGGGAACGGATCTGGGACGTCCGGCATCGGGTCCCGCGCCGGAACCCCCGAAACCACCGCAACCGCCGGAACCGCCGGAACAGCCGAGACCGCCTCCCCCGGCGCCGCCCCGGGCTCCGCGGACCGCTGCTGCTGCGGCGGCGGCGGCGGCGCGAACAACGCCTCCGCCCGCAGCCGCGTCCGCTCCGCCGCGAGGTGCCTGCGCCGCGTACGCCGTCGGACGGCGTGCCGGTGCTGTGCGCGGCTGTCGGAAGCGGGGACGCGCCCCGGCCCGCTGGATGCCCGTGCTGTTCGGGCCAGTGATCGAAGTGCCATGTCACGAGACGGTAGACATCCCGCGGCGAACCAGTGGATCTTGGTCAATTCCCGTGGAGAACCTGGCAGTTGTGGATAACTCCCTCACCCGCAGACCCGCCCACAGGTGCCCCACCGATGCCCAGCTCGCCCGGAGATCGCCCCGGGATCGCCCACAGCCCACAGCCCACAGCCCACCCGCGAAAATAACGCGCCCGCGTCTTCAGGCCCGAGGCGACACCACCGCCCCCAACAGCCCCGGCCCGGTGTGCGCCCCGATCACCGCCCCGACCTCGCTGACATGCAGCTCGCCGAGGCCCGGCACATGCTCGCGCAACCAGCCGGCCAGCGCCTCCGCCCGGTCCGGCGCCGCCAGGTGGTGCACGGCGATGTCGACCTGCCCGCTGCCCGCACGCTCTGCGACGATCTCCTGCAGCCGCGCGATCGCCTTCGACGCCGTGCGAACCTTCTCCATGAACTCGATGCGGCCGCCGTCGAGTTGCAGCAGCGGCTTGACGGCGAGCGCGGAGCCGAGCAACGCCTGCGCGGCGCCGATCCGTCCGCCGCGGCGCAGATAGTCCAGGGTGTCGACATAGAAATAGGCGGAGGTGTCCGCGGCCCGCTTCTCCGCCGCCGTCACCGCCTCGTCGACGGTGCCGCCGGCGTCGGCCGTCTCCGCCGCCGCGAGCGCGCAGAACCCGAGGGCCATGGCCACCATGCCGGTGTCCACGACCCGTACCGGGACCGGCGACTGCCGTGCGGCCAGGACCGCGGCGTCGTACGTCCCGGAGAACTCGGCGGACAGGTGCAGCGAGACGATGCCGGTGGCACCGGACTCGGCGATCTTGCGGTAGGTCTCGGCGAACTGTTCGGGGCTGGGCCTCGACGTCGTCACCGAACGGCGCTTCTGCAGCGCCTCGGCGACCGAGCGGGCGGAGATCTCCGTGCCCTCCTCCAGCGCCCGGTCGCCCAGGACCACGGTCAGCGGCACCGCCGTGATGCTGTGGCGCTCCATCGTCCGCTGCGGCAGGTAGGCCGTTGAATCGGTGACGATCGCGACATGGCGGGACATGCACCGGAGGTTACCCGCCGGGGCCCGTCGGCGGCAGCCCGGCCCCCACCGGCCGGCTGCCGACGGGCGTCCGTCGGCCAAGGACCTCAGGGATCAAGTCGTGCTCTCGGGACGGGGTTTCTTCTGCCACGGATACACCGGCCGCACACCTGGCGGAGTGATCGCGGGCCGCGCGGGCTCCTGATCCGTACCCGCGCCCTCGGCGCCTTGCGGAGCGCCCGGCGTGACGTCCTCGGTCGTCCAGTGCCGCAGCGCCCCGGCCTCCAGGTCGATCTGCGCGCGCAGCGAGTCCAGGTCGTCGCCCGCGAAGCGGCTGGCCCGGTCCCGGGCCGCGTGCCGCAGCGCGTCGGCGGACGCCGTGATCTGCTCCGTGCGCGCCTTCAGCTCCGGCAGCAGGGCAGCCACGCGGGCCTTGTCGGGCTCGGTCTCCAGGCGCTTGAGCTCGCTGTCCAGCTCGTGCCCGTGCGCGCTCAGCCGCTCGAAGAGGCCGAGGGACTCCTTGAGCGTGACGTCCTCGCCGACGCGCGCGTGCAGCGAGTCCTGCGTGGCCCGCATGGAGGTGCGCAGCTTCAGCCGCAACTGCGCCAACTGGCTCGTTGTGCCGGGCTGCGTGAAGGATCTGGCCCGCAGGGTGGTGTCCTCCACCGCCCGCCGGGCCTGCCCGACCGTGCGGTCCACGCCGCGCTTGGCCGCGCCGACCACTTTCACCGTCGCGTACGCGCCGAGCACCAGAAATGCGATGAAGATCAGCGCCACGATCACCAGCACAGTTTCCACGGCGCTCCTCCGATTCGTCCGTACCCCGTTGTCCCGCTTCTCCACCGTAAACGGAGCGGGCAGGCCGAGGGTTCCATCAGAACCCCCAACCTGCCCGTAGGGAACAACCCTGAGTGCTTACGCGGGCACGATGCCTACGCGGGCACGATGTTCACCAGCTTCGGCGCCC
The DNA here is from genome assembly GCF_040655895.1 of Streptomyces sp. NPDC050264. NCBI lineage: Bacteria > Bacillati > Actinomycetota > Actinomycetes > Kitasatosporales > Streptomycetaceae > Streptomyces > Streptomyces sp. NPDC050264. The sequence goes on from NZ_JBFAKV010000001.1 coordinate 502,931, forward strand.
GCACGATGACCTTGCGGATACCGGCGCCGGCCAGCGCCGCGACGACCTTCTCGTCGGCCAGGGCCACCTTCTCCAGCTCCTCGTCCGAGATCGACGGGGAGACCTCCAGGCGGGCCTTGACCTTGCCCTTGATCTGCACGACGCAGGTCACGGCCTCGTCGACGACGTACGCGGGGTCGGCGACGGGGAAGTCCCGGTGGACGACCGAGTCGGTGTGGCCCAGTTTGCGCCACAGCTCCTCGGCGACGTGCGGGGCCAGCGGCGCGACCAGCAGCACCAGTCGCTCGGCGACCGAGCGCGGCAGGGCGCCGCCCACCTTGGTCAGGTGGTTGTTCAGCTCGGTGACCTTGGCGATGGCGGTGTTGCAGCGCATGCCCTCCAGGTCGCCCCGGACGCCGTCGATCGCCTTGTGCAGGGCGCGCAGCGTGGCCGGGTCGATCTCCGCGTCGGGCACGTCGACCACGGTGACCTCGCCGGTCGCCTCGTCGATCACGTTGCGCCACAGGCGCTGCAGCAGGCGGAACTGGCCGACCACCGCGCGCGTGTCCCACGGCCGCGACACGTCCAGCGGGCCCATCGCCATCTCGTACAGGCGCAGCGTGTCCGCGCCGTACTCGGCGCAGATCTCGTCCGGCGTGACCGCGTTCTTCAGGGACTTGCCCATCTTGCCCAGCAGCCGCGAGACCTTCTCGCCCTCGAACCAGAAGGCGCCGTCGCGCTCCTCCACCTCGGCGGCGGGTACCGCGATCCCGCGCGCGTCCCTGTAGACGTAGGCCTGGATCATGCCCTGGTTGAACAGCTTGTGGAACGGCTCGGCCGAGGAGATGTGGCCCAGGTCGAACAGCACCTTCGACCAGAAACGCGCGTACAGCAGGTGCAGCACGGCGTGCTCGGCACCGCCCACGTACAGGTCGACGCCGCCGGTGGGCATGCCCTCGCGGGGGCCCATCCAGTACTGCTCGACGTCCGGGTCGACCAGCTTGTCGCTGTTGTGCGGGTCCAGGTAGCGCAGTTCGTACCAGCACGAGCCCGCCCAGTTGGGCATGGTGTTGGTCTCGCGGCGGTACTTCTTCGGCCCCGCGCCGTCGCCCAGGTCCAGGGTGACGTGGACCCACTCGTCGTTGCGCGACAGCGGCGTCTCGGGCTGCGTGTCGGCGTCGTCGGGGTCGAACGTGCGCGGGCTGTAGTCCTCGACCTCCGGCAGCTCCAGCGGCAGCATCGACTCGGGCAGCGCGTGGGCGATGCCGTCCTCGTCGTAGACGATCGGGAAGGGCTCGCCCCAGTAGCGCTGCCGGCTGAACAGCCAGTCGCGCAACCGGAAGTTGACGGTGCCGTGGCCGATGCCCTTGCGCTCCAGCCATTCGGTCATCCGTGCCTTGGCGTCGGTGACGCCCAGTCCGTCCAGGCTGATTCCCTCGCCCGCGGAGTTGACCAGCTTCGCCTCGTACGCGACGAAGGCGTCGTCCCACGTGGCGGTGTCGGTGCCGCGGTCGTCCGAGGGCTCGACGACACAGCGCATCGGCAGCTCGAAAGCGCGCGCGAAGGCGAAGTCGCGGACGTCGTGCGCCGGGACGGCCATGATCGCGCCGGTCCCGTAGCCCATCAGTACGTAGTCGGCGATGAAGACCGGGACCTGCTCGCCGCTGACCGGGTTGATCGCGTACGCGCCGGTGAAGACGCCGGTCTTCTCCTTGGCGTCGGCCTGGCGCTCGACGTCGGACTTGGAGGCGGCCTGCTTGCGGTAGGCGGCGACGGCCTCGGCGGGCGTCGCGTGGCCGCCCGTCCACACGTCGTGGGTGCCCTCGGGCCAGGCGGCCGGGGCGATCCGGTCCACCAGGTCGTGTTCGGGCGCCAGCACCATGTAGGTGGCGCCGAACAGGGTGTCCTGGCGGGTCGAGAAGACGGTGATCGCCTCCGCGCCGGAACCGGAGCCGGACGGCACCTCGAAGTCGATGCGGGCGCCTTCGGAGCGGCCGATCCAGTTGCGCTGCTGCAGCTTGATCGCCTCGGGCCAGTCCAGGCCGTCCAGGTCGTCCAGCAGGCGGTCCGCGTAGGAGGTGATGCGCATGTTCCACTGGCGCAGCTTCGCCTTGAAGACGGGGAAGTTGCCGCGCTCGGAGCGGCCGTCGGCGGTGACCTCCTCGTTGGCCAGGACGGTGCCCAGGCCGGGCGCCCAGTTCACGGGCGCGTCGGAGGCGTACGCCAGGCGGTACCCGCTGAGGACGTCGGCCTGCTCGGCCTTGCTCAGGCCGGTCCAGGAACGGCCGCCGTCGACGGCGCGCTCACCGGTCTCGAACTGCTTGACCAGGTCGGCGATCGGACGGGCCTTCTTCAGCTCGTCGTCGTACCAGGAGTTGAAGATCTGCAGGAAGATCCACTGCGTCCACTTGTAGTACTCCGGGTCGATCGTGGCGAACGACCGGCGCTTGTCGTGGCCCAGGCCCAGGCGGCGCAGCTGGACCTTCATGTTCTCCATGTTGGCCTCGGTCGACGTGCGCGGGTGGGTGCCCGTCTGCACGGCGTACTGCTCGGCCGGCAGGCCGAACGCGTCGAAGCCCAGGGTGTGCAGCACGTTGTGCCCGGTCATGCGCTGGTAGCGCGCGTAGACGTCCGTGGCGATGTAGCCCAGCGGGTGACCGACGTGCAGGCCCGCGCCCGAGGGGTACGGGAACATGTCCATGACGAACTTCTTGGGCCGGGCGGCGACCTCCGGGTCGCCCGCCAGGTCACCGGTCGGGTTGGGCGCCTCGTACGTGCCGTGGGCGTCCCAGAAGTCCTGCCAGCGTGCCTCGATGTCGGCAGCCATGGCCGCCGTGTAGCGGTGCGGTGCGACCGCCGCCTCGGAAGCGGCGGCAGTATTCGTCTCGCTCATGATCCTCAAAGCTCCATCGATCGTCTCTGCCGGCTGCCAGTGCTCGGGAAATGAAAAAGCCCCTCGCACAGGAGGGGACGCCGCGCCGATGCCGACCACACGCGCGAAGGCGGGTCGGGACTGATCAGCGCGGCTCACTAAGCAGAAGGCGTACGGCACGCATGGCGTCAGGGTACCGCAGCCCCCACGCGGGCCGCGACGGGCTTCCACAGGCCCCACCCATGGCCAACGGTTACTCCGCGTACCGCCCGCTATCGGGGCAACGCAAATACCAGGCCGCCTCTAGATAACGACGAGATAACTCAAACCTCGTACTGGCTGGTATTCGCCGACCTAGAGTGCGGGCCTGTGGGTCCACTGTGCCGAACCTTTCGGAGTCGCCCCCATGAACCCTCGAACCCCTCACTTTCTGAACTCGCCTCGTACACCCAGGAGTTCACGTACGAGTTCACGCAACACCCCACGCACCACCGGGAGCCGCCGCCGCGCGACCACGGGGGTGTTGAGCGCGGCGGTCCTGCTCCTCATACCCGTGATCGTGGTCATCGGGAGCGACGCCTTCAGAGCGGCGCTCGACTTCACCACGGGCGTCCTGTCCCTGGTCTCCCTCACGGCGTCCGTCGTGTGGGGCCTGGTCGCCTCCGACCGCCTGTTCCTGACCTCCAGGCAGCGGCTGCTCGCCCAGGGCGTCCACCGGGCCACCGCGATCGCCTCGCTGGGCTTCCTGCTGCTGCACGTCAGCGTGAAGGTGGCGCTGGCCCATGTGACGCTCATCGGGGCGCTGATCCCCTTCGGGGCGGGCGTCACGGGCAGCAGCGGGCTGATCGGCATCGGCGTGCTCGCCGGGCTCCTCATGGTGACCACCGGCATCACCGGCGCGCTGCGCAGCTCCATGGCGTCCCCGGCCGGGCTCGCCGCGCGCTGGCGCGCGACCCACATGCTCGCCTACCCGGCGTGGTGCATGGCCCTGATCCACGGCCTGTATGCGGGGCGGCCGCCCAAGACGTACGTGGTGGTCCTGTACTGCCTGTGTCTGCTCGCGGTCGCCGGAGCGGTGGGCCTGCGGGCGGCTCCCCGCCCGGTCAAGCTCAAAGTCGCGGCACGGGTCCTCGCCTTCCTGGACCCGGGCCCGCGCATGCCCCGTGCCGCCCCGCGCGACGCGGACCGTGACGTGGCCCGCGACGTGGCCGAACAGCCGCTGCCCGCCACAGAGGCCCCCGCCCGCCCGGCGCCGGCAACCGCCGGGGTCGGCTTCGCGGCCGCCTACCGCGCTGTCTCCGTGACCCCGCGGAGCGAGGCCCCCACATCCTCGCTCCCCTACACGGAGTCCCCGCAGACCACATACGTAGAACCCACATACATAGAACCGGCCCATGTAGAACCCGCCTATGCAGAGCCCGCATACGGAGAGTCCGTCGGACCCGCCCCCGCCCAGCGCTGGCCCGCTCCGTCTCCCCGGCCCCCGGCCGAGGCGCCGCCCTCCTCGTACGACCCCTCGTACGACACCCCTTACGGAGGCGTCCCCTCGTACGACACCGCATACGAGAACAGCGGCTCCTACGAGGCCACATACGGCGGCCAGTACGCGGCCGACGAGTCACCCACCGAACCGCTGCCCGGCCCTTTCCAGGCCCCTTCGTCGGGTGAGCCCTGGACCACGCCCTACGGAGGCCCGCAGTGAACACCGCGCTGCCCGACGTCCCGGAGGTCCGCGTCGTCGGCCTTCCCCAGCTCACGTCGGGATTCGATCTCGTGGAGCGGCTCGACCTCGACATGCACCTCAAGGTGCACGGCCCGCTGGAACCCATGGCGGGCGAGTCGCTCGCGCAGCTGGCCCAGGCGGTGGCGCTGCGCGGCCGGGGTGGCGCCGGCTTCCCGTTCGCCAAGAAGCTGCGCGCCGTCGCCGAGTCGGCGATCCGGCGCGGTGTGCGCCCCGTGGTCGTCGTCAACGGCAGCGAGGACGAACCCGCGTGCCGCAAGGACACCGTGCTGATCAACCGGGCACCCCACCTGATCCTGGACGGCGCTCTCCTGGTCGCCGAGGCGCTCGGCGCGCGCACGCTCGTCGTGGGCGTGACCCGCGACTCCACGGAGGCCTCGATGCAGGCGGCCCTCGCCGAACGCGGCCTGACGAACCGGCGTAACGCACCGCTACGCGCGCGTGTGCAGCGCAATCCGGTGCGCATGGTGACCGGCGAGTCCTCCGCCCTGATCCGCTCGGCGGACGGCGGGCCGCCGATGCCGCCGGGCCGCAAGGTGCGGGCCTCCGACTCCGGAGTGGGCGGCGCCCCCACGCTCCTGTCGAACGCGGAGACGTTCGCCCAGCTCGCCGTCGCCGCCCGCACGGGCCCCGAGCGCTACTGCCGCACCGGCCTGCACGACGAGCCCGGCACCATCCTGCTGACGCTCTCCGGCGCCGTCACGCGGCCCATGGTCCTGGAGGTGCCCTCCGGCGTCCCGCTGCGCTACGTCCTCCAGCTCGCGGGTGCTCCGCCGCTCCCCCAGGGCGTGCTCACGGGCGGCTATCACGGCAAGTGGCTGGACACGGCCGCCGCGCAGGACGCCATCGTCTCCCGCGCGTCCCTGGAGGCGAGCGGCGGCGCTCTGGGCGCGGGCGCGATCCTGCCGATCGGCCCGGACACCTGCCCGCTCGGCGAAGCGCTACGGGTCGCGCAATGGCTGGCCTCGGAGAGCGCGGGCCAGTGCGGGCCCTGCTATCTGGGCCTGCCCGCGGCGGCGCGCGGCCTGGAGGACGTCCTGAACGGCGGCGGGCCCACCGCCCTGGAGGCGCTGCGCGAGGTCACCCGGGCGGTGAAGCGTCGCGGGGCGTGCAAACACCCCGACGGTTCGGCGGCGTTCATCGAGTCGACGATCTCCGCGTTCACGGACGACCTGGCGGCGCACGTCCTGGGCGCCGGGTGCGGCCGCCCGGTGCGCGGGGTGCTGCCGCTGCACACGGAGGCGCCGGCCGGCGCGGCCCCCAGCGGCAAGCGGCTCGCCGTGGACTGGACGCTGTGCCGGGGCCACGGCCTGTGCGCGGACATCGTGCCGGAGCTGATCCAGCTGGGCCCGGACGGGTATCCGGCGGTCGCGGACGCGGCGGTGCCACGCTATTCGGAGGCGAACGCCGTACGTGCAGTGCGGCGCTGCCCGGCCCTTGCCCTGCGCCTGGAGGAGGACGCGGCGGCGCTGCCCGCCCGGCCGCCGCTCCCGCCCGCGCTTCCGCCGGGCCGCAGTCGGGCTCGTAAGCAGTAAGGGGCCGGGACAGACGAAAGCGGACCATCCGATGGGATGGCCCGCTTTCAATTCTTGTGGAGCTAAGGAGAATTGAACTCCTGACCTCCTGCATGCCATGCAGGCGCTCTACCAACTGAGCTATAGCCCCGTGCCGTGGTCCGCCAGGTTTTCCTGTCGGTTTCCCCGGCGGCGACGCCAACATTACACGGTCCCCCAGGTGCATCACCAAATCGTTTCCCATCTGACCCGCTCTGTGGAGAAAGAGGATGGAAACGACCACTAGGGTCCCCTGGGTGACCGTGCTCGTCCTGCCCCGCGCCCGTCGCCGCGTGCCCGCAGCCCTGGCCGTCTGCCTGCTCTCCTTCGTGAGCTTCTGGATCGCCCAGCGCGCCGCCCATGTCTCGATGATCGATCTGCTGGTCTACCGGGCGGAGGGCGCGACCGTGAGAGCGGGTGGCGACCTGTATGCGCTGCGTACGACGCATGCCCGACTGCCCACGACGTATCCGCCGTTCGCCGCGCTGCTGTTCGCCCCGCTGACGCTCGTGGACGTCGCCACCATGCGTGCCGCGGCGACCGTGGCGAACCTCGCCCTTCTGGTCGCCTTCGCGCATCTGTCCCTGCGTCTCGTGGGGCGCCACGCGCGCGTGGAGCACGCCTTGTGGGTGGCGGCGGGCGCCGTGTGGTGCGAGCCGGTGTGGACGACGCTGCGCTACGGGCAGGTCAATCTCCTGCTGGCCGTGCTCGTCCTGTGGGATCTGACGCGGCGCCCCGGGCACCGCTGGGCGGGCATCGGTATCGGCGTGGCGGCCGCGATCAAGCTGACGCCCGCCCTCTTCGCCGTCTTCCTGGTGTGTACGGGGATCACGGTGGCGGTGTTCAGGAGGGGCGACTGGCGGCCGTGGCTGCGGCACGCGTGCGTGGCGGGGTGTGCGTTCGCCGGTGCCACGGCGCCGGCCGCAGCCGTCCTGCCCCACGACTCCCGCCGGTTCTGGACCCGGATGGTCTTCGAGGCGAGCCGGGTGGGGTACGCCGAGGACACCGCGAACCAGTCGCTGCGCGGCACCCTGGCCCGGCTGCTGCACACCGGCGACCCCGGCCCGTGGTGGGCCCTCACCGCCGCCGTGACGGGCGCTCTGGGCCTCGCGGTCGCCGTCGCGGCGGCGCTGCGCGGGCGGCGGGCCCAGGCCGTGGTGGCGTGCGCGATGACGGCGCTCCTGGTCAGTCCCGTCTCCTGGTCGCACCACTGGGTGTGGTGCGTACCCCTGCTCCTCCTGGTGTGGGAGTCCGGCCGCAGGCGCACCGCCGCCTTGCTGACGTCGGTGTTCTGCTCGTACGCACTGTGGTGGGTGCCGCACGGCCCGGGCCGGCTCGAACTCCATCAGAACGGTGGGCAATTGGCGCTGTCGGCGCTCTACGTAGGCGTGGCGTACGCCTTCTTGGTGTGCTCCGGGTTCAGGCTCTGGCGAACGAGTAGAACCGCTTGAGGGTGCAGTGTTCGTCGAGAAGCCGGCCATAGATCGGCTCGCCCTCCAGCTCCCGATACGTCTCGATCGGGTCGCCCTTTATGATCAGCGCCCGCGCGCACTCCTCGCACCAGTACTGGTAGTCCGGGTTCACCGGCTCCATGTCGCGCACGATGGGCGTACCACTGCCGCACCAATCGCACTTCCTCCTGTGTGACCCCATGTCGATCCGCTCAGCTCCAGCTGTGGCCGCAGGCCGTGCACACGTACGAGATCCCACCGTTGTCGCCCAGCATCTGGGCGACGTGGCGGGATCCGCAGGACGGACAGTTGAGGAGAACATCTACAACAAGAGGGACATCGCCGGAAAAATGAGACGGAGCCGGGGGCTCGACGGGTATCGCTGCCACGCCGAGGAGGCGGTCGGCCTCCTCGATGATGCTCAAGGGCATCGCGCACTCCCTCCCGTCGGGCCGTCTTCGTCGGTCGGACGCAGCCCCCTTCCGGCCGTCCGATTCTGCCACGGCCGGAGCAATACGGTCAGCGACGCCTGCGTACCAGTCCGGATACGGCACCCAGAAATGCCGTCCCCGCCAGCGCATACGCGCACATCAGGAGCGCGTCCGCAGAGGTATACGCCCCTGAGGCCCCAGACGTCTCAACGCGATGGAGGAAAAGTGTCCCGAAGGCGGCGACGCCGACGAGTTGGCCGAGTTGCGTCACCGTGGCGAGCAGTCCGCTGGCGTCTGCGGCGTCCTCGGGCCGCACCGTCGCCAGGGCCCGCGTGAGCGTCGGGCTGAAACCGAGCGAGAGCCCCGCACCGATCGCCACGAACGAGGCGTAGAGCCGGAACCCGCCGTCGCCCCCGCCGTGCAGCGCGAGACCGGTACCGAGCGCCCCGGCCGCCGCGAGCACGAACCCACCGGGAATCAGGACCCGTTGCCACCGCGCGGGCCAGCGCCGCCAGGTCAGCCCGACCGCGCCGAACACGACGGCGGCGGGCGCGAACGTCAGCCCCGCGCGCAGCGCGCTGTACCCGAGGCCGCCCTGGATGTGCAGCGTCAGCGCGAAGAGAAAGCCGGCGTTGACGGCCATCGCGGCGAGGATCTGGAAGACGGCCCGGCCGATGCCGGGGACACGCAGCACCCTGAGCGCGATCAGCGGTGCGCCACCGCGCCGCGCCAGCAGGGCCTCGTAGGCACAGAACAGGGCGAACACCACGACGGACGCGGCCAGGCACAGCCAGGACCACAGCGGCCAGTCCTCCTCCTGGCCGAGCACGAGCGGCACGGTGAGCAGCGAGACGGCGCCGCCGAGCAGCACGAGGCCGGGCAGGTCGAGCGGCCGCGGCTGCCCCGCCCGGCGCGCACCGTCGCGGGGCAGTTCCCGGCGTCCGAGGGCGAGCAGGGCCAGGCCGACGGGCACGTTGACCAGGAATACCGCCCGCCAGCCGGTACCGAGGAGATCGGCGCTGACCAGGACCCCGCCGAGCACCTGTCCGGCCGCGGCGCCCACGGCGAGCACCGCCGCGTAGGCGCCGAGCGCCCGGGTGCGGGACTCCCCGGCGAAGTTCCGCTGGATGAGGCTGAGCACCTGCGGGATCATCAGCGCCGACCCGGCGCCCTGCAGCATGCGGAACGCGATCAACTGGCCGCTGCTCTGCGCCAGTCCACAGGCGAGCGAGGCCGCGGTGAACACGGCGAGGCCGCCGAGCACGGCCCGGCGGTGCCCGAACCGGTCGCCGAGCCGCGCGCCGGTGATCAGGAGCACGGCGTACGTGATGGTGTATCCGGCGATGACCAGCTGCAACGCGGCGCCGGACGCGTCGAGTTCGGTGCGCAGCGTGGGGGCGGCGACGTTCACGATGAACACGTCGAGGACCGCCATGAACTGGGCGGTCAGCACCACCGCGAGCAGCCGCCCCCGGCCGGACGCGGTGCCGTTGTCGGTGCCGGGCGCTTTACTGGATGCGGGGAGTGATCCGGGAGTTGGGAGTTGCGGACTTTCCGGGACGGTTGTCGTCATGTCCGGAGCCTGACGCCGATCGGATCCGGGTCACGAGAGCCCGCTGATGCTGGTACCGGCAGCACCCGGTACGTGCCTTCCGGGGTACGGAGCCGACGCACACGATGGGGGATGTGACGACGATGACCGCGACGGACCGCACGGCAGAACACCCGGCGGGGCCGACGACCGACCGCCGCAGGCCCGAGCTGGCCGCCTTCCTGCGCAGCCGCCGCGCCAGAGTGACGCCCCAGGACGTCGGCATGCCCCCGGGCCCGCGCAGACGCACGCCCGGCCTGCGCCGCGAGGAGGTCGCGCAGCTCTCCGGCGTCGGCGTCACCTGGTACACGTGGCTGGAGCAGGGCCGCCCCATCAACGCCTCGCCCCAGGTCCTGGACGCGGTGGCGCGCACGCTGCGGCTCGACCGGCCGGAGCGGGAGCACCTGTACCAATTGGCGGGAGTGGCGTACGCGGCCACGCCGGAGGCCGGCGTCGAGGCGGTCGCGCCGGATGTGCAGGGCATCCTCGACGCCCTCGACCCGCTCCCGGCGGTGGTCTACAACGCGCGGTACGACCTGCTCGCCACGAACCTCGGATACCGCCTGCTCTTCCAGGTCCGAAGAGATCTGCGGGACCCGGCGACGGGCCGGCTCGCCAATGCCATGTGGACCCTGTTCGTCGCGCCCGAGGAGTTGTGCCCGCTGCTCTTCCGCGAGAGCGAGCTGCCCGTCATGGTGGCGATCCTGCGCTCGGCGTACGGGCGCCATGTGGGCGAGCCCGTCTGGGAGGAGTTCATCCACGCCCTGTCGGAGGCCAGCGACTACTTCGCCGAGCTGTGGCGCGGCGGCGACGTCGCGCCGCCCGGCCAGTACGTCAAGACGTTCCGGCACCAGGCGCTCGATCGCGACCTGCGCATGACGTCGACGTCGCTCGGGATCGACAACCTGCCGGAGTGCCGGATCGTCGTCTACTCGCCGGCGGACGAGGAGTCCCGCGAGCTGCTGGGGAGGCTGCGTGCGGACAACGAAAGATCCCGCCCCTGACGGGACGGGATCTTCGGTACCTGTGGAACAGGAAATTCTGTGGAGCTAAGGAGAATTGAACTCCTGACCTCCTGCATGCCATGCAGGCGCTCTACCAACTGAGCTATAGCCCCGCGCCGCGATCTTCTCGCGGTCCTTCTCACTGTTCTTCCCGCCGGTTTTCCCGGCGGCCCGAACAAGAAGAACTTTAGCTTGCGACCTGCCCGAAAGTGAAATCCGGTCCCCGCGGCCCGCGGGGACCGGATCAGTCGTCGTCGCCGAGGACGGGCTCGGGCAGCGTGCCCGCGTTGTGCTCGAGCAGCCGCCAGCCGCGCGCGCCCTCGCCGAGGACGGACCAGCAGCAGTTCGACAGTCCCCCGAGTCCCTCCCAGTGCTGGGACTCCAGGCCCAGGAGGCGGCCGATGGTGGTGCGGATGGTGCCGCCGTGGCTGACCACGACGAGCAGGCCGTCGTCCGGCAGCTTGTCGGCGTGCCGCAGCACGACGGGCGCCGCCCGGTCGGCGACCTCGGTCTCCAGCTCGCCGCCGCCGCGGCGCACCGGCTCGCCGCGCTTCCACGCGGCGTACTGCTCGCCGTAGCGGGCGATGATCTCGTCGTGCGTGAGGCCCTGCCAGTCACCGGCGTACGTCTCGCGCAGGCCCTCGTCGTACGTGACGTCGAGGCCCGTCAGAGCGGTCAGCTCGGCGGCGGTGGCGGCGGCCCGCTTGAGGTCGGAGGCCACGACGGCGTCCGGCTTCAGGGAGGCGAGCAGCCGCGCGGCCCGGCGGGCCTGGGCGACGCCGGTGTCGGTCAGCTCGATGTCCGTGGTGCCCTGGAAGCGGCGCTCCAGGTTCCAGGCCGTCTGGCCGTGCCGCCACAGGACGACCCGGCGGCCCCGCTGGGAACCGCCGGTCAAAGAACCTCACCGCCGAGTTCGCGGATGTCCTCCGCTTCCGCCGCGGCCTGCTCGCGCTGAGAGTGCTCGGCGCCCTTGCCGCGGGTCGCCTTGGCGTCGGCCGGCAGGTCCAGCTCGGGGCAGTCCTTCCACAGGCGCTCGAGGGCGTAGAAGACACGCTCCTCGCTGTGCTGGACGTGGACGACGATGTCGACGTAGTCGAGCAGGATCCAGCGGGCGTCGCGGTCGCCCTCGCGGCGGACCGGCTTGGTGCCGAGCTGCTTGTTCAGCTGCTCCTCGATCTCGTCGACGATCGACTTGACCTGGCGGTCGTTGGGCGCGGAGGCGAGCAGGAAGGCGTCCGTGATGGACAGCACGTCGCTGACGTCGTAGGCGATGATGTCGTGCGCGAGCTTGTCGGCGGCCGCCTGTGCGGCGACGGTGATGAGCTCGAGGGAACGGTCAGTGGCGGTCACTACATGGCTTTCCGTCGGCGGTCAGAATCCCCCGAGATATCCCTGACGGGGGTACCTCAAGGGTCTCACGGACCGCCGGATGGCCTCACTGCGTTCCTGGTGGCCCCGGTTCGCGGAGATTCCGGGGCGGTTCCGGGGCCACCAGGCGGTCACTTGCCGGTGTAGTCCTGGCCGAGGACCACGGACACGTCCGCGTTCGCCGCGGCCTTGCTCTGCTTCACCGCCGAGGTCGGCAGGCCGAGCGTCTTGGCGACCTCGACCGCGTCCTGCTTGCGGGCGTCGTCGCCGTATGTGACCTGCGACGCCGCCGCCGCGGTCCCGGTACCGCCCTCGACGAAGGTGTAGCCGCCGTTGACCAGGGCGACGCGGGCCTTCTCGGTGCGGGCCTTGTCGCCGGTGGCGTTCTTGATGGCGACGCGCAGCGAGTCTCCCTTGGCGGGGGCCTTGACGGTGCCGCCGAGGACGTCCTTGACCACGGAGTCCGAGGCCGCCTCGGAGAGGGTGCCGTTCTGCTGGACCGGCAGCAGGGCGGTCTTGTAGTCGCCCTCCTTGGCGTGGTCGGCGAGCTTGGCGAGGAAGGCGCCGAGGTCCTTCTCCGTCAGTGACGGGTCGAGGATCTGGGCGAGCGTCTGCACGGTGGTCGTCGCGGCCTGCGGGTCGGACGACAGCTTGCGCAGTACGCCCTGCATGACCTGCCCGAACCGCATGAGCTGTGCCGTCTCGGCCTCGCCCTTGGCCTGGTAGGTGGCGTAGGCGACGGCCGCCGCGCCGCTGAGGGTCTGGGCCTCGCCCTTGTGGACGAGGAACGTGCCCTTCTTGGCCGGGTCGGGGACGTCGGTGTCGGTGTCGATCTCGATGTTGCCGACGAGTTCCACAAGGTTGTTCAGGTAAGGGGTGTCGAGCCGCCAGGTGCCTTCGACGTCCGTGCCGAGCAGGGTGTCGATCGCGCCGCTGGTACCGGAGGAGCCGTCGTCGTCGACGGACTTGCCGAGTGTGGTGGCGGTGCCGTCATCGCCCGTCAGGGCAAGGGAGTTGGGCAGCAGGACGGTGCTGCCCTGCCTGGTCGTGGCGTTGTTGACGAGCAGCGCCGTCGAGGTGCCGCCGCCCTTGGTGTTGTGCAGGTGGACGACGATGACGTCACGATTCTGCGGGCCGGTCGCGGCGGCGCCGCCCGCCTTCGTGTCGTCCTTGGACAGGAACGGCAGCTTGTTCGCGTACCAGAGGTAGCCGATGCCGCCGGCCAGGCACAGGGCGAGCACGACGACGAGGGCGACGACCCGGTTGCGGCCGCGCCGTCTGGCCTCCTCGCGCCGCTCGCTGCGCGACTCGGTGAACTTCAGCCAGTCGATGACGTCTTCGGAGTTCTCGTCCGGCTCCTCCACGAAGGAGAACTGCTCGGTGCGGTAGTCGCGGTCCTGCTGCTGGTCGCGGCCGTGCCGCTCGGGTTCCTGGGGTGCCGGCGCCTGCTGCGGGATGTAGGCGGTGGCCTGCTCGGTCTGCTGGGGCGCTTGAGGTGTCGGATGGGCCTGCTGGGGTACCTGGGGCGCCTGAGGGGGGTACGGCGCCTGCTGGGTGACCCGCGGCTGCTCACCGGTCCCGGTGGCCTGCCCGTACGGGTCGTAGCCACCGGTTCCGTACGGGTCGTAGGTGTGCGCGGACTGCTGCGGCGGAGCGGGCGGCACCGGCGGCTGCTGTCCGGTCGCGTACGGGTCGTAGCCGTATCCGTACCCGGAGTTGTCTGCGTGCTGCTCGTACGACGGCGCCTGCTGGACCTGCCGGTACACCGGCTGGCCGAACTCGTCGTAGCCGACCAGCTCGTACTCGTCGTTGCGCTGGTCGTAACCGTCGTAGCGGTCGTTCACCGATGCCCCTCTCGGCGGTGCAGGGTCATTCGCCTCGGTACAGCTGGCGCTTGTCGATGTAGCGCACCACACCGTCCGGCACCATGTACCAGATGGGGTCCCCCTTGGCGACCCTGTCCCGGCAGTCCGTGGACGAGATCGCGAGTGCCGGCACCTCGACCAGCGAGACACCGCCTTCGGGGAGGCCCGGGTCGGTGAGCGGATGGCCGGGCCGGGTGACGCCGATGAAGTGTGCCAGGGAGAAGAGCTCTTCGGTGTAACGCCAGGTGAGGATCTGCCCCAGGGCGTCCGCGCCGGTGATGAAGAAGAGGTCCGTTTCCGGGTTGAGTCCCCGCAGATCGCGCAGTGTGTCCGTGGTGTACGTCGGACCGCCGCGGTCGAGGTCGATGCGGCTCACCGAGAACTGCGGGTTCTCGGCGGTCGCGATGACCGTCATCAGATAACGGTCCTCTGCCGGGGAAACCTGCTTGTCGCTCTTCTGCCACGGCTTCCCGGTCGGCACGAACACCACCTCGTCGAGGTGGAACTGCGCGGCGACCTCACTGGCCGCCACCAGGTGTCCGTGGTGGATCGGGTCGAACGTTCCGCCCATGACGCCGAGACGTCGCTTTGCGGGCGACACCCACTCGTGATCCGGGCCGCCGGCCGGGCTATTGACCGGGCCGGTAGGCATGTCCTGCGCTCCCATGCGTGCAGAGCCTACTGGCCCGATCGGAGTGGTCCGCGCCCCGTGCTCAGCGGTCGCGGTTGAAGCGGGTCACGATCCACAGCAGCAGAAGCAGGATGACGAAGGCGCCGCCACCCGTCATGAGGGGGCTGATGCTCTCGTGGTTGCCGCCGTGCTCGCCGCCCTCGGCGGCGAGAGTGGCCAGCTGGGCAGTGGTGCTTGCGAGGCTCATCGTCAGCAGGACCTATCCGGTGTGGGATCGGGATAAAGACTTCCGGCCCATCGTAAGCGGGGGTGCTCGCGGCGATCACGCCGACTCTGCCGTACGGGTCCAAAACCCCGGATCAGTCGTCGCGCTTGTAGCCGCGCAGCAGGAACCAGGCCATGAAGAGGGCGCCGAGGATGCCGACGATCAGCACGATGCGCAGCAGGCTCCCGGGGCCCTGGCCGGCCGCGGCGGCGTTGACGACGTGCCCGAGCCCGGCGGCGCCGGCGTGGTGATCCATCACGGTTCGCTCCTTCTGTGTGCTGCCCCGTCACGGTATCTCCGCCTAGTGTGGATCCCGCCTTGGGGGCACAACCGAATCACACCGGCATGCCATCGACATGCCATCGACATGGGGGGCCGCATGCCCGACGTACCGAACGAGCAGCACGAGAACGTACCCAGCAGGCAGCGCAGGCGCTTCCCGGGAATCTCCTCGCGGGCGTACGAGCACCCCGCGGACCGTTCGGCCCTGGTGGCGCTGCGCAAGCTCACCGGATTCGACACCGTCTTCAAGGCACTGAGCGGTCTGCTCCCGGAGCGCAGCCTGCGTCTGCTGTTCCTGTCGGACTCCGTGCGGGTCTCGGACGAGCAGTTCGCGCACCTCAACTCGATGCTGCGGGACGCCTGTTACATCCTGGACCTGGAGAAGGTCCCGCCGATGTACGTCAACCAGGACCCGCAGCCGAACGCGATGTGCATCGGTCTGGACGAGCCGATCATCGTCGTCACCACCGGCCTGGTGGAGCTGCTCGACGAGGAGGAGATGCGGGCGGTCGTCGGCCACGAGGTGGGCCACGCGCTGTCCGGGCACTCCGTCTACCGGACGATACTGCTGTTCCTGACCAGCCTCGCGCTGCGGGTGGCGTGGATCCCGCTCGGCAACCTCGCGATCATGGCGATCGTGACGGCGCTGCGCGAGTGGTTCCGCAAGTCCGAACTCTCCGCGGACCGCGCCGGGTTGCTGGTCGGCCAGGACCTGAAGGCCTCCATGCGCGGCCTGATGAAGATCGCGGGCGGTAACCACCTGCACGAGATGAACGTGGACGCGTTCCTCAAGCAGGCCGAGGAGTACGAGTCCGGGGGCGATCTGCGCGACTCCGTGCTGAAGATCCTGAACGTGATGCCGCGCTCCCACCCGTTCACGACGGTGCGGGCCGCGGAGCTGAAGAAGTGGGCCGAGTCCCGTGACTTCCAGCGGCTGATGGACGGGCACTACCCGCGCCGCACGGAGGACAAGGAAGCCTCGGTGACCGACTCCTTCCGCGAGTCGGCCGCGCACTACACGGACCACGTCAAGAACTCGAAGGACCCGCTGATGAAGCTGGTCAGCGACATCGCGGGCGGCGCGGGCGACCTGGGCGGCCGAGTGAAGCGCGGCTTCGGCGGCTTCGGCAACGGCAATGGGGGCGGGGGCAACACCGGCAACCACGGTGCTCAGGACGACGCCGCCGAGAGCTGAGCCCCAAAAAGTTCAGCGTCAGACGGACGGCTGGGCGCTCGGTGCGAGCGCGCCGCACAGCGCGGTCGCACCGCCCGTCGCGTACGGGTCGGTACCCGCCGGGCCGTCCTTCTTCGCCGTCTGGCCCGCGAGCAGCGGGTGCAGGTGTTCGGCGGAGTCCACGGAGCAGGAGAGCGGGCCCGCCTGGACGTAGGACACCAGCAGCTCGGCCTGGTGGTTGCGCAGGTCCTCGCGGTCGAAGCGGAAGTGCAGCTCGCGGCGGACCGTGAACAGGGAGGCCCGCGCCCCGTCGACGGCGCCCGCCGGCCGCAGCGCGTACACGAACGTGTGGTCGGAGGTCACTTCGAGGGAGTCCGTGTCGGTCTCGGCGGCGTGCAGCGTGCCCTGGACGCGGATGTGCGGGTCGGCGAGCTCGGCCTGCGCCGGGTCGAAGCGGACGAGCCAGCCGGTCGCCGCGTGCCGCCCGTCCACGACGGGCTGGTCGAAGCTCTGGTCGAACTGGTCGAGCTGCTGCGGGTCGACGAGCATGCGCACGGTCCTGACCGCTCCCCCGGTGAGCACGTCGGGGTCGAGCGAGGAGTCGACGAGATAGTCCTTGGCGGTGGTCAGCGCGGTGACGACCTGGCTGTCGGAGAAGTGCGCGGTGCGGCGGACGGCGGCCGGCAGTGCGATGCCGTCGGCGGCGGTGCGGAACTGGGCGGCGGGGCTGTGCTCGTACAGGTCGCGGACGGAGCCGGAGCCCGGGACCGCCCCGGTCGGGGCGAGCGGGATCACGGTCATCCGCAGCGGTTCGGTGTGCCGGGCGACGGGGGCCGTGCGGTACGGGCTGCGCACGCCCATGTAGATCGCGGTGCCGAAGGCGATGACGATCAGGACGACGAGTATGACGACCTGCCTGGTCAGGCCGCGGCGCAGCGCGGGTGTGCGGCGCACGGCGGGCGCGTGGTCGGTGATCCGTTCCTGCGCGGAGAACTCCTGGAGGCGGGCAGCCCGGACGAACGACTCGTCGAACACGACGGATCGGTACTCGTCGTCACTTGCGCCGCCACCGCCGGGTCCGCCTTCCGGTGACCCCTCCGGTGGGTCCACTGGCCCGCCCATACCTTCAGGGTAGGTCTCCGGGACCTCCGGTAAACGCCCTGGTGCACGACAACTTCTGACAGCGCCCCGCGCGACCGCTCAAGGCGTTCTCGGGACCGCGGAAACCGCCGGCTGCGAATAGTCCGCGGAGGCGGAGGGCAGGCTCGGGGCGCCCTTCTCCAGCTCCGTCGTCGCGGGCGGCGGGACCTGGTCCTGGCGGCCGGCCGCGGCGCCACGGTAGACGGCCGTGAAGGCCAGGGCGACCATGCCGACGCCCATGAGCAGGGCGAGCGCCCAGGCGACGGGCCTGCGCCAGCGGACCATGCCCGCGTGCGCTCCCGCCCTGCCGTCCGCCTCCAGCCCTTCCTCGTACAGGCCGTCGGCGTCGTCCGGCACGTGCCCGAACCGGCCCGCGCCCGCCGTCCCGAACCCTTCGCCGTCCTCGTAGAAGTCGTCGTCGGGGCCGCGGCGGGTGCGCGCCCGGCGGGCCTCGGCCTCCTGGGCCTCGGCGCGCGCCTGGGCGGCGGCGAGCAGCCGCTCGACCGCGGTGGGCTCATGGACTTCGGCGGCCCGCACGAAGTCCTCATCGAAGACCACGGAGGCGAACTCTTCGTCCCAGCCCCCGCGGTCGTGGTCGTCGTCGGGCTCCCAGCCGTCCGGGAACGGCGCGCCCCCCACGTCCTCCGGCACCTCTCCAGAGTAGACCTGAGGGGTCAATTTGGGCAGACGGTAAGGGAATTCACCCCACAAGACACTGCTTAACGGATGTGACCGTCGCCGGTGACGATGTACTTCGTGCTCGTCAGTTCCGGCAGTCCCATGGGGCCGCGGGCGTGCAGTTTCTGGGTGGAGATGCCGATCTCGGCGCCGAAGCCGAACTGGCCGCCGTCGGTGAAGCGGGTGGAGGCGTTGACCGCGACGGTCGTGGAGTCGACGAGCTGGGTGAAGCGGCGGGCGGCCTGCTGGGACGTGGTGACGATGGCCTCCGTGTGCCCCGAGGACCACAGCCGGATGTGCTCGACGGCCTTGTCCAGGTCATCGACGACGGCGGCGGCGATGTCGTACGAGAGGTACTCGGTCTCCCAGTCGTCGTGGGTCGCCTCGACGACGGTGGCCTTGGTCCGGTCCGCGTACGCGAGGATCCGCGGGTCGGCGTGGACGGTGACGCCCGCGTCGGCGAGTGCGTCCAGGGCGCGCGGCACGAACGCGTCGGCGATGTCCTGGTGGACCAGGAGCGTCTCGGCGGCGTTGCAGACGGAGGGGCGCTGCGCCTTGGAGTTGACGAGGATGTCGACGGCCATGTCGATGTCGGTGTCGGCGTCGACGTACACGTGGCAGTTGCCGGTGCCGGTCTCGATCACGGGCACGATCGAGTTCTCCACGACGTTCTTGATGAGGGAGGCGCCGCCGCGCGGGATCAGGACGTCGACGAGGCCGCGGGCGCGCATGAGTTCGGTGACCGAGTCGCGGCTCTCGCCGGGCACGAGCTGGACGGCGTCGGCGGGCAGGCCGCTGCCGCCGACGGCGTCGCGCAGCACGCGCACGAGCGCGGTGTTCGAGGCGTACGCGGAGGAACTGCCGCGCAGGAGTACGGCGTTGCCCGATTTGAGGCAGAGGGCGGCGGCGTCGACCGTCACGTTCGGGCGGGCCTCGTAGATGATGCCGACGACGCCGAGCGGGACGCGGACCTGGCGCAGGTCGATGCCGTTCGGGAGCGTGTTGCCGCGGACGACCGTGCCGACCGGGTCGGGCAGGGCGATGACGTCGCGCACGTCGGAGGCGATGGCGCGGACCCGCTCGGGGGTCAGGGTCAGCCGGTCGATGACCGACTCGCTGGTGCCGGCCTCGCGGGCGCGGGCGATGTCCTCGGCGTTGGCCTCGACGATCTCGGCGGTGCGTACCTCGAGGGCGTCGGCGATCGCGGCAAGCGCGTCGTCCTTCTCCGCGCGCGGCAGCGGGGCGAGGTCGTTGGCGGCGGCGCGGGCGCGGTAGGCGACCCGGGTGACCGGAGTCATCGAGTCGTACGGGTTGAGCGAAGGCGACGTCATGCTCCGCAGGGTAACGGGGGACGGGCGGGCGTCCAGATCCTGTTCCGGGGGCTGAGACATGGCCGAAAAGGTGCAGGTTCGGCGGCGGTGACGGCTCCTAGAAAGGGTGCACGCCCACCGGGGTGGCGGGGAGCGGGCCGTAACCCTCCGCGATGCGGTGGTGATAGGTCTGGCGGTCGATGACCTCCAGGCCGACGATCTCCCAGGGCGGCAGCCGCGAGGTCTGGCGGTGCTCGCCCCACAGGCGCAGCGCCACGGCCGCCGCGTCGTGCAGGTCGCGGGCCTCTTCCCAGTAGCGGATCTCCGCGTGGTCGACCGCATAGCGGCTGGTCAGCAGAAACGGGTGGTCGTGGGCGAGTTGTTCGAGGCCGCGGCGGATCTCCGCGAGGGGGGACTCGGCGCCCGAGACGCTGAGTGTGATGTGCCACAGGCGGGGTCCCGCTTCGGCCATCGCGCCGGGGTCGGAGCCGAAGTCGCCCGCGGTCCCCTCCTCGTACGCCGCCCCGGCGGCCACGCTGGTCAGTGCCCGCTCCGCCGACCCTCGGGGCGTCGCCCCCGGGCGCGCTCGTCTCACGACGGCCTCCTTTGCGCAATGGTCGTGCGGAACTTCCCTGCATGAGGTCCCTGCATCAAGAGTTGAGCAGGACACGAGACGTCGTGGGGTGGTTTTGAGGAAGGTCCCCCTCGGGTGGCAGGCTTTCGGCCGATTGCACAACGGTTTCGAAGGCAGACGGGCAAGGATCACGCCCTGAGGAGGACCAGATCGTCCCTGTGTACGACTTCTCGTTCGTAGGCGGGGCCGAGGTCGCGGGCGAGCTCCCGGGTGGAGCGGCCGATCAGCTGCGGGATCTCCTTGGCGTCGAAGTTGACCAGGCCCCGGGCGACCGCCCGGCCGCTCTCGTCGCGCAGTTCGACCGGGTCGCCCGCGCTGAACTCGCCCTCCACGGCGGCGATTCCGGCCGGCAGCAGTGAGGTGCGCCGCTCGACCACGGCCCGTACGGCGCCGTCGTCCAGGGTGAGCGCGCCGCGCGGGGTGGAGGCGTGCTGGAGCCACAGCAGCCGGTCGGCGCTGCGCCGGCCCGTGCGGTGGAAGTACGTGCCGGTGTCGCGGGCGGCGAGGGCGTCGGCGGCGTGGCTGGCGCCGGTGAGGACGACGGGGATGCCGGCCGCGGCCGCGATCGAGGCGGCCTCGACCTTGGTGACCATGCCGCCGGTGCCGACGCCCGCCTTCCCGGTGCTGCCGATCCTGACGTGCGCGATGTCGGCGGGGTCGCGCACCTCGGCGATGCGGGAGCTGCCGGGCCTGCTGGGGTCGCCGTCGTAGAGGCCGTCCACGTCGGAGAGGAGGACCAGCAGGTCGGCGTGGACGAGGTGGGCGACGAGGGCGGCGAGCCGGTCGTTGTCGCCGAAGCGGATCTCGTCGGTGGCGACGGTGTCGTTCTCGTTGACGACCGGGAAGGCGCCCATCGCGAGGAGCTGGTCGACGGTGCGCGAGGCGTTGCGGTGGTGGGTGCGGCGGGCCATGTCGTCGCTGGTGAGCAGGAGCTGGCCGACGCGGACGCCGTAGCGCGCGAAGGAGGCGGTGTAGCGCGCCACCAGGAGGCCCTGTCCCACGCTCGCCGCGGCCTGCTGGCGGGCGAGGTCCTTGGGGCGGCGGGTCAGGCCGAGCGGGGCGAGTCCGGCGGCGATGGCTCCGGAGGAGACGAGGACGATCTCCCGCTCCCCGCCGGAGCGCTGCTTGGCCAGGACGTCGACGAGGGCGTCGACGCGGTCCGCGTCCAGGCCCCCCGCGGCCGTGGTGAGCGATGACGATCCGACCTTGACCACGATCCGGCGCGCTTCCGCCACGCCCTGCCGTGCCGCACGTGTTGCCCCTGACATGCTCCGCAATCTACGTGACGTGACCACGCGGACGCGCTGGGGTTTCGCGGAGCGGACAACACCGCGACCCGCCGGGCCGCGGACGGGGATTTGGGCCCTCGGGTTCCATGCCCTTTGCCCCTTTATCGGGTGATTGCCGTCACGGAGGATTGCTACGGGACCTCTGGAAGTCATACGGTCAGTGGTCAGCCTCTTCACCGAGGTGGATCACCCCCCACGGTCGCACCCCCCTCCCTGATCCCCTCCTAATCCCTGCCAGGAGCCCAGCCCGTGCCCTCCGCCGGACTTGCCCCGCGCCGCATCGTGCAGCTCTCCACGCTGTTCGCGATGTTCGCGCTCTACGTGGCCCAGCTCGTCAGCGCGTCACTTCCGTACGTACCGGTGTTCGTCGCCGCGAGCGCGGCCGGCCTCGCCCTCGACACGTATATGCAGTACAAGCAGCCGGGCCTGCTGACCCTCCTGGGCAAGGTGCGCTTCGACGTCACCGTGCGACAGCTGCTGCGCGACATGCTGATCCTCGTCGGCCTGCTGCGCATCGACGGCATCGAGCCGCTGGGCGAGCAGGCGCCGCTGCTCTTCGCGCTGCTGGCCGTGTACGTGCTGCACTTCGGCTGCCAGGCCGCCGCGGTCCTGGTGCGCCGCACCCGCACGCTGCCGATCCTCACGCGCAACATCGACGCCTCGGAGCTGCGGCTGTCCGCGGCCCCTCCGCGCATCCTGGCCCGCCGCTCCAGCCACCGCATGCTGACCTTCTCGATCCCGGCCACCGTCGGCCTGCTGCTCACGGCCGCGACGACCGACGCGTACTGGGGCGGCATCGGCATCGGCCTCTCGATCGTCCTGTTCGGCGGCGGCACGCTGTACCTGGCCACCTGGCTGCTGCCCAAGAAGCGGGCGCTGAGCGAGGCGAAGGTCATGGCGTGGCTGGACAAGTGGCTGGCGAACTACAAGCCGACCGTGGCCATGTACTTCTCGGGCGGCACCACCTCCGCGTACCAGGCGAACATGTGGCTCTCCACGCTCGCCGACGTGGACGGCAAGCCGCTGATCGTGCTGCGCGAGCGCTTCATGGTGAACAAGATCGACGCCACCGACGTGCCGGTCATCTGCTTCCCGAAGGTCGCCTCGATGTTCTCGCTGGAGAACTCGACGCTGAAGATGATGCTGCACCCGGCGAACGCGGCGAAGACCTCGCAGGTGCTGCGCATCCCGACGATCAAGCACGCGTTCATCAACCACGGCGAGTCCGACAAGCTCTCCTCCTGCAACCCGTACGCGAAGGCGTACGACGAGGTGTGGGTGGCGGGACCCGCGGCCCGCGACCGCTACCAGCTGGCCGACGTCGGCGTCGAGGACAAGGACGTCGTCGAGGTGGGCCGCCCGCAGCTGGCCCCGATCACCGTCGGCACGGGCCCCGCGAAGGGCGCCTTCACGACGGTCCTGTACGCCCCCACCTGGGAGGGCTGGGACGGCAACCCCGGCAACACCTCGGTGATCCTGGCCGGCGAGAACATCGTGCGGCACCTGCTCGCCGACGACCGGGTGCGTCTGGTCTACAAGCCGCACCCGATGACCGGTTCGCAGGTCCCCGCCGCGGGCGCCGCCAACGCGCGCATCATGGCGATGATCCGCGAGGCCAACACCCGCCGCTCCGGCGCCCGTCCGGGCCCCGAGGCCGCCGCCGAGCTGGCCCGCCGCGCCGCGACGCTCGACAAGCTGACCTCCACGTCGTTCCGCACCAGCGCCGACGAGATGGAGAAGATGCTGCTGCAGGGCCGTCCCGACGGCGACCGGCAGGCCGCCGTGGCCGAGGCGACGGCGGCGTGGGAGCAGGCGTACTGGGCCTCGTTCCCCGAGTGGGAGCACCTGATCGTCACCGAGGCCCGCCCCGCGATCTTCACCTGCTTCAACCAGGCCGACGTGCTCGTCTCCGACGTCTCCTCGGTCGTCTCCGACTGGCTGGCCGGCGAGAAGCCGTACGCCGTCGCGAACACCTCGGGCCTGTCGGAGGCGGATTTCCGCACCGGCTTCCCCACGGTGAGCGCCGCGACGATCCTGGCACCCGACGCCAAGGGCGTACCCGGCCTTCTCGCGGCCGTTCGCGGCGAGAGCGAGGATGTGTACGCCGAGGCGCGTCTGGAGCTCAAGGAGCACCTCCTGGGCCCCTCCGACCCGCCGTCCATCGACCGCTTCAACGCCGGTGTGGCCGCCCTGTGCGCCCGCGCCGACGAGCGCCGCGTGCGGATGGCCGCGCGGGGCGACGCGGAGATCCCCGCGCAGCGTGAGGACTCCGTAGAGGAGCAGGTGGCCGACGCGATGGCGTCGGAGGCCGCCCCGGAGTCGGAGGACGTCACGGCGTAGCGCCTGCCGCGCGCGAGCATGAGAGAGGGCCCGGGAGATTTCTCCCGGGCCCTCTCTCATGCCGAAGACCTGCTCAAAGACCAGCGTGCAGGGCTGTGCGGCCCTGCTCCAGGGCCTAGAAGGGCTTGAAGTCGTCGTAGGCCTTGTCCGCCTCGTCCCGCTCCGCCTGCTTGTCGCGGCGGCGCTGGGTGGCCGGACGCGGCGCCTCCATGCGGTGGTCCTCGCCACGGCGGCCGAGCATCTCGGCGCCCGCCATCATGGTGGGCTCCCAGTCGAAGACGACCGCGTTGTCCTCGGGGCCGATGGCGACGCCGTCACCACTGCGGGCGCCCGCCTTCATCAGCTGGTCCTCCACGCCGAGGCGGCTGAGCCGGTCGGCGAGGTAGCCGACGGCCTCGTCGTTGTTGAAGTCGGTCTGGCGCACCCAGCGCTCCGGCTTCTCGCCGCGCACCCGGAACAGCGGCTCCCCGTCGACATCCTCGCGGACCACGGTGAAGCCCGAGTCGTCCACGGCCTTCGGGCGGATGACGATGCGGGTCGCCTCCTCCTTCGGCTTGGCGGCACGCGCGCCGCCCACCAGCTCGGCCAGCGCGAACGACAGCTCCTTGAGGCCCCTGTGGGCGACGGCCGACACCTCGAAGACGCGGTAGCCGCGGGCCTCCAGCTCGGGCCGGACCATCTCGGCGAGGTCCTGGCCGTCGGGCACGTCGATCTTGTTGAGGACGACGAGCCGCGGCCGGTTCTCCAGGCCCGCGCCGTACTCCCGCAGCTCGGCCTCGATGACGTCGAGGTCGGAGACGGGGTCGCGGTCGGACTCCAGGGTCGCCGTGTCGAGTACGTGCACGAGGACCGAGCAGCGCTCGACGTGCCGCAGGAACTCCAGGCCGAGGCCCTTGCCCTGGCTGGCGCCCGGGATCAGGCCCGGCACGTCGGCGATCGTGTAGACCGTCGCGCCGGCCGTGACGACGCCGAGGTTCGGGACCAGCGTCGTGAAGGGGTAGTCGGCGATCTTCGGCTTGGCGGCCGAGAGCACCGAGATGAGCGAGGACTTGCCGGCGCTCGGGTAACCCACCAGAGCGACGTCGGCGACGGTCTTCAGCTCCAGCACGACGTCGCGCAGGTCGCCGGGGACGCCGAGCAGCGCGAAGCCGGGGGCCTTGCGGCGGGCCGAGGCGAGGGCCGCGTTGCCGAGGCCGCCGCGGCCGCCCTGGGCGGCGATGAAGGTCGTGCCCTGGCCGACGAGGTCCGCCAGGACGTTGCCCTGCTTGTCGAGGACGACCGTGCCGTCGGGGACGGGCAGGACCAGGTCCTCGCCGTCCTTGCCGGAGCGGTTGCCGCCCTCGCCGGGCCTGCCGGCGGTGGCCTTGCGGTGCGGGGAGTGGTGGTAGTCGAGGAGCGTCGTCACCGACTGGTCCACGACCAGGATGACGTCGCCGCCACGGCCGCCGTTGCCGCCGTCCGGGCCGCCGAGCGGCTTGAACTTCTCACGGTGAACGGAGGCACAGCCGTGGCCCCCGCTACCCGCGGCGACATGCAGCTCGACGCGGTCCACGAAGGTGGTCATTGGTCAGTGCCTCCAGAAACGTACGGGGAATTGCTACTGCGTGCTGTGTTCATTAACAACACGCGAAAGGCGGACCCGCTTCCCCAGGAGGGAAGTGAGGTCCGCCTCGCGAAAAGTACCGGTCAAGCTGCCTTTCAGGCGGCGACCGGAACGATGTTCACGACCTTGCGGCCACGGTGGGTACCGAACTCCACCGCACCGGCGTCGAGCGCGAACAGCGTGTCGTCCTTGCCACGACCCACACCGTTGCCGGGGTGGAAGTGGGTGCCGCGCTGGCGGACCAGGATCTCACCGGCGTTGACGGTCTGGCCGCCGAAGCGCTTCACGCCGAGCCGCTGAGCATTGGAGTCGCGCCCGTTCCGAGTGGACGATGCGCCCTTCTTGTGTGCCATGTCTCAGTCCCTTACTTCGCAGCCGCGGGGATCTCAGTGACCTTGATCGCCGTGTACTGCTGGCGGTGGCCCTGACGACGGCGGTAGCCGGTCTTGTTCTTGTAGCGAAGGATGTCGATCTTCGCACCCTTGTGGTGGTCCACGACCTCGGCCTGAACCTTGATCCCGGCCAGCACCCACGGGTCGCTGGTCACGGCGTCGCCGTCGACAACGAGCAGCGTAGAGAGCTCTACGGTGTCGCCAACCTTGGCGGTGGGAAGCTTGTCAACCTCAACGATGTCGTCGACAGCAACCTTGTGCTGACGACCACCGCTGCGCACGATGGCGTACACGGATCTCTCTTTCGCTCGGAACGGGACCCCCGCAGTCCAGCCGCGCGAAGCGGCCTCTCCGGGCGATCACAGAAGGATGCGCCCGGAGGACATAGGTTTACGGGAGTGCGGCGTCTCTATGGACACGCCGACGGTCAAGGTTACGGGGCAGCCCTGAGCAGGGTCAAACCGGCCCTCTCACGCCGTCTTGACCTCACCGTCCTGCGGCAGGACCTTGACGCCCTTGCACAGGTTCGTGTTGTCGTTCGACCCCGGGTACGCGACGTTCCACACGTTGGCGAAGTGCGCGCGGTACGTGTCGTGCACGGAGTCGTCGTCGATCTTGACGTACGCCTCGTCGTTCTCCCGCAGCGCCGGTCCCGAGGCGTTCTGCGAGCCGGTGAACGTGATCTTGTTGCGCGCGCCGTCGTACCAGCCGTCGATCGCCACGTACTTGGTGTGGATGATGAACGGCGTCGTGAGCTTGGTGCCCGGGTGCAGCGGGTCCCGGTCGTCGTTGTAGCAGCGCGCGGGCGGTGCGCCCGTGGCGTTCATCGTCTTCCAGGTGCCGGCGTCGGCGGTGGCGTACTCGATGCTGACGGTGCAGCCCGCCTTCTTCAGCGCGACCAGCTTGTCGGCGATGGCCTGCCGGGTGATCTGGAAGATCGCGGCCCGCACGATGGTGCTGCGCTTCACGCCGCCCGCGTCCTTGTAGGTGCAGGAGACGTTGTTGAGCACCGAGTACAGCGTGTCCGTCGAGTTGGTCGTGCCGGCCCGCGGGAAGAAGTACGCCTTGTAGTGGCCGTTGCTGACGGTGCGGTAGTCCCAGTCCTTCCACAGCTTGGCGGCCATGTCGTCGAAGTAGTCCGCGTACGCCCCGTACAGAACCCGGTTGTTGGGCAGCTGAAGGGCGTCGTTGAAGAACTTCGTGTTCGCGGACGGCGTCGAGTTCGACGTGGTCTGCACGACGACGTTCGTGGCGCCCCGGACGGCCGAGAAGAGCCAGAACTTGTTGTGCATGATCGACTTGCCGAACTTGGGGTCGCCCAGGCAGGACTTGTCGGTCGGGCACAGCGTCACGAACGACGGGCTGGTCCGGCTGGTGCCCAGGGCCGCCTTCAGCTGGCCGTACACCGGGTTGTCGGGGCGGTCCTTCACGCTGGACGAGTCGAGCACGATCTGCACGTTCACACCGCGGTTCTTGGCGGCCACCAGCGCGTCGGAGACCGTGGCCTCCCACACGTGGTAGACGGCGACCTTGATGTACGAGCCGGGCAGCGCCGCGTTCGTCAGCTCGACCAGGCGCGTACGGATCGCGTACTGCTGCTCGGCGGTGCCCAGAGGGTTGTTGAAGATGGGCCCCTCGGTCCAGGTCGGCGTGGTCTCGGCCGACGCGGTGCCCGCGGAGAGTCCCGCCTGCAGACCGGCCGCCGAGAGCACGGTGGCCAGCGCCACGGCCTGCCGTCCGCCCTTGGCCGGCTTCACGGCCCGGTGTCGTCCCGTGCCTCTGAGACGCACGTGCGCCATCGCAACCCCTCCCCTGGCACGAGCGCCCGTCTCCCCAACGCGCGCCCCCGCATTCACTTGTACGACTGGTGAGTTTTACAGGTAGTTGACCGGGCTCCAAGAGGCGGGGTCGAATTGAGTGCTCATCGAGACATTAGAGACATGAGGATCGTCACGCACACGGCGACCGGGAACACCGCGACGTACGACGACGCCCCCGCGCAGCGCGTGGCTGTGCGGGGGCGTCGCCCTGTCCGGTCTCCCGGACGGTGCCTCAGGCCTCGTCGGCCGTCGCCGAGACGGACGGCAGCGACTGCTGCTCGGCCGCCGCGGTCTTCTTCGCGGCCGTCTTCTTGGCGGGCGCCTTCGCCGCCTTCTTGGCCGTCGTCTTCTTCGCGGCCGTCTTCTTTGCCGCGGTCTTCTTGGTGGCGGCCTTCTTCGCCGTCGCCTTCTTGGCCGTCTTACGGGCCGTCTTCTTGGCGGCGGGCGCCTCGTCCCCGGCCTCCTCGGCCGCGGACTCCGCGGGGCCGGCCTCCTCCGCGGCCGACGGGACGACCACGACGGCCGTCTCCTCGGACGTGGTGGGGGCGGTGGCCTTGCGGACGGCACGACGGCGCGGACGGGCCGGAGCCGCCGGCTCGGCAGCCTCCGCCACGACGTGGGCCTCCTCGGCCTTGACCGGCTCCTCGGCCTTCACCGGCTCGGCGACGGTCACCTCGGCGGCCTCCTCGGAGGACGCCTTCGGCGAACCGGCGGGCGCGCTGGCCTTACGGGTGGCACGGCGACGCGTCCGCGGCGCGGGGGCCTCGTCCGCCACGGACTGCGCGGGCTCGGCCTCCTTCGGGGCCTCGGCCTCGACGACCGGCTCGGGCTCGGGCGCGGGAGCCGTCGGCGCCTGCTGGGCCACCGGCTCCTTCGGCGCACCGGCCGGGGCCGACGCACGGCGCGTGGCACGGCGGCGCGAGCGGCCGCCACGGCTCGCCGCGGCCTCCGCCTCAGCGGCGCTGGAGTACAGCTCCTCGTCCGGGTTGTAGTCGGGCTCGGGCAGCGCCACGGGGGCGGCCGTCTCAGCGGCGACCTCGGCCTCGGTCTCGGTGTCGTCCGACTCCGTGAGGTGCGCGGCGTCGTGCTCGTGGTGGTCCGCGCCGTTGCCACCGCGGCGCTTCTTGCGCTTGCCGCCACCACCGCCACCGGAGGCGGGCTGCTCCATGTGGACGATGACCCCGCGGCCGTTGCAGTGCACGCAGGTCTCGGAGAAGGACTCCAACAGGCCCTGGCCGACGCGCTTACGGGTCATCTGGACCAGGCCCAGCGAGGTGACCTCGGCGACCTGGTGCTTGGTGCGGTCCCGGCCCAGGCATTCGAGCATCCGCCGCAGGACCAGGTCCCGGTTGGACTCCAGGACCATGTCGATGAAGTCGATGACGACGATGCCGCCCAGGTCGCGCAGGCGCAGCTGGCGCACGATCTCCTCGGCCGCCTCGAGGTTGTTCCTCGTGACGGTCTCTTCGAGGTTGCCGCCCTGGCCGGTGAACTTCCCGGTGTTGACGTCGATGACGATCATGGCCTCGGTCTTGTCGATCACGAGGGAGCCGCCCGAGGGCAACCACACCTTGCGGTCGAGCGCCTTGGCGAGCTGCTCGTCGATCCGGTACGTCGCGAAGACGTCGACCTCGCTGGTCCACCGCGTCAGGCGGTCGGACAGGTCGGGCGCCACGTGGTTGACGTAGCCGTGGATGGTCTCCCACGCCTCGTCACCGCTGACGATGACCTTGGAGAAGTCCTCGTTGAAGATGTCGCGCACGACGCGGACCGTCATGTCCGGCTCGCCGTAGAGCAGGCTCGGCGACGACGTCGAGATCTGCTTGGACTTCTTCTGGATGTCCTCCCACTGGGCCTGCAGACGCTCGACGTCGCGGCTCAGCTCGTCCTCGCTCGCGCCCTCGGCGGCGGTGCGCACGATGACGCCCGCGTCCTCGGGGACGATCTTCTTGAGGATGGTCTTCAGACGCGCGCGCTCGGTGTCCGGGAGCTTGCGGCTGATGCCGGTCATCGAGCCCTCGGGCACGTAGACCAGGTAGCGGCCGGGCAGCGAGATCTGGCTGGTGAGGCGCGCGCCCTTGTGGCCGATCGGGTCCTTGGTGACCTGCACGAGCACCGACTGGCCGGACTTGAGGGCGGTCTCGATGCGGCGCGGGCCGTTGGCCATGCCCAGCGCCTCGAAGTTGACCTCACCGGCGTAGAGCACCGCGTTGCGGCCCTTGCCGATGTCGATGAAGGCGGCCTCCATCGACGGCAGCACGTTCTGGACCTTGCCCAGGTAGACGTTGCCGACGTACGAGGTCGACTGCTCCTTGTTGACGTAGTGCTCGACGAGGATGTCGTCCTCGAGCACGCCGATCTGGGTGCGCTCGCCGTTCTGGCGGACGACCATCACGCGCTCGACGGCCTCGCGGCGCGCCAGGAACTCGGCCTCGGTGATGATCGGCACACGGCGGCGGCCCTGCTCGCGGCCTTCGCGGCGGCGCTGCTTCTTGGCCTCCAGACGCGTGGAGCCCTTGATGGACTGCACCTCGTCCGCGGAGGTCGACCGCTCGGCGTGGCTCTCCTTCTTGCGGGGCTCACGGACCTTGACGACCGTGCGCTCCGGGTCGTCGGACGACTGCGGCTCGCTCTCCGGACCCGAGTCACCGGCGCGGCGGCGACGGCGACGGCGACGGCGGCTGCTGCTCGACCCGGACGCGGCGCTGTCGTCGCGCTCGTCGTGGTCGTCACGCTCGTCGTGCTCGCCACGCTCGTCGTGGTCGTCCGAGTCGTCCGCGGAGCCCTGCTCCTGGTCGTCGTCGGACGCGCCCTGGTCGTTGTCGGCGTCGTTGTCGGCGGACTCGCCGCGGCGACGGCGGCGGCCACCGCGACGGCGGCGACGGGCCGGGCGGTCACCGTTCTCGTCGTGGTCGTCGGACGAGTCGTCCTGGTCGGCGGGCTCCTCCGGCTCGGCCTCGACCTCGGTGTCCGCCTCGGGCTCGGCCTCGACGGGCTGCTCGGCGACCGGCTGCTCGTCGGCGGCGCGCTTGCCGCGGCGGCGGCGGCGCGGGGCCGGCTCCTCCTCGGCGGCGACGGCAACGGCGGCGGGCGTCGGCTCGGCCTCGGCGGGCTTCTCCTCGGCGGCCTCGGCCGCGGCAGCGGCGGCGGCGCGCTCGGGGGTCTGGAACATCGGCTCGGTGAAGACGGGCGCCTGGAACACGGCGACGGACGGCCGCTTCGGACGGCCCGGGCCCTCTTCGTCCCGGCCGGCCCTCGACGCGGAACGCTGCGACGACTTCGGCTCGGCGAAGCCGCCCGCGGCCTTACGGGTGGCGCGGCGACGGCGGCGCGGCGCGGCGTCCTCGCTGTCGGAGCTGTCGGAGCTGTCGGAGCTGTCCGAGGTGTCGGAGCTGTCGGCCGCGTCCGTGACCTCGGTCACGGCGGCGGTGTCGGCCTGCTCGGAGCGCTGCTCGGCGGGCGCGGCGGCGGCCTCGGCCTGCTGGGCCTCCGGGGCGGCGACGGCGCGCGTGGCACGACGGCGGTTGCGGCGCGGGGCCGCGTCCTCGGCGGGCTGCTCGACGGCGGCGGGCTCCTCGGGCGCGGCGACCGGCTGCGGCTCGTCGGCGGCGGCCTCGGGGGCCTCGGCGGCGGGCGCGGCAGCGGTACGGGTCGCGCGGCGACGGCGGCGCGGCGCGGGCGCCTCGGCGGCGGCCTCGGCCTCCACAGCGGCGGGCTCGGGCTCGGCGACCGGCTCAGCGGCCTGCTGGGGCTGCTCGGCCTGCTCCGCGGCGGGCGCGGTCACGGCGCGGGTGGCACGGCGGCGGGAGCGGCGCGGGGCCGCGTCCTCGGCCGCCGGTTCGGCGGCGGGAGCGGCCGGCTCCTCGACGGGAGCGGCGGTCTCGGCCACGGGCTGCGCGGCCTCGTCCTGCACGGGTGCACCGGCGGGCGCGGAGGCGCGGCGGGTGGCGCGGCGGCGCGGGCGGCCGGCGGGCGCGGTGTCCTGCGCCGGGGCCTCGGCGGCCGGGGAGGTCTCGGGGGTGGTCGCCTCGTCGGCGGCGTCGAGCTCGGGCTCGGCGTCCGCGGCAGCGGCCGGTATGGCCGGCGCGGTCTCCACGGCGGCCTTGCCCGCGGGCGGTCCCGCGGGGCGCGACGCGGCCCGGCGCCGACGGCGCGGGGGCAGGGTGTCGCTGGGCGTGTCGCCCACGGCGGTGGCGGTGGGGTCGTTCGGTTCGGTCTGCTCGGGCATGCGGGTGGATCTCCCGTCAGGCCCCCGGGCGCCGCGCCTGATCCATGACCGGTGACGTCTGCGGCTCGCGCGTGTCGCGCGGTGCCGCCGGTCCGGGGCGCGGGCGCCGCACGGGGGCTCTCTGTCTGTTCTCGCCGGTTCCGGTACGCGATGTACGTACGGCCTGGCGAAAGTCCTTGGGGTGGGTGCGCTGCCCGACCCAGGTGGCTCCCGAGTACCAGGGCGGCGCTACGACGACCGCCTTACGCGGAACCTTCCACGGCAGACGCCGTCGCGGCGGCAGATCCTGCGGCCTCCGTTTGGGGGGCGGCCTGGACTGCCTCGCGGTCGGGCGCGAGCGGGTCGGTCACCGTGCCGGTCTCTTCATCGAAAGGCCCCTGCGCCAGCCTGGTCACCGCTGCGGGGACCGGCGGCGCCAGGTCAGCCACGGCGCGAAGACCGGACAGGACGTCGTCGGGTCGAACGGCAGGCGTCACGTGCCGAACAACCAGGCGCAGTATCGCACAGGCCGTGGAGCCGGGCCTATCAGCCGGAACATCCGCGGCTTCCAGACTCGCGACGGCCTCGCGGGCGTCGAACGTCCGGATGCCGTTCTTCGTCCGGCGCTGGACCTCTACGGTCTCGGCGGCGCGGAACGCCTCTGCGGCGCGCGCGGCCTCCTCGACCGTCACTCCGTCCAGCCGCAGCTCCCACACGGATGCGGCGAGCCGGTCGGCCAGGCCCGAGGTACGGGCCTCCACGGCGTCGATGATGTCGAGCCCGACGGGCATCGACTCGTCGAGCAGCGCCCGCAGCTTCTCGGGGTCGCGCGACGCGGTGAGCGCGATCTCCAGGTACTCGGCCTCACTGCCCGTGCCGGTGGGTGCGGCATTGGCGTACGACGCCTTCGGATGCGGCGTGAACCCCGCCGAGTACGCCATGGGCACCTCGGCGCGGCGCAGCGCACGCTCGAAGGCGCGCTGGAAGTCTCGGTGGCTGGTGAACCGGAGGCGGCCGCGCTTGGTGTAGCGCAGTCGGATGCGCTGCACCGCGGGTGCGGGCGGCGGGCCTACGGGCTGTCGCTTGCCCAGTGTCCTAGTCCTTCGTGAGTGCGGTCGTACTCCTACCAAGAGTACGTGTCGACGCGACGTCAGGTTCCCGCCGGTCCCTGACCTGCGGTTCAGGCAGGCCCGTAGCCGGTCGTGGCGTACCGAACAGTGCGCGGCGGACGTCGGCCCTTACCTGCCGGACGGTGGCACGGACCTCCCTGGCGACCCGGGTCACGGGGCGCCACACCAGGTCGCGTACGACGTGCCCTACCGGAGTGAGCACGCTGCGGTACGCCCAGCGCAGCGGGTCGACGAGGAGCCACCGCAGCAGCCGTCCGAGAAAGCGTCCGACGGCGAGCGACACATACCCGGCCACGCGCCAGGCATGCCCGAGGGCGGCGCCGATCTCGCGTGCGAGGACGCCGAGGACCCCGCCGACCGGCACGAGCACCCAGCGCCACACGGCCAGCACGGGCACCACGAAGATCCACCGCAAGAGTGTCGCGGCACCTCGCCCCAGCGCGAGCGCCGTCCACCGGAGCGCGTGCCCGAGCGGTGTGAGCAGGTGGGCGTACACCCAGGTGCAGGGCAGCACGACGAGGACCCGGCCGAGCCAGCCGAGTGCGACCCCAACTCCCTTGCGCAGTAAGGCAATTGCATGACCGATCGGCGTCAGCACATACGCGTACAACCAGACCACCGGCACCACGACGAGGACCCGCGCGAGCCAGGCCAGCGCCCGCCCGACCGGCACCAGGCCGAACCGCCACAACGCCAGCCACGGCCAGACGAAAAGGGCTCTGCCCAACCAGCCGAGCGTGATCGCGACTCCCCTGCCGAACACGGCGATCGCCCGTCCCACCGGCGTCAGCACACACGCGTACAACCAGACCACCGGCACCACGACGAGGACCCGCGCGAGCCAGGCCAGCGCCCGCCCGACCGGCACCAGGCCGAAC
>NZ_JBFAKV010000001.1:536657-597454 GCF_040655895.1 Streptomyces sp. NPDC050264
GATCGCGACTCCCCTGCCGAACACGGCGATCGCCCGTCCCACCGGCGTCAGCACACACGCGTACAACCAGACCACCGGCACCACGACGAGGACCCGCGTGAGCGGTACGAGCACCTTCTCGTACAGCAGGCGGCCGACCACGGTGAGCGCGTCCCACGCGAGGCGTACGGGCACCACGAGGACGAGCGCGACGATGCGCACCGGCAGACGGATCGCGACGACGAGACAGCCGTCGGGCTCGGGGCGCTTTTCCAGGTCCATGCCTGTCAGGACGCCACAAGCGGCACGGTGGATCCATTTCGCGGGCACTTGACCACCCGCGTGGACGTTGATCCCCTCGTATAGGCACACTTTGCCGATAGCCAGCCACTATGAGGGGGACCCTCGCATGATCACGCTCACGAAGGAAGACGGCCCGGCGGACCTGGACGGAGTCACGCATCTGTCCATCGGGGTTTCCTGGGACCCCACCTCCGGGAGCAGCGGCGGAGTGCTCGGCACCCTGCGCCGCAAGCAGGGCACCGACCTGGACCTGATCGCCATCGCGATGCAGGGCGCGGACCCGGTGCGCCTGGCCGGTCTCGACTCGCTGGACCCGCTGGCCAACGGCTCGCTGGTGCACTCGGGTGACAACCAGACGGGCAAGGGCGACGGTGACGACGAGACGGTCACCGTCGAGTTCGCGCGGATCCCGCAGAACATCACGGCGATCGTGTTCGTCGCGGCCGCGTTCAAGAAGGGCAGCTCCTTCCAGAAGGCCCGCAACGTCAGCATCAAGGTGTACGACGCCACGGGCGGCAGCAGCCAGCAGGTCGCCGACATCTGGCCGAGCATGCTCAGCGCCGACAACGGCTGCGCGGTGGCCAAGGCGGTCCGCGGTGCGGGCGGCACCTGGAAGCTGGAGGTCATCAACACGACGGGCAAGATCAAGCAGGGCGACGAGATCGCCCTGATGCGGTTCGCCGTGAGCAAGTAGCAAGCAGGCAGCACGTATGGAGTAGGCAGCACGTACGCCGAAGGGGCGGCCGGTTGGTCAACCGGCCGCCCCTTCTTGTAAGCCTCGCCTGCTGCCTACTACTTGACGACCGTCAGCGGCAGCAGCTTCTTGCCGGTCGGGCCGACCTGGATGGTCGTGTCCATCGCCGGGCAGACACCGCAGTCGAAGCACGGCGTCCAGCGGCAGTCGTCGACCTCGGTCTCGTCGAGCGAGTCCTGCCAGTCCTCCCAGAGCCAGTCCTTGTCGAGACCGGAGTCCAGGTGGTCCCAGGGCAGGACCTCCTCGTACGTGCGCTCACGCGTCGTGTACCAGTCGACGTCCACACCGTGGGCGGGCAGCGCCTTCTCGGCGCACGCCATCCAGCGGTCGTAGCTGAAGTGCTCGCGCCAGCCGTCGAAGCGGCCGCCGTCCTCGTAGACGGCACGGATGACGTCGCCGATGCGGCGGTCACCGCGGGAGAGCAGTCCCTCGACGATGCCGGGCTTGCCGTCGTGGTAGCGGAAGCCGATGGAGCGGCCGTACTTCTTGTCGCCGCGGATCTTGTCGCGCAGCTTGGTGAGCCGGGCGTCCGTCTCCTCGGCCGACAGCTGCGGCGCCCACTGGAACGGCGTGTGCGGCTTGGGCACGAACCCGCCGATCGACACCGTGCAGCGAATGTCGTTGCCCGCGACCTCGCGGCCCTTGGCGATGACGTTCGCCGCCATGTCGGCGATCTGCAGGACGTCCTCGTCCGTCTCCGTCGGCAGGCCGCACATGAAGTACAGCTTCACCTGACGCCAGCCGTTGCCGTAGGCGGTGGCGACGGTCCTGATCAGGTCCTCTTCGCTCACCATCTTGTTGATGACCTTGCGCAGGCGCTCACTGCCGCCCTCGGGGGCGAAGGTGAGGCCGGAGCGGCGGCCGTTGCGGGTCAGCTCGTTGGCCAGGTCGACGTTGAAGGCGTCGACGCGGGTCGACGGGAGGGACAGGCCGATCTTGTCCTCGGTGTACCGGTCGGCGAGGCCCTTCGCGATGTCACCGATCTCGGAGTGGTCGGCCGAGGAGAGCGACAGCAGGCCGACCTCCTCGAAGCCGGTCGCCTTCAGGCCCTTGTCGACCATGTCGCCGATGCCGGTGATGCTTCGCTCCCGCACGGGGCGCGTGATCATGCCGGCCTGGCAGAAGCGGCAGCCGCGGGTGCAGCCGCGGAAGATCTCGACGGACATCCGCTCGTGGACCGTCTCGGCGAGCGGCACGAGCGGCTGCTTCGGGTACGGCCACTCGTCGAGGTCCATGACGGTGTGCTTGGAGACCCGCCACGGCACGCCCGACTTGTTCGGTACGACGCGGCCGATACGCCCGTCGGGGAGGTACTCGACGTCGTAGAAGGCGGGGATGTAGACGTTGCCCGTCCTCGCGAGACGGAACAGCACCTCCTCGCGCCCGCCGGGGCGCCCCTCGGCCTTCCAGGCGCGGATGATGTCGGTCATGTCGAGCACGGCCTGCTCGCCGTCGCCGATGATCGCGGCGTCGATGAAGTCGGCGATCGGCTCCGGGTTGAACGCCGCGTGGCCGCCCGCGAGGACGATCGGGTCGTCAAGGGTGCGGTCCTTGGACTCCATCGGAATCCCGGCCAGGTCGAGCGCGGTCAGCATGTTCGTGTAGCCGAGCTCGGTGGAGAAGCTCAGCCCGAAGACGTCGAACGCCTTCACCGGGCGGTGCGAATCGACCGTGAACTGGGGGACCTTGTGCTCGCGCATCAGCGCTTCCAGGTCCGGCCAGACGCTGTACGTGCGCTCGGCGAGGACGCCCTCGCGCTCGTTCAGCACCTCGTAGAGGATCATGACGCCCTGGTTGGGCAGACCGACCTCGTACGCGTCCGGGTACATCAGCGCCCAGCGGACGTCGGAGGCCTCCCACGGCTTGAGCGTGGAGTTGAGCTCTCCGCCGACGTACTGGATCGGCTTCTGCACATGCGGGAGCAGCGCTTCGAGCTGCGGGAACACAGACTCGACCGCTTGGGGCGCCGCGGCGGCGGCTTCGGCAGGCATAACCGTGGACCTTTGTGAGCTGACAGGGGGACCCTCAAGGCTAACCCGCCGAGAGGCCGGGCTCCGCCGCCCGATTCCACACCTTCGGAAGTTCCCGTTCCCGGTCCGCGGCGGCCGCCTGCTCCTGCCCGTACAGCAGACCCCAGGCGAAGGCGGTCTCACCTGCGGCGTGCGCCTGGATCGCCAGGTCCCGCAGCGCCTCGCGGGCGACGACGGAGTCCTGGTGGTCGCCGAGCAGCGACTGCACCTTCTTGACGCGCTTGGTGAATTTCCGGGCCTGCTTGCCGAGCGCGGGCACGGCCGTCTCCCCGGCGTAGCGGGCGCGCTTGGCGGCCTTGCGGGCCTCGTGCAGCGCGACGTCGCGCTCCGTGCCGGGCGCGAGGGCCACGGCGCGCTCGACGCGGGCCGCGAGGCGCGCGTGGTCCTTCAGGGCCGCCTTCGCCAGCACGTCGGCGGCGGGGCGCTCCGCCGCGGGCTTCAGCGGCGGGTCGGCGAGCAGCGCGTCGAGGCTTTCGAGGACGGCCAGGTAGCGCTTGCCGTCGAGCACGGCGACGGTGTGCCGACGCGAGCCCAGGCGGCGGGCCACGGCCCAGATCCGCAGCCGTCCCCGTACGGGCCCGAGCAGCAGGGTGCGCGGCAGCGCGTCGATCCGCTCGGTGAGCCGCTCGGTCAGCACCTCGCGGTCGCGGTCGATGCCCAGCTCCCCCGCGAGCCACTTCAGTTCCTCACCCACGGGTTCCGTCACGGCCGGGTCGAGGACCTTCTTGTACGTCTTGAACGCGCTGCGCAGCCGCCGGGTCGCGACCCGCATCTGGTGCACGGCGTCCGGCAGGTCCCGGCGCACGGCGGGGTCCAGCTCGACGAGGGTGTCGCGCTGTCCCCGCAGCCGGGCGAGGATGTGGTCCCCCGCGGTGACGGGCTCCTCGGGAGAGGCCTCCGGGGGCGCGCCGGCGCCGGTCGCGTCGAGGGCGCGGGCCAGCTTGGAGGTGGCGGCGGACCGCTCGACCCCGGCCTTGCGGAGCCGCTTCTCGACCTTGCCGAGGAACTCGGGGTCGCCGTCGTCGGCCAGTTCGACCTCGATCTCGGTCCACGCGGTGGCCCGCTCGCCGCCGACGCGTTCGGCGCGCACGGCGTCCACGCACACCTCGGCGAGCAGCGCGCCGTCGGCGTCGGTCAGATGGGACACGTCGCGGGACGTCAACAGCCGTACGACGGGGACGAGTTCACTTTCGCGGGTCCGGGACCGGACGAGCCCGGCGAGTGCCCGGGGCACGTCGTCGGAGAGCGGCGCCCGCACCTCGTCCCGTACGCCCTCGCTCAAGGCGACCGGCAGCTTGAGGTGCCAGCCCGCGTCGTCGCCGCCGGTGCGGCGCCGCAGCGTGATCCGGTGGGCGGCGAGCCGCTGGTCGGGGGTGTCGTAGTACACGGCGTCGAGTTCCACGACGCCCTTGTCGATGACCTCCGACACTCCGGGGACCTTGTGCAGGTCGGGCAGCCGGAAGTGCTCGGCAGGGGCGTCGTACTTCCGCTCGATCTCGCGCTTGGTCTCCGCCATACCTTGAATTTAGACGGCAAGTGGGCGCCCCGACAGGGGCGCGGGGAACTACGCGAGCAAGCCCCGCGAACGCGGCACCCGCCGACGAGCCAGACCCCCTACGGCGAGAAGGCCCTGGGGCGCAGCCCCACGCGAGAACCCGCCGAACCGCCGGAGGCCTACGCCGACATCGGGCGTTGCACCCTGATCGACTGCAACAGCCCCACCGCCACCCACACGGCGAACATCGATGATCCTCCGTACGACACGAACGGCAGCGGCAGGCCCGCCACCGGCATGATGCCGAGGGTCATCCCGATGTTCTCGAACGCCTGGAACGCGAACCAGGCGATGATCCCGGCGGCGACGATCGTGCCGTACAGCTCCGTCGTCTCCCGGGCGATCCGGCAGGCCCGCCACAGCAG
The DNA here is from genome assembly GCF_040655895.1 of Streptomyces sp. NPDC050264. Lineage (NCBI taxonomy): Bacteria > Bacillati > Actinomycetota > Actinomycetes > Kitasatosporales > Streptomycetaceae > Streptomyces > Streptomyces sp. NPDC050264. The sequence continues at coordinate 541,644 of NZ_JBFAKV010000001.1, forward strand.
TACGCCGAGCAGCAGCACGATCGCCCCTGCCCCGAGGAACCCCAGCTCCTCGCCGGCCACCGTGAACACGAAGTCCGTCTGCTGCTCGGGCACGAACTGGCCGGTCGTCTGCGATCCGTGGAAGAGGCCCGCGCCGGACAGGCCGCCCGAGCCGATCGCGATCCGCGCCTGGTTGGTGTTGTAGCCGACGCCCGCCGGGTCGAGGGCGGGGTTGGCGAAGGCCGCGAACCGCGCGATCTGGTACTCGTCGAGCACGCCGAGCTTCCACACGGCGACGGCCCCGGCCGCGCCGACGCCGATCAGCCCGAGCACCCACCGGTTGGACGCGCCGGAGGAGAGCAGCACGCCGAGCACGATCATCACCATGACCATGACGGAGCCGAGGTCCGGCATCAGCATGACGACGGCCATCGGGACGGCGGCGAGCCCCAGCGCCTGCAGCACGGTCCGGTGGTCGGGGTGGTCCCGGTCACCGGCGTCGACGCGCGCCGCGAGCAGCATCGCCATGCCCAGGATGATCGTGATCTTCACGAACTCGGAGGGCTGCAGGGAGAAGCCGCCGCCGATGATGATCCAGGCGTGCGCCCCGTTCACCGTGGCGCCGAGCGGGGTCAGGACGAGCAGCACCAGGAAGACGGAGATCCCGTACAGGATCGGGACGGCCGTGCGCAGGGTCCGGTGTCCCAGCCAGATCGTGCCCACCATCAGGCCGAGTCCGATGCCGGTGTTGAGCAGGTGCCGGAAGAGGAAGTAGTACGGGTCGCCCTGGTTGAGCTCGGTGCGGTTCCTCGTGGCCGAGTAGACGAGCGCCGCGCCGATCATCGACAGCGCGAGCGCGGACAGCAGTATCGGCCAGTCGAGGCGGCGCACCACCGAGTCGCGGGCCATGAGCCGCGACATGGTGGAGCGCTGGGGACCGTACCCGGAGACGGAGAAGCCATTGGTGCCGGCCATCGTGGGTCAGTCCCTCCTGCTGGTCGTCGTGGCGGGCGGGCCCGCCGCCAGGTTCTGCGGCGCCGCCGGGTCCTCCTTGTTGGGCTCGTACGGCTTGATCTCCGGGGCGTCGATCGAACCGTCGGACTGGATCTTCGGCAGGGCCTTCTCCGGCTCGGGCAGCAGCGCCTTCTTCAGATCCTGCTTGCCGTTGCCGTCGAGGCCGTAGATCGCGTCGTAGATCTTGCGGACGGCCGGTCCGGAGGCGCCGGAACCCGTACCACCCTGGGAGATCGTCATGACGATCGAGTAGTCCTTGGTGTACGTCGCGAACCAGGACGTCGTCTGCTTGCCGTAGACCTCGGCGGTACCGGTCTTGGCGTGCATCGGGATCTTGTCCTGCGGCCAGTTCTGGAAACGCCAGGCGGCCGTTCCGCGGGTCGCCACTCCCGCCAGTGCTTGGTCTATCTCGTTGCGCGTCTTGCCGGTCATCGGGAGCTTGCCGTTGGTCTTCGGCTGGATCTCGGAGACCTGCTTGCCGTCGGCGCTGACGACGGCCTTGCCGACCTCGGGCGCGTGCAGGGTGCCGCCGTTGGAGATCGCCGCGTAGATCGACGCCATCTGTATCGGCGTGACGAGCGTGTCGCCCTGGCCGATGGAGTAGTTGACGGCGTCACCGGCGCGCATGAGGTTGCCTTCGAGGCAGTTCTCGTAGTTCAGCCGCTGGACGTAGTCGCCGTCCTTCTTGCCGGACTTGCACCAGGAGTCCTTGTTGGCCGCCCAGAACTTCTTCTTCCATGTCCGGTCGGGGACCCGGCCGGTGACCTCGTTGGGCAGGTCGATGCCGGTCTCCTTGCCCAGGCCGAACTGGTGGGCGGTCTTGTAGAACCAGTCCTTGGTGTTCTTGTTGCCCTTGAGCCCGCCGTCCTTCTTCCACTCGTTGTGGGCGAGACCGTAGAAGACGGTGTCGCAGGAGACCTCCAGGGCGCGGCCCAGGCTGATCGGGCCGTAGTTCTCCGACTCGAAGTTCTTGAAGACCTGGTTGCCGATGGAGTACGAGCTGGTGCAGGGGTAGCGGCCGTTGAAGGAGTAGCCGGCGTTGACCGAGGCCGTCGTGGAGACGACCTTGAAGATCGAGCCCGGGGCGGCCTGGCCCTGGATCGCCCGGTTCAGCAGGGGGTAGTTGGACTTCTTGCCGGTGAGCGCGGCGTAGTCCTTGCCGGAGATGCCGCCGACCCAGGCGTTCGGGTCGTACGCCGGGTTGGACGCCATGGCGACGACGCGGCCGGTCTTGGCCTCCAGGACCACGACGGCACCGGAGTCGGCCTTGTAGTTGGTCCCGGTGTTCTTGTCGAACTCCTTGCGGGCGGTCTTCATCGCCTCGTTCAGCTCGGCCTCGGCGACGGACTGGACGCGGGCGTCTATCGACGTGACGACGTTCGCGCCCGGTTCGGCCTCGTCGCTGTTGGCCTGGCCGATGACGCGGCCGAGGTTGTCGACCTCGTAGCGGGTGACGCCGGCCTTGCCGCGCAGCTCCTTGTCGTACGTGCGCTCCAGGCCGGAGCGGCCGACCTGGTCGGAGCGGAGGTACGGCGAGTCGCTGTCCTTGGCCTTCTCGATCTCCGCGTCGGTGACCGGGGAGAGGTAGCCGAGGACCTGCGCGGTGTTGGAGCCGCCGGGGCCCGCGTAGCGGCGCACGGCGGTCGGCTCGGCGGTGATGCCGGGGAAGTCCTCGCCGCGCTCGCGGATCTGCAGGGCCTGCTTGGGCGTGGCCTCGTCGGTGATGGGGATGGGCTGGTACGGCGATCCGTTCCAGCAGGGCTGCGGCGTCTTGGCGTCGCAGAGCCGGACCTTCTCCTCGACCTCCTTGGGCTTCATGCCGAGGACGTCGGCGAGCTTGGCCAGGACGCTCTTGCCGTCGTCCTTCATCTTCATCAGGTCGGTGCGGGAGGCGGAGACCACGAGCCGGGTCTCGTTGTCCGCGATGGGCACGCCGCGCGCGTCCAGGATCGACCCGCGCACGGCGGGGGTGACGACCTGCTGCACGTGGTTGCCGGAGGCCTCCTTGGCGTACTCGTCGCCGTTGCGGATCTGGAGGTACCAGAGGCGGCCGCCGAGGGTCAGCAGGAGGGAGAGGACGAGGATCTGCAGGACGATGAGCCGGATCTGGACGCGCGGTGTCCGGCCCGTCTCGGGAATGTTGGTCACGGTGGTGGGCTCCCCCTCTCAGTACGAGTACGAGTACGTGTACACCCAAAAGCTGTGCGTCAACTGCCGTGCGGACACCGGCGCTTGGGTCGCGGGTACGGGAGTCACAGGCGCTTGACCCCCTTGATGCGTCCGGCGCGGGCGGCGCGCGCCTTGGCGGTCTTCATGCGCAGGCCGCCGCGCTGGTTGCCGATGCGCAGGCCGGTGCCGGCGGAGAGCCAGCCGGCGGACACGTCGGCGGTCTTGCCGGAGCTGCCGGAGGTCTCGGCCAGCGGATCGTTGTCCGCGCGTCTGGCGAGCGCCATCACGCCGGGCACGACGAACGGCGCGAGCAGCAGGTCGTACAGCGCGGCGGTGAACAGGAGGCTGCCGAGGCCGACGTGCCGGGCGGCGGTGTCGCCGACGAGGGCGCCGACCCCCGCGTACAGCAGGGTCGTGCCGACGGCGGCGCCGACGACCACGACCATCGGGCCGGTGGCCGAGCGCAACTGCCCGTTGTCGGGCTTGGCGAGGCCGGCGAGGTAGCCGATGAGGCAGAGCACGAGGGCGTAGCGGCCCGCGGCGTGGTCGGCGGGCGGGGCGAGGTCGGCGAGCAGACCGGCCCCGAAGCCGACGAAGGCGCCGCCCACGTGCCCGTAGACCAGGGCCAGGCCCAGGACGGTCAGGAGCAGCAGGTCCGGTACGGCGCCCGGGAGTTGGAGTCTCGCGAGGACGCAGACCTGGATGACCAGGGCGACGACGACGAGGACGGTGGAGAGCAGCATCCGGTTGAAGCGCATGATTCGTAGCTCCTCCTGACTACTGCTCGTAGCCGTTGTCGGCGGCGTTCGCGGACGGGGTGACCGTGACGGTCACGGTCGGGGCCGGCTTGGGCTTGGCGGGCTTGGACGGCAGGACCTCGTCGCGCGGGTCGGTGCGCGGGGGCTGCACGACGACGCCGACGATGTCGAGCTTGGTGAACCCGACGTACGGCTCGACGTAGACGGTGCGGGTCAGGTCGCCGCCGGAGGGGTCGACGCGGACGACCTTGCCGACCGGGACGCCGGGGACGAACGGCTTGTCGGCCTGGGAGCCGAAGGTGATGAGCCGGTCGCCCTTCTTGACCTTGGCCTTGCCGTTGAGCAGCTGGACGCGGAGCGGCCGGTCGCCCTGCCCGGAGGCGAAGCCGAGCTCGTCGGTCTTCTCCATGCGGGTGCCGACGGTGAAGTCGGGGTCGTTGGCGAGCAGCACCGTGGAGGTGCCGGGGCCGACGGTGGTGACGCGGCCGACGAGCCCGTCCCCGTTCAGGACGGTCATGTCGCGCTTGATGCCGTCGTTCGAGCCCGCGTCGATGGTGACGGTCCAGGAGAAGCCCTGCGCGGACCCTATGGCGATGATCTGGGCGCCCTTGATGCCGTACTGGCCGGCGCCCGCGGTCTTCATCATGGTGTCGAGCTGGTGGATCTTGCTGCGGTTGCGGTCGTCGCTGCCGAGCTCGGCCTTCAAGGCCGCGTTCTCGCGCTCCAGTTGACCGATGCGGTCGTGCCGGTTGCCGGAGTCGCGGACCGCGCTCACGGCGTTGCCGATGGGGTCGACGGCGCCCGAGACGCCGTTCTCCACCGGACCGAAGACCTTGGCGGCGGCCTGGCGGGCACCGTCGACCGGCGAGTCCTCACCGCCGCGGATGTCCACCGTGATCAGTGCGAACGCGATGGCGATCAGCAGCACCAGGAGCAGCCGGCTCTCTCGTGTGTCCCTCACGTGCGGCGGCCGTGCCTTCCTCATATGGAATCTGGGGAATTGTTATGCCTTGCCTATATATCAACGATCCGCCGCACGAAGTGGCAGCCACTCGTACGGCGGACGTTTTCGCCTCACGTCATCTGCGGGGCGAGGCGTCCAGCACCTGCTGGAGCGCTTCGAACTCCTCGACGCACTTGCCGGAACCGAGCGCCACGCTGTCCAGCGGGTCCTCGGCGATGTGGATCGGCATGCCGGTCTCGCGGCGCAGCCGCTCGTCCAGGCCGCGCAGCAGGGCGCCGCCGCCGGTCAGCACGATGCCCCGGTCCATCACGTCACCGGAGAGCTCCGGCGGGCACTTGTCGAGGGTGGTCTTCACCGCGTCGACGATCGCGTTGACCGGCTCCTCGATGGCCTTGCGGACTTCCGCCGCCGAGATGACGACGGTCTTCGGCAGGCCGGACACGAGGTCGCGGCCGCGGATCTCGGTGTGCTCGTCGGAGTCGAGGTCGTACGCGGAGCCGATCGTGATCTTGATCTGTTCGGCGGTGCGCTCACCGAGGAGGAGCGAGTACTCCTTCTTGATGTGCTGGATGATCGCGTTGTCCAGCTCGTCGCCCGCGACGCGGATCGACTGTGCCGTGACGATTCCGCCGAGCGAGATGACCGCGACCTCGGTGGTGCCGCCACCGATGTCCACCACCATGTTGCCCGTGGCCTCGTGGACCGGGAGCCCGGAGCCGATGGCCGCGGCCATGGGCTCCTCGATGATGTGCACCTGGCGGGCACCGGCCTGCGAGGAGGCCTCGATGACCGCGCGGCGCTCGACGCCGGTGATGCCGGACGGCACGCACACGACCACGCGCGGACGCGCGAGGTAGCGCCGCTTGTGGATCTTCAGGATGAAGTAGCGGAGCATGCGCTCGGTGATCTCGAAGTCGGCGATCACGCCGTCCTTGAGGGGACGCACCGCCACGATGTTGCCCGGGGTGCGCCCGATCATCTTCTTGGCTTCGGCGCCGACCGCGAGGATGCCACCGGTGTTGGTGTTGATCGCGACCACGGACGGCTCATTGAGCACGATCCCACGACCCCTGACGTACACCAGCGTGTTGGCGGTCCCGAGGTCGACAGCCATGTCACGGCCGATGAACGACATTGAGTTCCCCATCAGGATTCGTCTGGCCTTCCCAAGTGGAGCGTTTGATTGCTTGTCAGGTAGGCGAGAGGTGGACGCGTGTGGCGTGGAGGCTTCCATCGTAGTCTCGCCTGCACGATCACGGCGCGAAGGTCTTCGCCATTGTCAGCATGCGAACCCCTGCCCCGCTAATGGGGACGTGCCGACGGAGGGTTGCGTTCCCCCAATCGGGCCGCATATGCCAAAGAGCGGCCCAATTTCTCGGGCCGCTCCAGGTCAGTCGCACCGGGCAACTGACACAGCATCAGAAAACAGATTCCGGGGGTCTCATCAGTCGAGACCGCGAAGCTCGGACCGGGCCTCGGACCAGGCTTCGGACCGGAATCCGGAGCAGCCCTCAGACCAGGTTCGGGAAGAAGATCTTCAGCTCGCGCCCGGCCGAGTCCTCGGAGTCCGAGGCGTGGATCAGGTTCTCCCGGACGATGACACCGAAGTCACCGCGGATCGAACCGGGGGCCGCGGCGATCGGGTCGGTCGGACCGGCCAGCTGGCGTACGCCCTCGATGACCCGCTCGCCCTCGACGACCAGCGCGACGACCGGCCCGGAGGACATGAAGGCCACCAGCGGCTCGTAGAACGGCTTGCCCTTGTGCTCGCCGTAGTGCTGCTCCAGCGTCTCCTGGCTCAGGCTGCGCAGCTCCAGGGCGCTGATCGTCCAGCCGGCCTTGCGCTCGATGCGGCCGATGATCTCGCCGATCAGGCCGCGGCGGACCGCGTCGGGCTTGAGCAGGACGAGCGTGCGCTGGGTCATGTTGGCTGGACTCCTTGTGCGGCCTGGATGTGCGGTGGGCCCGAGATTACAGGGGGTCACCGGGGCCGCTCGCTGCGGGTCGCGCCGCGGGTGGGCGAGTGCGGGTCCGGCGCGGGCTTGTCGCGCCGTTCCCCGCACCCCACAACGCAGCGAACTCACGCGGCGCTGGAACCCTGCTCCGCCCAGCGGGCCTTCGCCTCGTCGATCTTCCGTCCGAAGTGGATCGAGGCCCACCACAGGGCCGCGAAGACCGCGCCCAGGAAGAACATCAGCGGCACCCAGAAACCGCTCACGATCAGCGCGATCTGCAGGGCCCAGCCCGCCTGGACGCCGCCCGGGCGGGACAGCATGCCGCACAGCAGCACGCTCAGCACCATGGCGACACCGCACACCGTCCAGACGAGAGCGCTGGACAGATCGGGGTCCTTCATCGCCACCAGACCGGCGAAGCCGATGACGAAGAACTCGCCGATCAGGGTCGAGGAACACAACGTACGCACAGCGGATCAGCCCTTCCCCAGCAGCAGCCTGGCCTCGCCGACCGTGATCACGGAGCCGGTGACGAGCACTCCCCCGCCCGCGAACTCGCCCTCTTCCTCGGCGAGCGTGATCGCGGCCTCCAGCGCGTCGTCGAGCCGCGGCTCGACCTGCACCCGGTCGTCCCCGAAGACCTCCACCGCGACGGCCGCGAGCTCGTCGGCGTCCATCGCCCGGTGGCTGGAGTTCTGCGTGACGACGATCTCCGCGAAGATCGGCTCGAAGGCCTCGAGCAGCCCCCGCACGTCCTTGTCGGCGCTGGCGCCGACGACCCCGATGAGCCGGCTGAAGTCGAAGACCTCGCTGATCGCCTCGGCGGTGACCCGGGCCCCCGCCGGGTTGTGCGCGGCGTCCAGGACGACGGTCGGCGAGCGGCGTACGACCTCCAGGCGGCCCGGCGAGGTGACCGAGGCGAACGCCGTGCGGATCGTGCCGATGTCGAGCGGGCGCGCGTGCTCCGAGCCGATGCCGAAGAACGCCTCGACGGCGGCGAGCGCCACCGCCGCGTTGTGCGCCTGGTGCGCGCCGTGCAGCGGCAGGAAGATCTCCTCGTACTCACCGCCCAGGCCGCGCAGTGTCACGAGCTGGCCGCCGACGGCGACCTGACGCGCGACGACACCGAACTCCAGGCCCTCGCGGGCGGCCGTCGCGCCCTTCTCCACGGCCTTCTTGAGGATCACCTGCGCCGCGTCCACCGGCTGCTGCGCCATGATCACGGTCGCGTCCTGCTTGATGATCCCGGACTTCTCGCCCGCGATCTCACCCGGCGTGTTCCCGAGCCGGTCGGTGTGGTCGAGGTCGATGGGCGTGATGACGGCGACCGAGCCGTCGATCACGTTCGTCGCGTCCCAGCTGCCGCCCATGCCGACCTCGACGACCGCCACGTCGACGGGGGCGTCCGCGAAGGCCGCGTACGCCATACCGGTCAGCACCTCGAAGAAGGAGAGCCGGTACTCCTGCTGGGAGTCGACCATCTCGACGTACGGCTTGATGTCTTCGTACGTCTCGATGAAGCGCTCGTGGTCGATCGGGGCGCCGTCCAGGCTGATCCGCTCGGTGACCGACTGCACGTGCGGCGACGTGTACCGGCCGGTGCGCAGCTCGAAGCCGCCGAGGAGGGCCTCGATCATGCGGGCCGTGGACGTCTTGCCGTTCGTCCCCGTGATGTGGATCGAGGGGTACGCCCGCTGCGGCTCGCCCAGCACGTCCATCAGCGCGGCGATCCGGCTGACGGACGGCTCCAGCTTCGTCTCGCCCCAGCGCGTGGCGAGGTCGGCCTCCACCGCGCGCAGCGCCTTCTCCACCTCCGGGTCCTGCGGACGCGCGGGGACGCCGTCGCCCTGCGGCGTGCCGCCCTGGGTGCGCAGGGTGCGGCTACCCGCCTCGATCACCGCGAGGTCTGGGTCGCGCTCGGTCTCGGCGCCCACGATCTCCTCGAAGGCGTCGGAGTCGGGGTGGCCGGCGGGCTCGTCGTCGCTGCTGTCGCGCGGAGGGAGGTCGCTCACGTACGCCAGTCTACGGAGGCGCGCCGACAAGGCGGACGACGCCACCCATGGACCCGATTCGGGACTTTCGGCCCGTCCGGTTCAGGACCTTGGTCCCACCGCCGCACAGCATCACCCTGCAAACTTGGCGATCATGGACATAGGGATCGATCTCGGCACCGCCAACACCCTCCTCTACGTACGCGGTCAGGGCATCGTGCTGAACGAACCCTCGGTCGTCGCCGTCAAGACAGGCCATCGCGGCGCGCTCGCCGTCGGCACCGAAGCGAAGGAGACCATCGGACGCACCCCCGGCTCGATCACCGCGATCCGGCCGCTGCGCGGCGGCGTCATCAGCGACTACGAGGCCGCCGAGGAGATGATCCGGTACTTCGTCCGCAAGGCCGTGCCCGGCCGCCGGCCGCGTACGCGCATGGTGGTGTGCGTCCCCAGCGGCGTCACCCCCGTGGAGCGGCGGGCCATCGTGCACGCGGCCCAGCGGTCGGGCGCGCGGGCCGTCCATCTGATCGAGGAGCCGATGGCGGCCGCGATCGGCGCGGGGCTCCCGGTGGCCGAGCCGCGCGGATCGATGGTCGTCGACATCGGCGGCGGCACCACGGAGGTGGCCGTGATCTCCCTCGGCGGTGTGGTCACCGCGCAGTCGCTGCGGGTGGGCGGCGACCGGTTCGACGAGGCCGTCACCGACCACGTACGCAAGACGCACGGGCTGCTGATCGGGGAACGGACCGCCGAGGACGTCAAGGTCGCGATCGGCTCGGCGTGGCCCGTGCCCGGTGACGAGGCGTTCGAGATGCGGGCGTTCACCGTGCGGGGGCGCGAGAAGGTCGCGGGGCTGCCGAAGACGGTCGAGCTGACGGTGCGCGAGGTGCGCGCCGCGCTCGACGAGCCGGTGGAGGCGATCATCGCCGCGGTGCGGGCGACCCTGGAGGAGTGCCCGCCGGAACTGTCCGGGGACGTCATGGAGCACGGGATCGTGCTGACGGGCGGGGGCGCGCTGCTGCCGGGCCTCGACCTGCGCCTCACGTCCGCCACCGGGATCCCCGTGTTCGTGGCCGAGGACCCGCTGAACAGCGTCGCCCTGGGCTGCGGAAAGTGTGTGGAGGACTTCGACGAACTGCAGCGGGTGATGACGGCCGCGTAGGCGGCGCGGCGGAGGTCCATCCGCCGTAAACCGTGAGGCCGTTCGGCGCGGTGACCGGCCCGGCCCGGGCCCGCGGTGTACCCATCGGACCATGTGGTACGCACAACAACCCGGCCGCCGCGCACGGCAGATCATCGGTGACGGCGCGGCCCTGCTGTGGACCGCCCTGTGGGCCGTGGCCGCGGTGGTCGCGCACCGGCTCATCAGCCTCGCCGCCCGGCCCGCCCCGCACCCCCGGCGCCTCTCGCCACGGATCCCGCTGCTCGGCCCCCGGATGAACGGCACCCTGCACGACGTCGCCCGGGCCGGCGACCGGCTCGCCGACGCCGCGCCCTCCGGGTCCGCGCCCGTTCAGGCACTCGCCGTGCTCGCGGCGGTCGCCCTGTTCGTCGTCCCGGTCGGCCTGCTGCTCGCCCTGTGGCTGCCGCGCCGCGTCCGCTGGACACGGCAGGCCGCCGCCGCCCGCGAACTGGCCGCCACCGAGGACGGCCGCGAACTGCTCGCGCTGCGCGCCCTGGTCCGCCCCCTCGACGAACTCGCCCGGTTCAGCGACGCGGGCCCCGGCCGTCTCGCCGAGGGCTGGCGGGAGGCCGATCCGGCGGTCCTGGACGCCCTGGCCGACGTCGAGTTGCGGCATCTGGGGCTGGGCACTTCCTGACGCACGCCGTACGTGGACGAAGGCCCCGGAACCGATGGGTTCCGGGGCCTTCAGCTACGTACAAGCACTGCTCACGCCTGCGGCAGTCGCTCCAACTGCGCCTGGATGCGGGCGATGTCCTCGTCCGCCTTGGCGAGACGTGCCCGGATGCCCTCGACGACGTTCTCCGGAGCCTTGCCCAGGAACTTCTCGTTGCCCAGCTTGCCCTCGGCCTGCGCCTTGTCCTTCTCGGCGGCGGCGAGGTCCTTGGCGAGCCGCTTGCGCTCGGCGGCCACGTCGATCGCGCCGGACAGGTCGAGCGCCACCTCGGCACCGGCCACCGGCAGCGTCGCCGTCGCGTGGAAGGCGTCGCCCTCCGGCTGCAGCTTCAGCAGTTGCCGGATGGCCGGCTCGTGCGAAGCGAGCGTGGTGCCGTCCAGGGTGAGCCGGGCCGGGACGCGCTGGCCCGCCTTGAGGCCCTGCTCGCCCTTGAAGCGGCGGACCTCGGTGACGACCTGCTTGAGCGTCTCGATCTCGCGCTCGGCGGCGTCGTCACGGAAGCCACTGTCCTTGGGCCAGTCGGCGACGACGACGGATTCGCCGCCGGTCAGCGTGGTCCACAGTGCCTCGGTGACGAACGGGACGATCGGGTGCAGCAGACGCAGCGTCACGTCCAGGACCTCGCCGAGGACCCGGCCGGACACCTTGGCCGGTTCGCCGCCCGCCATGAACGTCGTCTTCGACAGCTCGACGTACCAGTCGAAGACCTCGTCCCACGCGTAGTGGAAGAGCGAGTCGGAGACCTTGGCGAACTGGAAGTCGTCGTAGAACGCGTCGACTTCGGCCACCGTCTTGTTGAGCCGCGACAGGATCCACCGGTCGGTGGCCGTCATCTGCTCCGGCTCCGGCAGCGGGCCCTCGATCGTCGCGCCGTTCATCAGCGCGAAGCGCGTGGCGTTCCAGATCTTGTTCGCGAAGTTGCGGGAGGCCTGGACCCAGTCCTCGCCGATCGGCACGTCCGTGCCCGGGTTGGCACCGCGCGCGAGGGTGAAGCGCAGTGCGTCCGAGCCGTACTTGTCCATCCAGTCCAGCGGGTCAACCACATTGCCGAAGGACTTCGACATCTTCTTGCCGTTCTCGTCGCGGACGAGACCGGTCAGGGCGACCGTCTTGAAGGGGACCTCGCCGTCCATCGCGTACAGGCCGAACATCATCATCCGGACGACCCAGAAGAAGATGATGTCGTGGCCGGTGAGCAGGACGTCGGTCGAGTAGAACTTCTCCAGGTCCGGGGTCTGCTCGGGCCAGCCGAGCGTGGAGAACGGCCACAGACCGGAGGAGAACCAGGTGTCGAGGACGTCCTCGTCCTGTGTCCAGCCCTCGGCCTCGGTCCCCGGGGGCTGCTCGTCGGGGCCGACGCAGACGACCTGCCCCTCGGGCCCGTACCAGACCGGGATGCGGTGGCCCCACCACAGCTGGCGCGAGATGCACCAGTCGTTGAGGTTGTCGACCCAGTCGAAGTACCGCTTCTCCATCTCCTTGGGGTGGAGCGTGACGCGCCCGTCCCGGACGGCGTCGCCCGCGGCCTTGGCCAGCGTCTCGACCTTGACCCACCACTGCAGCGACAGGCGCGGCTCGATGGTGGTCCGGCAGCGCGAGCAGTGCCCGACGGAGTGCACGTACGGGCGCTTCTCGGCGACGATGCGGCCCTGCTGACGCAAGGCGTCCACGATGGCGGCGCGCGCCTCGAACCGGTCGAGCCCCTGGAACGGGCCGGGGACCGTGATGACCCCGCGCTCGTCCATGATCGTCATGGTCTCGAGGTCGTGCCGCTGTCCGATGGCGAAGTCGTTCGGGTCGTGGGCGGGCGTCACCTTGACGGCGCCGGTCCCGAACTCCGGGTCGACGTGCGTGTCCGCGACGACCGGAATGGTGCGGTCGGTGAGCGGCAGCTTGATGCGCTTGCCGATGAGGTGCGCGTACCGCTCGTCGTCGGGGTGCACGGCGACGGCGGTGTCACCGAGCATCGTCTCGACGCGGGTGGTCGCGACGACGACCGTCTCGTCCCCTTCGCCGTACTTCAGCGAGACGAGCTCGCCGTCGTCGTCCTGGTAGTCCACCTCGATGTCCGAGATGGCGGTCAGACAGCGCGGGCACCAGTTGATGATGCGCTCGGCGCGGTAGATCAGCTCGTCGTCGTAGAGCCGCTTGAAAATGGTCTGGACGGCGCTCGACAGGCCCTCGTCCATCGTGAACCGCTCACGCGACCAGTCGACGCCGTCGCCGAGGCGGCGCATCTGGCCGAGGATCTTGCCGCCGTACTCGCGCTTCCACTGCCAGACGCGGTCGACGAACTCCTCGCGGCCCAGGTCCTGCCGCGACTTGCCCTCCTCGGCGAGCTGCTGCTCCACCTTGTTCTGCGTCGCGATACCGGCGTGGTCCATGCCCGGCAGCCACAGCGCCTCGAACCCCTGCATGCGCTTGCGGCGGGTCAGGGCGTCCATCAGCGTGTGCTGGAAGGCGTGCCCCAGATGGAGCGATCCCGTCACGTTCGGCGGCGGAATGACGATCGTGTACGGCTCCTTCTCGCTCTTGGTGTCAGCGGTGAAGTAGCCCCGTTCCACCCAGCGCTCGTACAGCGCCCCCTCTACCTCGGCCGGCGCGTACTGGGTCGGCAGTTCGGAGGTGGGCGCTGGGTTCTGCTGCTGAGAGTTCTCGGTCACGGGGTCAGTTTAGAGGGGTCACAAGCTCGTACTGAAACCGATTCCGGGGGAACGAACCGCACGCACGTACGCCAGGATGTCGGAAGCACATAAACCACGGGAGGGAACCCCAGTAATGAGCCACAACCAGCCGGGCCCGTACGGGGGCCAGCCGCAGCAGCCACAGCAGCCCGGGCCGTACGGCCAGCAGCCGCAGCCGGGTCCGTACGGGCAGCCGCAGCAGCCCGGACCGTACGGCCAGCAGCCGCAGGCCCCGCAGCCCGGCTACGGGTACCCGCAACAGGCACCGCAGCCCGGCTACGGATATCCGCAGCAGGCTCCGCCCGGGGTTCCGCCGCAGCAGCCCTACAGCCAGCCCCAGCAGCCGGGCCCCTACGGCCAGCAGCCGCAGGACGTCTACGGGCAGTACCCGCCGGCTCCGCCGCAGGGAGGCGGCAAGAAGAAGACGGGCCTGATCATCGCGGCGGTCGCCGTGGTGGCCGCGCTCGGTGTGGGCGCGTACTTCGTGATCGGCGGGGGTGGCGGTGGCGCCTCGGTCGCGGATGACGGCGCGCACAAGCTGACCACTCCGGCGACGGTGCTGGGCGAGTACAAGAAGGACGCGAGCGAGACCGGCGGCTTCGACGACGAGGACATGAAGGACGCCGAGAAGGACGGCCTGAAGAACGGCAAGCCCGTCAACGCCAGCTACGAGGTCAAGGACTCCGCCAACCCGTTGGGCGGCAAGATCCTGCAGTTCCAGGGCGCGTACGGAGAGATCGACGACCCCGGGAAGCTCGTCGACGGCATGTTCGCCAAGGCGGCGGTGTCCGCGGCCAAGGACGACAGCGGCGACAGCAAGATGAAGGGGACGCTCGTCGGCGACCCCAGCGACTACAGCACCGACGACGTGATCCTGAAGTGCCAGGAAGTGAAGATCGAGAGCACCGACAGCTCGGCCAGCAGTGCGGGGACGCCCAAGGAGATGCACATGCCGGTCTGCATCTGGGGTGACCACAGCACGGTCGCGATGATCATGTCGGCGCAGGTATCGGACCTGATGTCGGGCAAGGCGCCGGATCTGAAGGCGGCCTCGGACATCGCTTCGAAGCTCCGCGAGGAAGTCCGCGTCCCGGCGTGACCCCACGGCCGTGACAGCACAGGAGAGGGGCCCCGGTCGGATGTCCGACCGGGGCCCCTCTCGTACGTCAACCGCGGCGCGGCTACGCCGACTTCTGCTCCCCGCCGCCGTTCCCCCGCACCTCGCGCGGGATCAGCGTCGGGTTCACGTTCGAGTGGACGGCGTCGGCGGTGATGACCACGCGCGCGACGTCCTTCCTCGACGGGACCTCGTACATCACCGACTGGAGGACTTCCTCCATGATGGCGCGCAGGCCGCGCGCTCCGGTGCGGCGCAGGATCGCCTGGTCGGCGATGGCCTCCAGGGCCTCGCGCTCGAAGTCCAGCTCCACGCCGTCGAGTTCGAAGAGGCGCTGGTACTGCTTGACCAGTGCGTTGCGCGGCTCGACGAGGATCTGCAGGAGCGCTTCGCGGTCCAGGTTGTGGACCGAGGTGATGACGGGGAGACGGCCGATGAATTCCGGGATCATCCCGAACTTCACCAGGTCCTCCGGCATGACCTCCTGGAACTGGTCCTTCTCCTCCAGTTCGCGCTTGGAGTGGATCGTCGCGCCGAAGCCGATGCCCTTGGCGCCGGCCCGCGACTCGATGATCTTCTCCAGACCGGCGAAGGCGCCGCCCACGATGAACAGCACGTTCGTCGTGTCGATCTGGATGAACTCCTGGTGCGGGTGCTTGCGGCCGCCCTGCGGCGGGACGGAGGCCGTCGTGCCTTCGAGGATCTTGAGGAGTGCCTGCTGGACACCCTCGCCGCTCACGTCGCGCGTGATCGACGGGTTCTCCGACTTGCGGGCCACCTTGTCGATCTCGTCGATGTAGATGATGCCCGTCTCGGCCTTCTTGACGTCGTAGTCGGCGGCCTGGATGAGCTTCAGCAGGATGTTCTCGACGTCCTCGCCGACGTAGCCCGCCTCCGTGAGCGCCGTCGCGTCCGCGATGGCGAACGGGACGTTCAGCATCCGGGCGAGCGTCTGCGCGAGGAGCGTCTTGCCCGAGCCGGTCGGGCCGAGGAGCAGGATGTTGGACTTCGCGAGTTCGATCGCGTCGTCGCGGTTGGCCGCTCCGCCGTTCTCACCGGCCTGGACGCGCTTGTAGTGGTTGTACACCGCCACGGAGAGCGCCTTCTTGGCGGCCTCCTGGCCTACGACGTACCCCTCGAGGAACTCGTAGATCTCGCGCGGCTTGGGCAGTTCCTCCCAGCGCACTTCACTTGTCTCTGCGAGCTCTTCCTCGATGATCTCGTTGCAGAGGTCGATGCACTCGTCGCAGATGTATACACCGGGGCCTGCGATGAGCTTCTTGACCTGCTTCTGGCTCTTTCCGCAGAACGAGCACTTGAGCAGATCGCCGCCGTCACCGATGCGTGCCACGAGGTGCTTCCCCTTCGCCTGGGAGACGCCACGTTCAGCGGCTCCTGGTGCCTGTATCCGACGGTACCTTGCCGGGCCCCCCGTTCGGGCCCCCCTTGGCACGGTTCACTTTGACGAGGACCCCTCGAAAGGCTCGAGGAGCTCACGAAGCCCGGTGAACCGTGCCGGGGAGTGGCAGACGATACAACGCCTCGTCAGGCGATTGCCTCGTTGTTCATCTTGCGCGTCGAGATGATCTGGTCGACCAGGCCGTACGCGAGCGCGTCCTCGGCCGTGAGGATCTTGTCACGCTCGATGTCCTCGCTGATCTTCTCCAGCGGGGTCGTCGAGTGCTTGGCCAGCATCTCCTCCAACTGCGTACGCATCCGGAGGATCTCGTTGGCCGCGATCTCCAGGTCGGAGAGCTGCTCGCGGCCGGTGCCGCCGGAGGGCTGGTGGATCAGCACACGGGCGTTCGGCAGCGCCATGCGCTTGCCCGGGGTGCCGGCGGCGAGCAGGACCGCGGCGGCCGAGGCGGCCTGGCCCATGCAGACCGTCTGGATGTCCGGCTTCACGAACTGCATCGTGTCGTAGATGGCCGTGAGGGCCGTGAACGAGCCGCCGGGGCTGTTGATGTAGATGGAGATGTCGCGGTCCGGGTCCATCGACTCCAGGCACAGCAGCTGCGCCATGACGTCGTTGGCGGAGGCGTCGTCGATCTGCACGCCGAGGAAGATCACGCGCTCCTCGAACAGCTTCGCGTACGGGTCGTACTCACGCACGCCCTGCGAGGTGCGCTCGACGAAGCGCGGGATCACGTAGCGGTTGTCGACCTGCGGGCCGGTGTAGAGGCCGCTGCCGGGGATGTTGTTCATGATGGTCCGTGTTCCGTCCTGGTGAGGGAGGCAGTGGGCTTGGGGCCGGTGCTGAGTCGGTGCGAACCGATCAGGCGCCCGTGCCGCCGCCGCCCGGAACACCCGTAGCGGCAGAGATGATCTCGTCGATGAGGCCGTACTCCTTGGCCTCGTCGGCCGTGTACCAGCGGTCGCGGTCACCGTCACGAATGATCGTCTCGATGGTCTGGCCGGAGTGCTCGGCCGTGATCCTCGCCATGCGGTGCTTCGTACGCAGCAGGTACTCGGCCTGGATCTTGACGTCGGAGGCCGTACCGCCGATGCCCGCGGAGCCCTGGTGCATCAGGATGTCGGTGTTCGGGAGCGCGAAGCGCTTGCCCGCCGTGCCGCCGGTGAGCAGGAACTGGCCCATCGAGGCCGCCATGCCCATACCGATGGTGATGACATCGTTCGGGATGTACTGCATGGTGTCGTAGATCGCCATGCCGGCCGTCACCGAACCACCGGGGCTGTTGATGTAGAGGTAGATGTCCTTGTCCGGGTCCGCGGCAAGGAGCAGCATCTGCGCGGTGATCTTGTTGGCGATGTCGTCGTCGACCTGCTGGCCGAGGAAGATGATCCGCTCGCCGAGCAGCCGGTTGTAGACATGGTCGCCGAGGCCACCGCCGATGGACGGCTCGCCGGCGGCGGAAGGCATCAGATTCGTCACGTATCCACCTGCTCGTCTCTGACGGCCTCGTGCCGTCTTGCGTCTCTTACTGAGGCCGGGGCCCTCGCTCGGAGACTCCCCTGCCCTCGTATTCATGGACCCTAACGCGCAGCCCCCTCCGGGGAATCCCGCAGAAGGAACTGTTCGCTGTGAGCGCAGGTCGCTGCGCCCCTTCAGGGCGCGGCAGGCCCCCGGGACCGAAGTCCCGGGGGCCTGCCGTGCGACTGAGGGAGGCTCAGGCCTCCGTCTTCTCCTCGGCGGAGTCGGTGGACTCGGCGGCGGCCTCGGTGGCCTCCGTCTCGTCCTCGTCGTCCTCGAGGTCGACGACCTCGCCGTTGGTGTCCTTGACGGTGGCGGACTCGACGACCACGGCAAGAGCCTTGCCGCGGGCGACCTCGCCGACCAGCATCGGGACCTGGCCGCCTTCGACGACGGCCTGGGCGAACTGGTCGGGCGACATGTTGGAGGAAGCGGCGCGACGCATGAGGTGCTCGGTGAGCTCCTCCTGGTTCACGTTCAGCTTCTCCTTGTTGACGAGCTCGTCGAGGACGAACTGCGTCTTGATGCCCTTGACCGCCTGCTCGCGGGTCTCGGCGTCGAACTCCTCGACCGTCTTGCCCTGGATCTCGAGGTACTTCTCGATGTCGAGGCCCATCTGGCCGAGCTGGTGGTGCTCGAGGTTGTGCTTGCGGGTCTGGACCTCGTCCTCGAGCAGCTTCTCGGGAACGGGGACCTCGACCAGCTCGAGCAGCTTCTCCAGGACGCGCTCCTGAGCCTGCGTGGCCTGGTCGTACTGCTTCATGTTCTCGAGGCGCTTGCGGCTGTCGGCCCTGAGCTCGTCGAGGGTGTCGAACTCGGAGGCGAGCTGGGCGAACTCGTCGTCCAGGGCCGGGAGTTCACGGGCGGCGACCTGGGTGACCTTGACGGTGACCTCGGCCTCCTTGCCCTCGGCGGAGCCGCCCTTGAGCTCGGAGGTGAAGGTGGCCTCGCCACCGGCCTCCAGGCCCTTGACGGCCTCGTCGATGCCTTCGAGGAGCTCGCCGGAACCGATGGTGTAGGAGACGCCGGAAGCGACGCCGTCCTCGAGGACCTCGCCCTCGACCTTGGCCTCGAGGTCGATCGTCACGACGTCGCCGTCCTCAGCGGCACGCTCGACCGGGGAGGTCGAGGCGAAGCGCTCCTGGAGCTGCTCCACGGACTTGTCGACGTCCTCTTCGGTGACCTCGACGGCGTCGACCTCGACCTCGATACCGGAGTAGTCCGGGATCTCGATGGCCGGGCGGATGTCGACCTCGGCGGTGAAGTTCAGCGTTTCGCCGTCCTTCAGCTCCGTGATGTCGACCTCGGGCTGGCCCAGGACGTTGAGCTCCGCCTCGTTGACCGCGTCGGTGTAGAACTTCGGAAGCGCGTCGTTGACCGCTTCCTCCAGAACAGCACCGCGGCCGAACCGCTGGTCGATGATGCGGGCGGGGATCTTGCCCTTGCGGAAGCCCTTCACCGTGACCTGCTGGTTGATCTTCTTGTACGCCGCGTCGAGGCTGTCCTTGAGCTCCTCGAAGGGCACCTCAATGCTGAGCCGAACCCGGGTCGGGTTCAGGGTCTCGACGGCGCTCTTCACGGTTCGGTCTCCTTGGGGGCTGACTTTAGGGATCGTGCCCGGCTTAGAGACACACGGGCATGCAGCTTGCATAGTAACGGCACGCCGGAGCACACCCACAACGCGATCTTGTGGTTCGGTCCGGCTGAGACGCCCGTGGAGGGTCCGCGGTCGTCGTGTCGCCGCGGCAACGCTGGTCGGGGTGGCGGGATTTGAACCCACGGCCTTCCGCTCCCAAAGCGGACGCGCTACCAAGCTGCGCCACACCCCGTCGGTGCGACACGTAGGGTACATGCCCGCGGACGGCGCGGCTGCCGCATTGCGCAGCGCACCGCGGGGCACCGCGTGAGCGTGGTGTGAGGCATGTCGCGGTGCGCGGCAATGGGTGTGCGAGCGGGGCCCCGGACCCGCTACGATGCTTTCCGTGCCGCGGTCGGTGACCTGGGGCGCAAGCTGTGCGGGTGTAGCTCAATGGTAGAGCCCTAGTCTTCCAAACTAGCTACGCGGGTTCGATTCCCGTCACCCGCTCTCGATCAAGGCCTCCGGCCCGGTTCCGCCCACGGCGGACCGGGCCGGGGGCTTTTTCGCGCCCCCCGGCCTGCGACCTGCTCGCCGGTGCTCAGAAATTGATAGCGCTGATACTGCTCGCGACGGAGTTGAGGAAGTTGTTGATCGCGGGCGCCATTCCGGTCGAGGCCAGGAAGAAGCCGAAGAGCACCGCCACTATGGCGGGCCCCGCCTTGATCGAGCCGCCGCGCATCAGCACCACGAGGACGATCGCCAACAACAGCACCACTGACAGCGAAATGGCCACACTGATCACACCCTAGGTCGGTCCGCTCTCCCGGCCCGGGGGGCACAGCCCCGCACACCCCCCGCCAGAACCATCGTGCCACCAACGAGGCCTCGGTATGCGGCCGGTGACGCATCGTCGGCCACGCGCGCGTGGGAGCGCGGGGGCCGCGCACCCTTGGGGCGCATGAGCCGTGCACGTCGGCGGGGTCGTCGCGCGGTGCGCGGGGGCGCGTAATTCGGCTTGATCGTTTCCATCGCCGCACATGCGGCCCACACGTGCCCTTCGCATACCACTCCCGCTTTTCCCGCATTTTCCCCCTGTCGCGCGCACAGGAAATCCGTAGGAATCGGCGGCTGAATAGCGGCCCTCGCAGTCGCATCCAATGCGGTGTGACAATTACGGACCAACCGGACAGCCGATGCGAGCCGACCCGAGGGTGTTATGCGCCCTTTAAGAGGGATTAGCCGCGCGATAACGGACAGATCGGCAATGGCTCGATGTCATACGACGTGATGATGACTTCTTCGAATCCGGGGTATCCGGGGCCGATAAGGAGGATTCGAGTTGAGGGTTTTACGAAATCGCACAGGCCCCACTAGGGTGCCTCAGATGTTCCACACTGCCATGACCCCCGCCGGCGCAGTGCGGTCCCGGATCGTCTCCCCGAGCTCCTGGTGGGAGGGCCTGTGACCAACTCGCTGTACCCCCACGGCTCACACAGCGCCCCGCTGCCCGCAGCCGCGGTCACGTCCCCCGGAACCACTTCCGCCCCGTCCCCCGCTTCCGCTCCCCCCGCATCCGCACCGGCCCCCGCTCCGGCCGGCGCCGCCAGACCCAAGCAGCGGGACGCGTTCTTCGACAACGCCAAGTACCTGGCCATCGTGTTCGTCGCGATGGGTCATTCCTGGGAACCCCTGACGGACGGCAGCCGTACCGCCGAAGCGCTGTACATGATCGTCTACACGTTCCACATGCCGGCGTTCATCATCATTTCCGGCTACTTCTCGCGCAGCTTCGACATGCGGCCGGACCGGCTCAGGCGCCTGATCACCGGCGTCGCCGTGCCGTACGTCCTCTTCGAGGTCGCGTACACGCTCTTCAAGCGGACCGCCGGGGACGACCCCGACTATCCGTTCAGCCTGCTCGACCCGTGGTTCCTGACCTGGTTCCTGGTCGCGCTGTTCGTGTGGCGGCTCACCACTCCCCTGTGGAAGGTCATCCGCTGGCCGGTCCCGGTCGCCCTGGCCATCGCCGTGCTCGCGTCGGTCTCGCCCGACATCGGTGACGACCTCGACCTGCAGCGCGTGCTGCAGTTCCTCCCCTTCTTCGTGCTCGGCCTGTTCATGAAACCGGAGCACTTCCAGCTGGTGCGGCGGCGCGAGGTGCGGATCCTGTCCGTGCCGATCGCGGCGTGCGCGCTCGTGCTGGCGTACTGGGCCGCTCCGCGGATGACCTCCGCGTGGTTCTACCACCGCGACAGCGCGCAGGAGCTGGGCGCCCCGTGGTGGGCCGGTGTCGTCATGACGCTCGCCCTGCTCGGCTGCTCGCTCGTGCTCACCGCGTGCTTCTTCGCGTGGGTGCCGCGGCGCAAGATGTGGTTCACGGTGCTCGGCGCCGGAACCCTGTACGGGTACCTGCTGCACGGGTTCCTCGCGAAGGGGTCCCGGTTCTGGGGCTGGTTCGACGCGGACTGGGTGCACGAGCCGTACGGCCAGGTCGCCGTCACGGTCATCGCCGCCGCGGTCGTGACCGTGCTGTGCACGCCGCCCGTGCGGCGCGTCTTCCGCTTCGCCATGGAGCCGAAGATGGAGTGGGCCTTCAAGAAGGACGCCGCCCAGCTGGCCCGGGCGCGCAACCAGGGCTAGGAGCCCAGACCCAGAAGTGCGCGCATCGTCGCGTACTTCCGGGTCAGGCGGGCCCGCGTCAATTCGTCGAGGACCGCCAGGCGGGCCGGGTCCGCGTTGTGGGCCAGGTCCGCTTCCTTGACCAGCAGGGCGCCGGGCGTCGACAGGATGCGGGACGCGTACGCCTGCGGGGGCTCGCCCGGCTGCTTCGTCAGGGCCCGGACTATCGCCTTGGTCTCCTCCGTCAGCGCGGCCTCCGCCAGCCATTCCTCGGTGAGGGCGTCGTCCTCCACGGCGTCGTGCAGCCACGCCGCCGCCACCTGCTCCTCGGTACCGCCTCGCGACTCGACACCTCCGGCCACGGCGCCGAGGTGCTCGGCGTAGGGCCGCCCGGCCTTGTCCTGCTGGCCGGCGTGGGCCCGGCGGGCCAGGGCCTCGATCTCCCGCAGCGTCATCATGGGGCGACCCTAGACGCAGGTCTTCTACGGTGCTCCCCTCATCGCGCGACGTGCGGGGAGGGCCGTCGCCGCGAGGCCGAGGACCAGGGCCGCCCCGGCGGGACGTACGGGCCCTCGACGCGGTCGTCCCCCGTGTGCACCCGGACCGTGGGCGTACCCGAAAGGGCGTGTGCCACTTGGGACTTGAGGGTGTCGGCGGTGGAGCCGTCCTTCGGGAGCACGGCGATGGCGTCGATCCGGCCGGGGTGTCCCGACGTGCCGAGGGCCTCGGAGCCGGAAGGGCCCATCACGGCGGTGAACGTGCCCCTGGGCAGGGCGAGTTCGATGCCGCGCAGGGCGTGGACGGCGGAGCTTCCGCGGCCGTAACTGCGGCGCACGCCGCGGAGTTCGACGGCCCGGTTCCCGGCGGGCGCGGCGACGAGGCCCTCGCTCGGCTCATGCCGCCGCTTCTTGCGCACGCCCATGGGTCCGCCCTTCGTACGTCGCGGGTCGTTGTGATCGACGTGCTCGACGCATCGGACGTACGGATTCCGAGGGCCCGGCGACCGTGAGGGCGGCTGGCGGATCAAGGGTGGGGAGAACCCACGGCCGACGCTTCCCCGAAGCCTCCAGCACTCCTTTGGTAAGCTAACTATTGACGCTTTCTTGACGCTCCCTTTGCCAAAAGTGGTTCCGCGTACCACCCCATACCAAGGAGGAACGGGCCCATCGGACACGCAGACACCTTGATCGCCATGGGTGGCGCCTTTCTCGCCGCCGCCGTCCTCGCCCGCCTCGGCGGGCGCATCGGACTCCCCACCATCCCCCTGTTCATCCTGGCCGGGATCCTCCTCGGCCCGCACACACCCGGCATCGTGCTCGTCGCCGACCCGCACGACCTGGAGATGCTCTCCGCGCTCGGCCTGGTGCTGCTGCTCTTCTACCTCGGCCTCGAATTCCATCTGGACGACCTCAAGGCCGGCGGCCGCAAGATGGCCGTCGCCGGAGCGACCTACCTCGTCCTGAACGTCGGCGCCGGCCTCGGTTTCGGATTCGCCCTCGGCTGGGGCACCTCCGAAGCTCTGGTCCTCGCCGGGGTGCTCGGGATCTCCTCGTCGGCCATCGTCACCAAGGTGCTCGTGGACACCGGGCGGCTCGGCAACCCCGAGACCAGGCCGATCCTCGGCATCATCGTGGTCGAGGACATCTTCCTCGCGCTCTATCTGGCGGCGCTGCAGCCGATCCTCTCCGGTGCCGACTCACTGGCGGCCGCGGTCATGGACGGCGGCAAGGCGTTCGGCTTCCTGCTGCTGCTCGCGCTCGCGGCGCGGTACGGCACGAAGGTCGTCGGCAAGCTGTTCAACACCAAGGACGACGAGCTTCTGGTGATCTCGTTCCTCGGCGCCGCGGTGTTCGTGGCCGGGGTCTCGGAGTGGTTCGGGGTCGCCGACGCCATCGGCGCGTTCATGGTCGGTCTGATGCTCGGCTCGACCACGTCCGGCGAGCGGATCCGCAAGCTCGTCCATCCGTTGCGGGATGCCTTCGGCGCCATCTTCTTCTTCGCGTTCGGGCTGTCGATCGACCCCGGGGACCTGCCGAGTGTGGTCTGGCCCGTGCTCGCCGCCGTCGCGGTGACGCTGGTGATGAATGTGCTGGCGGGGCTCGGTGCGGCCCGGGTGTACGGGTTCGGGCCCGGGCCCGCCGCGAACATCTCCACGACGCTGCTTGCGCGGGGTGAGTTCGCGTTGATCCTGGCCACGATGGCCGCCGGCGCGGGCCTGGACCAACGCCTGTCGCCCTTTATCGCGGGGTATGTGCTGGTGTTGGCGGTGCTCGGGCCGCTGGCGGCGGGGCGCTCCGCCTGGTTGGCCCGCATCTTGCCGGGCGCTGCCGCGCGGGAACCCGAGCCTGAGCGGGTGGGGGCCGGGGTGTGACGGCTTCCCGCCGTGGGGGTGGGATCTCGATGCCGGGTGCGCGCCCAGCCACGACGAGAGTCGCGCCCGGCGCTGGTGGGATCCCCTGCGGCGGGCGGGCGGGTTACGCGTCGCGGCAGAGCAGGAGCAGTGCCCTGTCGTCGTTGACGTCTTTGGCCACCGCTTCGATGAGGTGCCACGCCGCCCCGTGGAAGCCGCCCTGTACATAGCGGTCGGCCTCCCCCGTCAGCCGGTCGATCCCTTCGGAGATGTCCCGTTCGGAGGTCTCCACCAGGCCGTCGGTGAAGAGCATCAGGACATCGCCGGGGCGCAGCGTGCCCTTCGTGGCGTCGAAGTCGGCGCCGTCGTAGACGCCGAGGAGCGGGCCCTCGGCGGCCTTCTCCTCCCAGCGGCCGGTGCCGGCGCTGAGCTGGAGGCCCGGCGGGTGGCCGGCCGAGTAGAGCTCGTAGTCGCCGGACTCCAGGTCGAGGACGAGGTGGATGGAGGTCGCGAAGCCCTCGTCCCAGTCCTGGCGCAGGAGGTAACCGTTGGCGGCGGGCAGGAAGGCGTGCGGCGGGAGCGAGCCGAGGAGGCCGCTGAACGCTCCTGCCAGGAGCAGGGCGCGCGAGGCCGCGTCCATGCCCTTGCCCGACACGTCGGTGAGGACGACTTCGAGCGTGCGGCCGTGGTTCGTGCGGGCCGCGACCACGAAGTCGCCGGAGAACGACTGGCCGCCGGCCGGGCGCAGCGCCATCTCGCGGTGCCAGCCCGACGGCAGCTTCGGCAGCCTGCTCTGCGTACGGATCCGCTCGCGCAGGTCGAAGAGCATCGTGCCGCCGCGCCGCCAGGGCACCCCGACGCGGCTGCGGAACTGCGCTATGAGCAGGCCGAAGAAGCCGCAGGCCGCGACCGTGAGGACGGTGCCGGGGGTGACGCCGGCCGCGCGCTGCGAGTAGGGGCCGAGCTGTACGGACTCCACGATCAGCGCCGCGGCGGCGGCCGCGTACAGGCCGAGCAGGCTGGCCGGGCGCAGCACCAGGCCGCCCGCGACGATCGGCAGGACGAGGACGGTGGGCGTGCACCAGACCGGGTTCAGGATCGTGAAACAGGTGATCAGCGGGACCGTGAGCAGCAGTCCGACGAGCGCGATCCAGTCCGAGCCGTCGCCGCGGAAGTAGTCCACCCCGGATTTGCGCACGGCTGTGCGGACCCGGTGCACACGCATTCTCATCCGAGCCGGAAACGTCTCTGCTGCCGAGCGCTGCTCTCGCGCGCGCCGCTCTCGTCGTACCGCCATTGCTCGTGGACCTTATCCATCGGGCCTGGGCCTGTGCACGGGTGGTCCCACTTGTCCCCCTTTTCGGGCCCCCCGCGCGTCGCTTCGCCGGCCGGTAAATTCGCTCGCTCCTGTCCCGGTTGCCCTGGTAGGGATGGCATATGACGAGCGACGTGCGCGTGCTGTGCCAGGACGAATGGGAGCGCTGGTACGCCAGGCTCGAGGTGGCCTTCGGCGGGGTGCCCGAGTCGCCGCAGGAGCAGCGGTTGTGGAAGGACCTGACGGAGGTCGACCGCTCGGTCGGGGTGTGGGAGGGCGAGGAGTGCGTGGGCACCGCGGGTGCCTTCTCGTTCCGGGTCTCGGTGCCCGGCGGCGCGTTCGTGGACGCCGCGGGCGTGACCATGGTGAGCGTCGCGGCGACGCATCGCAGGCGCGGCATCCTCACGTCGATGATGCGCCGCCAGCTCGACGACGTACGGGCCTGGGGCGAGCCGCTCGCGGTGCTGACCGCGTCCGAGCCGGCGATCTACGGGCGGTTCGGCTACGGCATCGGGAGCCGGCAGGCGTACCTGAGCATCGACTCCTCGCGGGTACGGATCGACGTCCCGGCCGGGGCGGACGACGTGCGGCTGCGGTTCGTGGACCCGGCGGAGGCGGCCGAGCGGTGCGAGGCCGTGTACCTGCGCCTGATCGGCACGCGGCCCGGCATGCTCGCGCGCGGGCCCGGCTGGGAGCGGCTGCCGCTGCTCGACCCGCCGGAGGGGCGCGGCGGGGCGTCGCCGCTGCAGTGCGTCGTCGCCGAGCGGGGTGGGGAGACGGTCGGCTTCGCCCGGTTCCACAACAAGCCTGAGTCGGAGTGGGCGGTGCCGCACGGCCGCATCCAGGCGCAGGAGGTCACCGCGCTCGACCCGGCGGCGTACGGGGCGCTGTGGCGGTTCCTCTGCGACATCGACCTGACGTCGACGGTGGAGGTGCGCAACCGCCCCGTGGACGATCCGGTGCTGTCGATGGTCTCCGACATCCGTCGCTGCGGGGTGCGCGTGCGGGACTCGATGCACGTACGTCTGGTGGAGGTGGGGGCCGCCCTCGAAGCGCGTACGTATCTCACGCCCGTGGACGTCGTGTTCGAGGTCGAGGACGTCTTCTGCCCCTGGAATCAGGGTCGTTGGCGGCTCTCCGGCGACGCGAAGGGCGCGTCGTGCGAACGGACCACGGAGCCCGCCGATCTCGCCCTGTCCGTACGGGAGTTGGGCGCGGCCTATCTCGGCGACACGTCACTGGCCGAGCTGGCCGGGGCGGGGCGGGTGCGCGAACTGCGGCAGGGGGCGCTCGCGGAGGCGGCGGTGGCGTTCGGGTCGCCGGTCGCGCCGTGGCTGCAGCACGGGTTCTAGTAGGCGCCCGGGGGCTGGCAGGCCGGGCACCAGAAGAGGTTGCGGGCGGCCAGCTCCGCCGTGCGGATCCCGGTGCCGCACAGGTGGCAGGGCTGGAGCGCGCGGCGGTAGACGTAGACCTCGCCGCCGTGGTCGTCCACGCGCGGCGGGCGGCTCATCGCCTCGGGGGTGTGCTCGGGGCGGACCGTGTCGATGCGGTTGTGGCGGACGCCCTCGCGCATCAGCGCCACCAAGTCGTCCCAGATCGCGGCGAGTTGGGCCTGGGTGAGGTTCTTGCCCGGGGTGTACGGGTCGATGCCGTGACGGAAGAGGACCTCGGCCCGGTAGACGTTGCCGACGCCGGCGATGACCTTCTGGTCCATGAGGAGCGCGGCGATCGTCGTACGGCTGCGGCTGATGCGCGCGTACGCCCTGGCCGGGTCGGCGTCGGGGCGCAGCGGGTCCGGGCCGAGGCGGTCGTGTATCGCCTGCTTCTCGGGGTCCGTGATCAGGGCGCAGGTCGTGGGGCCGCGCAGGTCCGAGTAGTACGTGTCGTTGCGCAGGCGCAGGCGGACCGTGTCGGTCGGGGGCGGGGCCGGGGTCTCGCCGAGGGTGTACTTGCCGAAGAGTCCCAGGTGGATGTGGATCCAGGAGGCTCCGAGCTGGAGGAAGAGGTGTTTGCCGTGCGCTTCCGTGCCGATGAGTTCTTGGCCGGTCAGTAGTTCGGCCGCGTCGGAGAACTTGCCCTGCGGGCTGCTGACCTGGGTTTTCCGTCCCGCGAAACGCTCGGCGTGGTCCTGGGCCAGGCGGTGGATCGTGTGGCCCTCGGGCACGGCTCTTCCTCTCGGGGCGGGCACGAATGAGGCGCTTGCGGCGCGGGGCACGGGGCTCTGCCCCGGACCCCGCTCCTCAATCGTGTGAGGGGCTCATTCGGGGTGGTGGTCCGGGATCGCCGGGAGCTCGCCCGTCTCCTCGTAGTGCGCCAGCATGTCGATGCGGCGCTGGTGGCGCTCCTCGTTCGAGTACGGGGTGCTCAGGAAGATCTCGACGAACTTCGTCGCGTCCTCCTCGCTGTGCATGCGGCCGCCGATGGAGATCACGTTCGCGTTGTTGTGCTCGCGGCCGAGCGCCGCGGTCTGCTCGCTCCAGGCGAGGGCCGCACGGACGCCCTTGACCTTGTTCGCGGCGATCTGCTCACCGTTGCCGGAGCCGCCGATCACGATGCCCAGGGAGTCCGGGTCCGCCGCCGTCTTCTCCGCGGCGCGGAGGCAGAACGGGGGGTAGTCGTCCAGGGCGTCGTAGATGTGGGGTCCGCAGTCGACGGGCTCGTGGCCATGGGCCGTGAGCCATTCGACCAGGTGGTTCTTGAGTTCGTAGCCGGCATGATCCGAGCCGAGGTACACGCGCATGGGTCCGAGTGTGGCACGCCTCGGGCCGGGTAGCCGCGACCGGGGGCGGAACCATGGTCATCCGGAAGTGGGACGCACGTAACGAAGACAACAATCCGGAGTCAGGTCTTCCGCCCCGCACCTTTCTGCGCTTTGAATGCCAGGGCTCGTACCCCGAGAACCTAAGGATCCGTTCATGACTTCGCAGTCATCCCTTGCGACGGAAGAGACTCCGCCCGGCGGCCCCGAAGGGCCGGGCGGCGGAGCAGACGGTGGCGACGGCCTGAAAGCCGGGCTGAAGAACCGGCATCTGTCCATGATCGCCATCGGCGGTGTGATCGGCGCCGGCCTCTTCGTCGGCTCCGGCTCCGGTATCGCCGCGGCGGGCCCGGCCATCCTGATCTCGTACGCCCTCGTCGGCGCGATGGTCGTCCTCGTGATGCGGATGCTGGGCGAGATGGCGGCGGCCCGGCCGACCTCCGGATCCTTCTCCGCCTACGCCGATCAGGCGCTCGGGCGCTGGGCCGGTTTCTCCATCGGCTGGCTGTACTGGTTCTTCTGGGTCGTGGTGCTCGCCGTGGAGGCGACCGCGGGGGCCAAGATCCTGAACGGCTGGGTGCCGGGCGTTCCGCAGTGGGGCTGGGCACTGATCGTGATGATCGTGCTCACCGTCGTGAACCTGGCGGCAGTCGGCAGTTACGGCGAGTTCGAGTTCTGGTTCGCGGGGATCAAGGTCGTCGCCATCGGCGCGTTCGTGATCATCGGCCTGCTCGCCGTCTTCGGCGTGCTGCCGGGCTCGGACAACCCGGGCAGCGGG
Source organism: Streptomyces sp. NPDC050264 (assembly GCF_040655895.1). Classification (NCBI taxonomy): domain Bacteria; kingdom Bacillati; phylum Actinomycetota; class Actinomycetes; order Kitasatosporales; family Streptomycetaceae; genus Streptomyces; species Streptomyces sp. NPDC050264. Next base: position 570,465 of record NZ_JBFAKV010000001.1, read on the forward strand.
TTCGCGCATCTGACGGATTCCGGCGGCTTCTTCCCCAAGGGGCCCGGCGCGATCCTGACCGGTGTGCTGATGGTCGTCTTCTCCTTCATGGGCAGCGAGATCGTCACGCTCGCCGCCGGTGAGTCCGAGGACCCGCAGAAGGCCGTCACCCGCGCCACCAACTCGGTGATCTGGCGCATCGGCATCTTCTACCTCGGCTCGATCTTCGTCGTCCTGACGCTGCTGCCGTGGGACGACGCCTCGATCCTGAAGGACGGCTCGTACGTCGCCGCCCTCAACTCGATAGGCATCCCGCACGCCGGGCAGGTCATGGACGTCATCGTGCTGACGGCCGTCCTGTCGTGTCTGAACTCCGGGCTCTACACCGCCTCCCGGATGGCCTTCTCGCTCGGGCAGCGCGGGGACGCGCCGAAGGCGTTCGCGAAGACCACCTCGCGGGGTGTGCCGCGGACCGCGATCCTCGGCTCCGTCGTCTTCGGGTTCCTCGCCGTGTGGTTCAACTACCAGTGGCCGGACACGGTCTTCAACTTCCTGCTCAACTCCTCCGGTGCGGTCGCCCTGTTCGTGTGGCTCGTCATCTGCTTCACGCAGTTGAAGATGCGCGGCATCATCCTGCGCGAGCAGCCGGAGAAGCTCGTCGTGAAGATGTGGCTCTTCCCTTACCTGACGTGGGCGACGATCGCGATGATCTCGTTCGTGCTCGTCTACATGCTGACGGATGACGCCGGACGGGAGCAGGTGCTGCTTTCCCTGCTGGTGGCTGTGGTCGTGGTCGGGATCTCGTTCGTACGGGAACGGGTGCAGCGGTCAACTCGCTGACCGTCCACGCCTGTGGTGGCCGAGGTCCGGGGCTCTGCCCCGGGCCCCGCTCCTCAACGGCCGGAGGGGCTGCCGGTCAGTACCGTGAACGTGCTCTTCACCTGCTCGTACGTCTTACGCGCCCGCGCCTCCACCTGCGGCTGGTACCAGGTGCCTATCTGGTAGGACTGCGAGCCCTGCTCGAAGCCGAGCAGTTCCGCGTGCCAGCGCTCTCCCTTGAGGGTGAAGAGGTACTCCCAGACCACCGCGGGACGGCCCCGGAAGGTCGTGCGGTTCAGGCGGATCTTCTCGTAGTCCTGGCCCTGGTGGGCGTCGCGTTCCGCCTTCTGCCAGGTCGCCAGGAGGTCGTCCTTCGCCAGCGCCGACTGGGCCACCAGTTCCTGTGTGCCGTCCGGGGACGTGTAGTGCACCTCGGACGCCGTCTTCACCACCCGCTCCCAGCCCTTCGGCGGCACCCAGGCGTACCCCGCCTCGCGGCGCGCACCGGGCGGCAGCGACGGGGAGGCCGTCGGCGGACGTGAGGTGCCCTCGACCGTGGGCGGGCGGGTCGTGGCCGTCGAGGCCCCCGCCGCCTGTTGGTCGCCGCCGGACGGGCCGTCGCCCGGGAGGGTGAGGACGAGGGCCGCGGCGATGCCCGCTGCCAGCACTCCCCCGGCGGCGAGCAGCGTGACGCGGCGGCGCTTCGGCCGCGGGCCGGGCGGCGGAACGGGCGGGCGCAGGTCTTCCTTCCCGAGCGGCGTCGCCGGCTCTGTCGGGGCCTTGTGTGCCGGGGCCCTGTCCGGTATCCCGGACCGGGGCGGAGGCTGCTGCGGCGGCGGCTCGACCGGACGGCGCAGGCCGATGTCGAGCGTAGGAGTCCTGCGGTACGGCTCCGGGGGCGCGACCGGGACCGGATCCGGTGCCGGCGGGTCGAGGGCTTCCAGGATCGCGTCCAGGTCGGGGCGGTCCTCCGGCTCCTTCGCCAGGAGGCCGGTGAGGAGCGGGCCCAGCCTGCCCGCCTCGGGCGGCAGCCGCGGCTCCTCGTACAGAACGGCGTGCAGGGTCGCGAGGGTGGTGTCGCGGCTGAACGGGGAGCTGCCGCCGAGCGCCGCGCACAGGGTCGTCCCCAGGGACCACAGGTCGGAGGGCGGGCCCTGCGGGCGGCCCGAGATCCGCTCGGGCGCCATGTAGTCGGGCGAGCCGACGAGCATGCCGACCATGGTGAGCGCCGTGGTGTCCTGGATCGCCGCGATACCGAAGTCGGTGAGCATGACGCGGCGCCGCCCGGCCCGTTCGAGCATGACGTTGCCCGGCTTGATGTCACGGTGCAGGACGCCGCCGCCGTGCACCGGGCGCAGCGCCTCGGCGAGCCCCCGGCCGATCTCCGCGACCGCGTCCACGCTCAGCGGGCCGTCCTCGGCGAGGACCTGCTCCAGGGAGCGGCCGTCGACCAGTTCCATGACGATCCACAGGCGTTCGCCCTCGTCCACCACGTCGTACACGCGCACCACGTTGGGATGGTCGATGCGGGCCGTCGCGCGGGCCTCGCGCAGGGTGCGCTCGCGGCGGGTGCGGGCGTCCTCGGGGTCGAGCCCGTCGATGCGCATCTCCTTGACGGCGACGGGCCGGTCCAGCATCTCGTCCACCGCGCGCCACACGCGCCCCATGCCGCCCTGGCCTATGTGTTCGTCCAGGCGGTAGCGCGCTGCCACCACCAGTCCCCTGACGCCTCCACTCGCATTTCCTGGCAATCGACTGCACCCCCGAAACACATAAGTGACACTTCGCGCCGTCCCAGCATAGTGCGGAGAAATCTTGTGGTACCTCTTCAAGTACTGCGAATTCGGACGCAGTTGGGGAAGCTCAGGAAAGACCTAGGGGGACGAACATGAGTTCAAGGCGTCACGTCAAAATTGCCGGTTCACTGCTTACCGCGACGATCTCGACGGTACTGATCCTGCCTTTCGCCGCTGTCGCGGACGACGGGCCCGGTCCGGTGAGCAGCGAGGGCGGCAAGGCCGTGGACACGGCACCCGCGGGCGTGAAACTGACCACGGGTCTTTCCGAGAAGATCTCGGTCGACAATTCGACCAAGGAGACGAAGAATCTCGTCGCCGGTCTCAGCAACAAGGGCACCAAGGACAGCGGCAAGGCCAACCTGCTCGTCGTCGGTTTCGACGGAATGGTGATCAAGGATGTGCCGGGCTGTTCGGCGATCACCGAGGCGAAGCTGCCGAAGGGTTCGAACAGCGGATTCAGCTGCGCGATCGACAATCTCGCACCCGGAAAGTCCAAGAACTATCAGGTTTCCGCGACGTTCGATCTCGCGAAGACCGGAAAGGTCTGTCTGCCGGTGACGAGCGCGGACGGCAAGAAGACTTTCTGGCAGCAGGGGCCCGTACCGTTCGGCACGACGAGTCCCTCGCCCAACGCGCCCGTGACACCGCTGCTGCTCGGCACCGAGAACAAGCCCGCCGCTCCGGCCGGGGACCAGGGCGGCGACAAGAGCGGTGACAAGGGCGGCAGCGGCCAGGAGACCCTGCCGTCGACCGGCCCCAGGGAGGACGTGCTGCCGCTCGGCGCGACGGGTGCCGCGCTGCTCGCCGCCGGTGGGGCCGGCCTGTGGTGGGCGACACGGAAGCCGGTCTCGGCACGCTGAAGGAGCGCCGGAAAAGCTGACGGCGCCTGTCAGGTTATGCGGGCACAGTACGTGCCATGACGACGCATGACGACAGCTCCTCCGGCGGCCGGTCCTCCGAGAGCGGGGCCGCGCCCGGCACCGGCTCCGCTCTCGTGTTCCGGCCGGGCGACACCGGCTACGACGACGAACTCGCCGGATTCCAGACCGGGTTCGTCCACCGGCCCGACGTGATCTTCGCGGCGGCCGGCGCGGACGACGTGGTGGCCGCCGTGCGGCACGCGGCGGCCGGGCGGCTCCCGGTCGGCGTCCAGTCCACCGGCCACGGCCTGCCGGGCGACGCCGAGGGCGGGGTCCTCATCAGTACGCGCCGGATGGGCGAGGTCACCGTGGACGCGGCGGCCGGCACCGTCCGGGTCGGCGCGGGCGCCCGCTGGGGCGATGTCGCGCGGGCGGCCGCGGAGCACGGCCTCGCCCCGCTCAACGGGTCGGCGCCGGGCGTGGGCGCCGTCGGCTACATCCTGGGCGGCGGACTCGGCATCCTGGCAAGGGAGTTCGGCTACACCGCCGATCATGTACGGGCCGTCGACGTGGTGACCGCCGACGGCGCGGCCCGGCACGTCACCGCCGACAGCGACCCGGAACTCTTCTGGGGCCTGCTCGGCGGCGGCGCCAACCTCGGTGTGGTGACCGCGCTGGAGGTCGGCCTGGTGCCGGTGACCCGGCTGTTCGGGGGCTTCCTCGCCCACGACGGGCGCGCCACCGACCCGGCGGACATCCTGCGCGCGTACGCGGAGTGGACGGCGACCGTGCCGCCCACCCTCACCTCCTCGCTCGCCGCGCTCGTCCACCCGGACCTGCCGATGCTGCCGCCGCATCTGCGCGGGCAGTACGTGGTCTCGGTGCGGGTCGCGTTCACCGGCACCGCCGAGGAGGGCGAGCGGCTGGTGGCGCCGCTGCGGGCGGCGCTCGGGCCCGCCGTCACGGACACCCTGCGCGAGATGCCCTACGGCGAGAGCCACACGATCCACAACGACCCGGACTTCCCGCACGCGTACTACGGGGACAGCGTGTTCCTCGGCGGGCGAGTCGGTGAAGGGGGTGGTGAACGGGGCGCCGATCTGGACGTCGCCGCCGTCGCCGAACTGTTCGCCCTGTGCGGGCCCGCGGCCGACGCGATGCACGTGGTCCAGCTCAACCACCTGGGCGGCGCCCTGTCGCGACCCGCGCCGAACGCGGTGCCCTACCGGGACGCGGGCTGGCTGGTGCGGATCCTGTCGCCGCTCGACGGGTCCGGCAAGGACGCCGCGCGGGCCCATCAGGCGCGGGCGTTCGGCGCCGTCGAGCCGGACACCGTCGGGCGCTCCCTCAACTTCGCCTTCGGCGGCGGGGACCGTACGGAAGGGCTGTACGACGCCGGTACGCGAAAGAGGCTCGCCGATCTGAAGGCCGCGTACGACCCGGCGAACCTCTTCCGGAGGAACTACAACGTGCGGTGACTGCTTACTTGTTGGCGAACTTCCATGCGGTGGGCAGCGCGCCCATCGCCAGGGCCGCCTTCAGGGCGTCGCCGATCAGGAACGGGGTGAGGCCGGCGGCGATCGCGGCCGTCAGGCTCATGCCGGTGGAGAGCGCCAGGTACGGGACGCCGATCGCGTAGATGATCGCCTCGCCGAGCAGCATCGTGCCCGCGGTGCGCAGCGCCGAGCGGTCGCCGCCGCGGCGGGCGAGGGAGCCCACGACGGTCGCGGCGAGCAGCATGCCGAGCACGTAGCCGAACGACGGCATGGAGTATCCGGAGCCGCCCTCGGCGAACCACGGCATACCGGCCATGCCCGCGAGCGCGTACAGGGCGATCGAGAGGAAGCCGCGGCGGGCGCCGAGCGCGGTGCCGACGAGGAGCGCGGCGAAGGTCTGCCCGGTGACCGGCACCGGCGAGCCCGGCACGGGGATCGCTATCTGCGCGGCGATACCGGTGAGGGCGGCGCCGCCGACGACCAGCGCGATGTCCTTGGTGCGGGAGGCGGGGATGAGGTCGGCCAGGACCTTGCCCGGGCGGGCGACTGCTGCGGTGGCGGTGGCGGTGCTCATGGGGACTCCGCGTTCTGAGAGGCGCCTTGGGGGCGGGCGGGCAAGGTGGGACTACGTGACGCTATCCCAGGGGAGTTGAGCCGATCACGGTCGCCGGTCGACAAAGGCTCGGGCCGGGTGTTGGTGGACTCCGTACAAAGAAACACCCGTACACCTCGGCCGGGGTGATGCTCGTCACTGACGACACGGGCAGTCAGGGGCCATTTTGCGGTGAGGGGCGCCCGGCGGGGAGACTGTAGGTTCCCGCCAATCCCCTTGTGAGCCCGAGAGCCGGCCGATCACCTCATGCACGACGACGTCACCTCCGACGCTCCCCTCTCGGGCGGGCTCAAGCAGCGCCACCTGACCATGCTCGGCCTCGGCGGTGTCATCGGCGCCGGCCTGTTCGTCGGGTCGGGGGCCGGGATCGCGGTCGCCGGGCCCGGGATCGTCGTGTCGTACCTGATCGCGGGCGCGCTCGCGATGTGCGTGATGCGGATGCTGGGCGAGATGTCGGCGGCGATGCCCGCGTCCGGCTCGTTCTCGGTGCACGCGGAGCGGGCGCTGGGGCGGTGGGCCGGGTTCAGCGTGGGCTGGCTGTACTGGTTCCTGCTGGTGGTGGTGCTGGCCGTGGAGGCGACGGGCGCCGCGCAGATCGCGAACGGCTGGGTGCCGGGGGTGCCGCAGTGGGCGTGGGTGCTGCTGTTCATGGTGGTGTTCACCGCGACGAACCTGGCGTCCGTACGCAACTTCGGCGAGTTCGAGTTCTGGTTCGCGACGCTCAAGGTCTGCGCGATCATCGCGTTCCTGGTGCTCGGCACGCTGGCGATCTTCGGGGTGCTGCCCGCCGCGTCCAATTTTTCCGGGGATCCCGTGGGCCTCACCCATCTCACGGGCGACGGCGGGTTCCTGCCGCACGGCTGGCAGGGCGTCGTCTCCGGAGTCCTCGCGGTGATCTTCGCCTTCGGCGGTCTGGAGGTCGTCACCATCGCGGCGGCCGAGTCCGAGGACCCGGTGCGCTCGGTGGCACGGGCCGTGCGCAGCGCGGTGTTCCGGATCCTGTTCTTCTACGTCGGTTCCATGCTGGTCATCGTGACGGTGCTGCCCTGGACGGCGCAGAAGGCGGGCATCAGCCCGTACGTCACCGTCCTCGACTCCATCGGTGTCCCGTCGGCGGGGCAGATCATGAACATCGTCGTCTTCGTGGCGCTGCTCTCGGCTCTGAACGCCAACCTCTACGGCTCGTCCCGCATGATCTTCTCGCTGGCCGAGCGCGACGAGGCGCCCAGGGCGCTGCTCGAGGTGAGCGGCGGGGTGCCGCGCCGGGCGGTGCTGGCGTCGGTGGCCTTCGGCTTCGTCTCCGTACTGCTCAATCTGCAGTGGCCGGACACGGTCTTCCTCTACATGCTCAACTCGGTCGGCGCCGTGCTGCTGTTCGTGTGGGCGCTGATCGCGGCGTCCCAGCTGCGGCTGCGGCGCCGCCTGGAGGCCGAGGCGCCCGATCGGCTGGTGCTGAGGATGTGGGCGTTCCCGTGGCTGACCTGGGCCGCGCTCGCCGCGATGGCCGTGGTGTTCGGGCTGATGCTGACCGACGACACGGCGCGGCCGCAGTTGCTGTGGTCGGCCGGGGCGACGGTCGCGGTCCTCGCCGTGGCGGGTGTGCGCGAGCTGCGCGCACGGCGTGTCTGAACGTTCACGTTACGTCGACCTGTCCGTCGCGGGGTGTGAGCGTCGTGTCCGTATAGCGGAAACGTATTCCCTGTGCGCGGGGTGCCCGCCCAGACTGTGGCCGTTTTACAGAAGTCTTACGCTCTTCCCCGTCTCGGCTACTGAACAGGGCATTTCCATGTCTCGGACGTCCGCGCAGCCAACCGCAGAGGGTGCGGACGCACCGTCCGGCGACCAGCCGGCCGACGCGTCGTCGCTCTCGCCCGGCCTCAAGCAGCGGCACCTTTCCATGATCGCGCTCGGCGGTGTGATCGGCGCCGGCCTCTTCGTCGGCTCCGGCACCGCCATCGCGGCCGCCGGCCCGTCGATCATCCTCGCCTACGCGATCTCGGGCGCCCTCGTGATGCTCGTGATGCGGATGCTGGGCGAGATGGCGGCCGCGTACCCCGCCTCCGGCTCCTTCTCCGTGCACTCCGAGCGGGCGATCGGGCCCTGGGCCGGGTTCACGGCGGGGTGGTCGTTCTGGTTCCTGCTCTGTGTGGCGGTGGGCCTGGAGGGGATCGGCGCGGCACAGATCGCGCACGGCTGGGTTCCCGGTGTGCCGGAGTGGCTCTGGGTCGCGCTGTTCATGCTCGTGTTCACCGGCACCAACGTCTCGGCCGTGAAGAACTTCGGCGAGTTCGAGTTCTGGTTCGCGACGCTGAAGGTCGCCGCGATCGTCGCGTTCCTGGTCATCGGCGTCCTGGCGATCGCGGGGCTGCTCGGCAACGACGCGCCGGGCACCGCCAACCTCACCGGCCACGGCGGTTTCATGCCGAACGGGACCGAGGGGCTGATCGCCGGACTGCTCGCCTCCGTCTTCGCGTACGGCGGTCTGGAGACCGTCACCATCGCCGCGGCCGAGTCCGAGCACCCGGTCCAGGGCGTCGCGAAGGCCGTGCGGACGGCGATGTGGCGGATCGCGCTCTTCTACGTCGGTTCCATGGTCGTGGTCGTCGCGCTCATCCCCTGGTCCGACAAGGCCCTCGTGGACCCGGACAAGGGGTCCTACGTCGCCACCCTCGAATACCTGGACCTGCCGGCCGCCGGCGCCATCATGAAGATCGTGGTCTTCGTCGCGCTGCTCTCGGCGATGAACGCCAACATCTACGGCGCGTCCCGCATGGCCGGCTCGCTGGTCGCGCGCGGTCAGGGCCCCAAGGTCATCGGGAAGATCCACGGCGGGGTGCCGCGCATCGCGGTCCTGCTGTCCGCGGTGTTCGGGTTCGTCTGCGTGCTGCTCAGCTACTGGCGCCCCGACGACATCTTCCAGTGGCTGCTGAAGACGATCGGCGCGCTCATCCTCGTCGTCTGGTTCTTCATCGCCGCGTCGCAGCTGATCCTGCGGCGCAGGCTGGAGCGCGAGGCGCCGGAGAAGCTCGTCGTGAAGATGTGGGCCTACCCGTACGTGACGTGGGTGGCGCTCGCCGGCATGGCGGTCGTCTTCGTCCTGATGGCCCGCGAGGAGAGCACCCGCGAGCAGCTCTATTACGCGGGCGGTCTGACCGTGATCCTCGCGAGCGTCGGCTACGTCCGTCAGAGGGCCGCCGCGAAGAAGTAGCCCGCTCCCCGAAGAAACCCCAGAGTCCCCGAGGAACCCCGGGCCGGTCCGACCGGCCCGGGGTTCCTTCGTGTTCCGGCACCGGACCCAGGTCGAAGGGCTGATCAACTTCCCGGCACTCCTGCTGTTAGCCTGCAGTTGCACATTGATTGCAATAAGCTCTGCATCAGCATCTTGCAGCCGGAGGGCACGGACGGACATGGCGATCTACACACTCCCGGAACTCCCGTACGACTACGCGGCGCTCGAGCCGGTCATCAACCCGCAGATCGTCGAGCTGCACCACGACAAGCACCACGCGGCTTACGTGAAGGGCGCGAACGACACCCTGGAGCAGCTGGAGGAGGCGCGCGACAAGGAGACGTGGGGCGCCATCAACGGCCTGGAGAAGAACCTGGCCTTCCACCTCTCCGGGCACATCCTGCACAGCATCTACTGGCACAACATGAACAGCCCCAAGGACGGTGGCGGCGGCGAGCCGCTGGCCGCGGACGGGGTCGGTGACCTGGCGGACGCGATCACCGAGTCGTTCGGCTCCTTCGCCAAGTTCAAGGCGCAGCTGACCAAGGCCTCGGCGACGACGCAGGGTTCGGGCTGGGGCGTGCTCGCCTACGAGCCGCTCAGCAACCGCCTCATCGTCGAGCAGGTCTACGACCACCAGGGCAACGTCGGTCAGGGCTCGACCCCGATCCTGGTCTTCGACGCCTGGGAGCACGCCTTCTATCTGCAGTACAAGAACCAGAAGGTCGACTTCATCGAAGCCATGTGGCAGGTCGTCAACTGGCAGGACGTGTCGAAGCGGTACGCGGCCGCGAAGGAGCGCGTGAACGCTCTGCTGCTCGCGCCCTGACGGGCCGCGCGGCCCCCATACGCCCCGCCTCGTGATCGTCTTCTCAACCTTCACGCGGGTGGCGGCCGAAAACGACAGACCCCGCGAGGACGTGACTCGCGGGGTCTGTCGGTATGCGCGGTTCCGGTGGACCGTGCTGGTATGGCCGACGCCAAGGACAGGTTCTGCCGCAACTGCGGGCGGGGCTACCACTTGTTCCGTGAACTCGAACCGGACGAGCGCGAGTACGTCGCGAGCCAGAAGGGCCCGGACGTCGTCGACCGGTACCGGCGCTGCACCAACGACGGATGCCTGCGGGTGCAGCGGTACCACAACGCGAGCGAAGGACTGGACCTGCCCGAACACCTACGCTGACATCCAGGAGGTCCCCGTGGCCGGAACCCGGACCATGTGGTGCGAGACCTGCAACGAGGACGAACCGCACCGTCGGCTGACCAAGAGCGAGCAGCGCCGGCTCAAGGACGACGGCGGGGTCAAGCACCCCGGGGAGTTCTGGACCTGCGACGGCAACGACGGAACCTGCGGGACGCTGCGCACGGGCTTCAACAAGTCACCCTTCGACGGGCCCCGCAAGCTCACCTAGCCGGACTCAGTCGAAGATCGGGCCCTGGGTGCGGGTGCGCTTGATCTCGTAGAAACCCGGGACCGAGGCGACGAGCAGCGTGCCGTCCCAGAGCTTGGCGGCCTCGTCGCCCTTGGGGGCCGGGGTGACCACCGGGCCGAAGAAGGCGATCTGGTTGCCGTCCGCGCCGGGGACCGCGATGACCGGGGTGCCGACGTCCTGGCCGACCAGGTCGATGCCCTCCTTGTGGGAGGCGCGCAGCTCGGCCTCGTAGGGCGTCTTGTCCCAGTGGTCGAGGAGGGACGCCGGGAGGCCGGCCTCCTCCAGGGCACCGGCGACGGCCTCCTTCGTGGGGCCCTCGCCGCGGTTGTGGATCCGGGTGCCGAGCGCCGTGTACAGGTCACCGAGCACCTCCGCGCCGTGCTCCTGCTGCGCGGCGATGACGACACGGACCGGGCCCCAGGCCTTGGTCCGCATCATCTCCTGGTACTCCTCGGGGAGCTCGTCGAGGCGCGGCTCGTTCAGGACGGCGAGGCTCATCAGGTGCCAGCGGACCTTGATGTCACGGACCTTCTCGACCTCCAGGACCCAGCGCGACGTCATCCAGGCCCAGGGGCAGAGCGGGTCGAACCAGAAGTCGACGGGGGTCTTCTCGTCCACAGTGGACATTGCTCTCCTCGGAAGTCACGAAGTGGTCGTGCCTGCGGCAACGCGACCCTCGGCGGGCGCATTCCCGGATGTCCGCGATGAGGGGCGCGTGCGAGGATCGTAGGCGTTCGAACGGCCCCACAAGGGCCTGGACAGGCCACATGAGAACGTCACGAAGGAGTGCCGCCGTGCCCGGAGAGAATCTGTCCCGCGACGAGGCCCGCGAGCGGGCGGGTCTGCTGTCCGTCGACGGGTACGAGGTGGCGCTCGACCTGCGCTCGGCGGTCGGCGAGGCGGACGGCGAGGGGCCGCGCACCTTCCGCTCCGTGACCACGATCCGGTTCCGGGCGAACGAGCCGGGTGCGGCCACGTTCGTCGATCTGATCGCGCCGTCGGTGACGGCCGTCTCGCTGAACGGCGAGGACCTCGACCCGGCCGCCGTGTTCGACGGCAGCCGCATCCGCGTCGAGGGCCTGGCCGAGGAGAACGAGCTGATCGTCGACGCCCGGTGCGCGTACTCGCGTACGGGCGAGGGCATGCACCGCTTCGTCGACCCGGAGGACGGCGAGGTCTACCTGTACACGCAGTACGAGCCCGCCGACGCGCGGCGCGTCTTCGCCAACTTCGAGCAGCCGGACCTGAAGGCGCCGTACCGGTTCAGCGCGCAGGCGCCGGAGGGGTGGACGGTCTGGTCGAACGGTGTCGGTGAACTCGTCGACGGGGTCTGGCAGTTCGCGGAGACCAAGCCGATCTCGACGTACATCACCGCCGTCGTGGCGGGCCCGTACCACTACGTGACCGACTCCTACGAGCGCGTTCTGGAGGACGGCTCCAAGCTCGTCGTGCCGCTGGGCGCCATGTGCCGCAAGGGTCTCGCCCCGTACTTCGACGCCGACGACGTCTTCCTCGTCACCAAGCAGGGGCTCGACTTCTTCCACGAGCACTTCGACTACCCGTACCCCTTCGGCAAGTACGACCAGGCGTTCGTGCCCGAGTACAACCTCGGCGCCATGGAGAACCCGGGCATGGTCACCTTCCGCGAGGAGTTCATCTTCCGCGGCAAGGTCACGCAGGCGTCGTACGAGCGCCGGGCCAACGTGATCCTGCACGAGATGGCCCACATGTGGTTCGGCGACCTCGTCACCATGCAGTGGTGGGACGACCTGTGGCTGAAGGAGTCCTTCGCGGACTTCATGGGGTCGTTCTCGATGGTGGAGGCGACCCGGTTCAGCAACGGCTGGATCACCTTCGCCAACAACCGCAAGGCGTGGGCGTACCGGGCCGACCAGCTGCCGAGCACCCACCCGGTGACCGCCGACATCCGGGACCTGGAGGACGCGAAGCTCAACTTCGACGGCATCACGTACGCCAAGGGCGCGAGCGTGCTCAAGCAGCTCGTCGCCTACGTCGGCCGGGACGCGTTCCTCGAAGGCGCGCGGCGCTACTTCAAGCGGCACGCGTACGGCAACACGCGCCTCGGCGATCTGCTGTCGGTCCTGGAGGAGACCAGCGGCCGCGACATGGCGTCCTGGTCGCGGTCCTGGCTGCAGACGGCCGGCGTCAACTCCCTCACGCCGCAGGTCATTCTGAACAGCGAGGGGCGGATCACCGAGCTGGCCGTGATCCAGGAGGCCGCCGAGTCGCACCCCGAGCTGCGGCCCCATCGCGTCGCGGTCGGCCTGTACCGGCGTACGCCCGAGGGCACCCTTGAACGGTACGCGCGCGCCGAGGTCGACGTGGACGGGCCGCGCAGCGTCGTCGGTGAGCTGGCCGGGGCCGAGGCGCCGGAGCTGGTACTCGTCAACGACGACGACCTCACGTACTGCAAGATCCGCTTCGACGAGAACTCCCTCTCCGCGCTGCGCGAGCGGCTCGGCGACATCTCCGACCCGCTGGCCCGCGCCCTGTGCTGGTCCGCGCTGTGGAACCTGACGCGGGACGCGCTCATGCCGGCCCGGGACTTCGTCGGCCTGGTGCTGCGGTTCGCGGGGCGCGAGTCGGACATCGGCGTGCTGCAGATGCTGCACTCCTGGGCGCAGTCCGCGCTCGCGCACTACGCGGCGCCGCAGTGGCGCGAGGAGGGCGGGCGGCTCCTCGCCGGGGGCGCGCTGCGGGAGCTGCGCAACGCCGAGCCCGGCAGCCAGCACCAGCTGACGTGGGCGCGGTTCTTCACGTCCGTCGCGTCCGAAGCGGCCGATCTGCAGTTGCTGCAGGGGCTGCTCGCGGGCAGCGCGAAGATCGACGGCCTGGAGATCGACCAGGAGCTGCGCTGGTCGTTCCTGGACACGCTCTCGACGTACGGCGCCGCGGACGAGGCCGTGCTCGGTGCGGAGCTGGCGCGGGACGACACCGCGTCCGGCAAGCGGCACCAGGTGCGGTGCCTGGCGGCGCGCCCCTCGGGGGCCGTGAAGGCGCAGGCGTGGGCGCAGGTCGTGGAGTCCGACGCGCTGTCGAACGCGCTGGTGGAGGCGGTCATCGCCGGGTTCCAGCAGCCGTCCCAGCGCGCACTCACGGAGCCGTACGCGCAGAAGTACTTCGCGGTGATCGAGCGGGTGTGGGACGAGCGGTCGATCCAGATCGGGATGGACGTGGTGCGGGGTCTCTTCCCCTCACTGCAGGACTCGACCGCGACGCTGGAGCAGGCCGACGCGTGGCTCTCCGGGCACGAGGGGGCGGCGCCCGCGCTGCGGCGGCTGGTCCTGGAGGCGCGCGACGATCTGGCGCGGGCGCTGCGCGCGCAGGCCTGTGACGAGGCCGCGGCCGGTTGATCACACTGGTGCGGCGCCGGGTTGACGAAGCCCGGCGCCGCGCGACAGGTGTTACCGAATGTGGGTATGACTGGCCGTAACCCGTCTGCCGCCTGGTCTTTTCGGCAGTCGAACGGCCGGACTTTAGGGCGAACTTGTCCGGTTATGTCGACGGGACTGTAACAGCGGTTAGCGGGGGCGATCCGGGCGGGAATGCCCGGGTCATGAACCACAACACCCCGGCTCCCCTCTCCCCCCGCCCCCTGCGCCACCTCGTCGAGACCCAGCGGCGCGTGATGAGCGGCGCGCAGCTGAAGGCCCACGGGGTCACCGCCTCCGCGATCTCCGAGCAGTGCAGGGCCGGCGGCCCCTGGCAGCAGCTCCTGCCGGGGGTGTACCTGCTCCACCCGGGGCCGCCGACCGGCGAAGAGCGGCTGCACGCCGTGCTGTCGTACGCCGGCCGGGCGCAGGACCGGCGCCGCCCGGCGGACGGCGTGCCCTCGCAGCCCGCCCCCGGCGAGGCGCACGGCGCGGCCGTCGTGCCGTACGCCGACGCCATGGTCACCGGACTCGCGGCGCTGACCCTGCACGGGTTCGTCTCCGCTCCCCCGCTGCTCACCCTCGACCACGTCGACGTCCTCGTGCCGCGCACCCGGCGCCTGCGGTCCACCGACTTCGCCCGGCTCGTCCGCACGTCGGGCATGCCGGCTCCCGTACAGCTGAGGGGAGTTCCCGTCGCTCCGGTGGCGCGGGCCCTCGCGGACGCGGTCGCGCAGCTGTCGGACGCGGGCACCGTACGCCGGCTGCTGACCGAGGCCGTGCGCGGCGGGTACTGCGAACCGGGTTCCGTGGTGCGGGAGTTGACGCAGGCGCGGCTGCTCACCCGGCCGCACGTGGTGGACGCCGTGGACTCGCTGCTCGCGGAGGGGCGGGCGATCGCCGAGGACCGGCTGTACGCGATGGTGCGTGAACTCGGGCTGCCGGACCCGCTGTGGAACGTGGACCTGCGGCTGCCCGGCGGCCCGCACCTCGGGGGCGTGGACGCGTTCTGGCCCGACCACGCGGTGGCCGTGGAGCTGGACACCCGGGCGCCGCGCCAGGACGAGGACGCCCTGTGGAGCGAGTACGCCCGTAAGCGCGAGCACCTGGAACGGCTCGGGATCACCGTCGTGCACATCACGCCGAAGAAACTGCGCGACTCCCTCGACCAGCAGGCCACCGTGGTGCGCACCGCGCTGATGGCCGCCGGCGACCGGGATCCGGCGGCGTACGTCGTGGTGCTGCCCCGGTAACGACACCGGGGCGGTGGCCAGGAGGGGAGTGAAGGGGCGGGGCCTGACGGGGGCCCGCCCCTTCACGTGTCCGCCGGCTCGAGGACGGGCGCTCAACCCTTGCGCAGGACGAGTTCCGTGTTGCGGTCGCCCGGGGTGCCGGAGAGCGTCGCGCGGGAGCCCGGGGCGTTGAAGGAGAGTTCGCGGTAGAGGGCGGCGAGGCCCGTCTGGCCGAGGTCGGTGAAGTCCGTGCGGTGCGGGGCGGACGACTCGACGCAGGTGGTGAAGAGGGAGAGCGTGCCGTCGTGGTTGTCGGCGATCTCGATGATCCGGGCCAGCTGCGGGAAGTCGACGTGGGAGGCGGTGGAGATCTCCCAGTACCCGCCGGCGTTGTTCTCGCCTTCGTGCGGGGTGATGGCGTTCTTGTGGCTGTGGCCGTTGACCCAGGCCAGGACCGGGCGGTGGCGGGCCAGCAGGGCGGCGAGTTCCTTGCCGCCGTGCCGCTGCTCGCCGGGGCGGTGCGGGTCCTCGCGAAGATTGCGCATGCTCTTGCTGGTGTGGTGCGAGAAGACGACGACGTGATCGCCGCGCTTCTCGGCTGCCTTCAACTGAGCAGTGAGCCAGGCGAGTTGGCTCGTACCGACCGAACCCTCGTAGTGGCCGCCGGGGTCGGTCGTGTCGAGGCTGATGCCGAGGACGTCGTCGGAGATCCGGAACGCGTAGTACTGGGTGGTCGTATCGAGGTTGGCCTGGGTGTAGCCGTGACCGACGGGGCCGGGGCCGGTGTGGGCCGGGTCGAGGTGGGCCGCGAGGTACTCGGCGGGGGTGAAGGGGGCGCGGGTCTCGTCCGGGGTGACCGGGCGCATGGCGCGGGTGTTGCTCTCCAGGAGGCGCCGGAAGGCGGCGCCCTTGGGGTCGCCGCCCTGCTGCACGTTGTCCCAGATGGCCTTGCCCGCTGACGCGGGCAGGTCCATCAGCTTGCGGCCGCCGACGGCGAATTCGGCGAAGAACGAGTCGCCGGGCGCGTAGCAGCCGCCGGGCAGTGAGTCGTGGTTGCCGACGGTGGAGTACCAGGGGAGGTTCAGGCCCGGGCTGCGCAGTTCGGCGATGGCCGCTTCGAGGAAGCCGGGGATGCGCGGGAAGGCGTGGTGCTGCTTGTCGGAGTCGCGCAGGGCCGCGTCCGGGTGCCAGTAGAGCGGGACACCACTGTTCTGCACGCCTTCGTAGTGGCGCGGGTCGCCGGTGTTGGGGGTGATGCGGCCGCCGCTCATCGTCTTGAGGAACCAGTCGAGTTCGGAGCGGGCGTTGTTGTCCGTGTTGTCGCCGGTCGTCATGACGAAGTGGAGGGGGGACGCGGTGACGGGGGCGCCCCGCAGGGCGTTGACCCGTTCGACGAGGGACACCGCGCCGGCCACCGAGAGTGCTTCCTGCGGGCGCCAGGCGCTGGCCGTCCGCGCTCTCAAGTATTCGTAGCGCAACGGGTGTTGTACGTCGACCAGGTGCAGGTCGGTGAATTGCACGAAGGCGGCGAGCGCGGTGCGCCGGGCCTCCCTGCCGGAGCGGGGCGCCTTCAGGTCGGAGCGGACGACGCGCTGCCAGGCCGGGCCGTCGCCGAGGCGGCGGTAGGCCTGGCCGGCCGGGCCGGTGGCGACGGAGGCGAGGGTCGTGCCGCGGCTGTAGGGGGTGAGCGGGGCGGCGGGCGCCTTGCGGGATGAGAGGTTCTGGACGGTGGCGGAGCCCGCGGCGGCTTCGGAGCCGCCCGGGCCGAGCGCGTAGCCGAGTCCGGCGGTCAGCGTCACCGCGCCGGTCGCGGCCAGGAACGTACGGCGGTCGATATCTGCGGCGGCTTTGGTGACAGAGCGTATGCGCGACATGGCGCGGTCTCCCCGAGTGCGAACGCGTCGACAGTGACCGCGGGCCGCGCGGCACCGGGTCCGGGCCGAACTTCCCGCTCGTATGAAAGCGTTGACATCGGGGGTGGCCTGCGCGTTAACGGCGACTCAACGCGCAGCGCCGATCACCGTACGTGGATCACCGTGCGACGGCGGGGCGTGGCCGTGCGGCCCGTCTTGTCATGCGCGGGAGGGAACTCAACCCCCTCGCTGCCACTCTGTGTTCACCTTTCAGGGAACAAGGTGCCCGGTGGGCGGGCGCTCGCGCCAGAGCCGCAGTCCGACGTCGACGAGTTCGACGCGCGGCAGGTCGGTGACGGCGGTGAGGTCGTGCCAGGCCGCCATGTCCGTGGAGCCGTTCCGTTCGTGGCGCAGGGTGCCGCCCGTGATGGTGCCTTCGTAGACGAGGCGCAGGCCGTGGAAGTCGGCGACCTGGCCGAGCTTGCGGGGGTAGCGGCGCAGGACGGAGTGGACGCCGAGGAAGGTGACGGGGTCGACCGTGTATCCGGTCTCCTCGTCCGCCTCGCGCACGACCGTGTCGTACGGGTCCTCGCCGTGGTCCATGCCGCCGCCCGGCAGGGTCCAGCGCTTGCTGCCGTCGCCCGCGACCCAGCGGGCGAGCAGGATCTGTCCGTCGCGCACGCACACGGCGTAGGCCGCGACCCTCAGCTCTTTGTACATTCCCGAACGCTAGAGGCATCCGGGGAGGAATGCGCAGCGAAATGGCGCCCCTCCGGCACTTGAGGAGCGGGGCCCGGGGCGGAGCCCCGCGGCTTCAGGACAGCCGCCGGACAACCACGAAGAGTTCAAGATCTCCACTCAGCGTTCAAAAAGGGCGCCCGATAGGCCCCGGTCAGACCCGGTTCGCGCCGGATGGCGTATGGCGGAAGTACGCCACCGCCCCATCCCGCCTCGGACAACTCTCCCCAAACTGTGGTCACTTACGTAAGGCTGAGCGGTCATCCGGCACCGAATTCCGGAGCCTTTCGAACACCACCCTTGTTGTCCCACCTTTACGTACAGGGATGCCGATGACCCCCGATCCCCAGCGCGCACCGATATCCGGCGCGAGACGCGCGGCCCGACTCGCGGCCGCCGCAGGTCTGGTGGCCGCACTCACCGCGGCCGGGCCGATACCCATGGCCTTCGCCGCGGACGCGGACACCGCCGCCGCCACTCCGACCGCCGACCCCGCCGTCAAGACCGCCGGCGAGAAACTCGGCGCGCACGACGCGGAGCTCCTCGCCGACGCCGAGGCCGACGGCACGAAGAACGTGACCCTCATGGTCGCCACCGCCCCCGGCGCCACCGAGCAGGTGGCGAAGCAGCTCGACGCCGTCAAGGGCGGCTCCGTGGGCCGCGCCTACGACAAGCTCGGCTACGTCCGGGCGACCCTGCCCACCGGCCGGGCCGACGCCGCCATCAAGGCGGCCGCCGAGCTCGACTCCGTGCACGGCATCGACCTGCGCCAGGAGATCCAGCTCGACGACCCGACGCCGGCCGCGGACACCGCCAAGGGCGCGTCCCGGAAGGCGAGCGGAACGTACAGCGGGCCCGGCAAGAACACACCGGCCGAGAACCCGTACAACCCGTCCTTCGAGACGGGCGCCGTCGACTTCGTCAAGGACAACCCGAAGGCGGACGGCCGCGGCGTCACCATCGGCATCCTCGACTCCGGTGTCGACCTGGGCCACCCGGCGCTGCAGAAGACCACGACCGGCGAGCGCAAGATCGTCGACTGGGTCACCTCGACCGACCCGATCGTGGACGGCGACGCCACCTGGCGCCCGATGGCCACCTCGGTCACCGGCCCGACGTTCTCCGTCAACGGCCGTACGTACAAGTCGGGTTCGGGCACCTTCGGCTTCAGCACGTTCGCCGAGTCCGCGACCACCGGCGGCGACGCCAAGGGCGACCTGAACCGGGACGGCGACACCACCGACAAGTGGGGCGTGCTGTACGACGCCAAGGCCGGGACCGTCACCGTCGACCTGAACGACAACGGCGACTTCACCGACGACACCCCGATGAAGCCGTACAAGGACGGCTACCAGATCGGGTACTTCGGCAAGGACGACCCGGCGACGGACGTCGTCGAGCGCGTGCCGTTCGTGGTGGAGATCCGCAAGGACGTCCCCATGGACCCGTACGGCGGCGACTGGGTCGGCAAGAAGCTCGACTTCGTCAACATCGGCGTCATCGAGTCCGAGCACGGCACGCACGTCGCGGGCATCACCTCGGCCAACTCGCTGTTCGGCAACAAGAAGATGAACGGTGCCGCGCCCGGCGCCAAGCTCGTCTCCTCGCGCGCCTGCACCTGGACCGGCGGCTGCACCAACGTCGCGCTCACCGAGGGCATGATCGACCTCGTCACCAAGCGCGGCGTCGACATCGTCAACATGTCGATCGGCGGCCTGCCCGCGCTGAACGACGGCAACAACGCCCGTTCCGAGCTGTACTCGCGCCTCATCGACCAGTACGGCGTGCAGCTCGTGATCTCCGCCGGCAACTCCGGCCCCGGCGCCAACACCATCGGCGACCCCGGCCTCGCCGACAAGGTGCTCTCCGTCGGCGCCTCCATCTCCAAGGACACCTGGGCCGCCAACTACGGCTCCAAGGTGGAGAAGTCGTACGCGATGATGCCGTTCTCCTCGCGCGGCCCGCGTGAGGACGGCGGCTTCACGCCGACCATCACGGCGCCCGGCGCGGCGATCAACACCACCCAGACCTGGCTGCCCGGTTCGCCGGTCGCCGAGGCGGGCTACACGCTTCCCGCCGGCTACTCCATGCTGCAGGGCACCTCGATGGCCTCCCCGCAGGCCGCCGGCGCCTCCGCGCTGCTGCTCTCCGCCGCCAAGCGGGCGCACATCGACCTGACCCCGGCGAACCTGCGCACCGCGCTCACCTCGACCGCGAGCCACATCAAGGGCGAGCAGGCGTACGCCGAGGGCGCGGGCCTCATCTCCATCGAGGACGCGTGGGACGCGATCGAGGACGGGGCGAGCGCGCACACGTACACCGTGCAGGCGCCCGTCGACACCGCGATCGACTACGCGCTGAAGACGCCCGGCGTCGGTACCGGCATCTACGACCGCGAGGGCGGTCTGAAGGCCGGGCAGAAGAAGACGTACGACGTCACCATCACGCGTACGTCCGGCTCCGCGAAGCCGGTGCTGCACAAGCTGTCGCTGAAGAACAACTCCGGTGACACCTTCACCATCGCCGGATCGCGCAGCGTCTATCTGCCGCTGAACAAGGCCGTCACCGTCAAGGTGCAGGCCAGGCCGGAGTCGGCCGGGCTGCGCAGCGCCATCCTCCAGGTGGACGACCCGAAGACCGAGGGCGTCGACCAGCAGATCATGGCGACCGTCGTCGTCTCCAAGGCGCTGGCCAAGCCGTCGTACACCTTCAGCGACAAGGGCTCGGTGCAGCGCAACAGCACCAAGTCCTACTTCCTGACGGTGCCCGAGGGCGCCGCGTCGCTGCAGGTGCGGATGAGCGGGCTCAAGGCCACGAGCCAGACCCGCTTCATCTCCATCCACCCGTACGGCGTCCCGGTCGACGACACGTCGACGCCGAGCTGCTACCCGAACTACGAGAACCCGGCCAACACCTGCCGTCCGGACCTGCGTTCGTACGCGGACCCGCAGGCCGGTGTCTGGGAGATCGAGGTCGAGGCGCGCCGTACGTCGCCGCTGCTCGACAACCCGTACACGCTGGAGGCGTCCGTGCTCGGCGCGTCCTTCGACCCGGCCGTGCAGACGATCCCCGAGGCGAAGGTCGGTACCCCGGCCGCCGTCGACTGGAAGGTGACGAACAACTTCGCCGCCATCAGCGGCGGGAAGCTGCAGGGCGGCCCGCTCGGCTCGTCCAAGTCGGCACGGCCGACCATCGCGGACGGTGCCACGCAGACCTCGACCGTCGAGGTGCCCGCGGGCGCCGACAAGCTCGACGTCTCCATCGGCAACGTCTCCGACCAGGCCGCCGACCTCGACCTGACGGTCAAGAACGCGGCCGGCGCCGTCGTCGCGACGTCCGCCGACGGTGACTCCGAGGAGGCCGTGAGCATCCCGAACCCGGCCGCCGGCACGTACACCGTCGAGGTCGCGGGCTACTCGGTGCCGTCCGGCTCGACCGCCTACGACTACGTCGACGTCTTCTTCTCGCCGTCGCTCGGCACGGTGAAGGTCGACGAGTCGAAGACCGTGACGCTGGCCAACGGCACGTCCACGGACGTGGCCGCCGAGGTCACCGCCGCGGCCGCCGCGCCGGAGGGCCGTGAGTTCTTCGGCGAGGTGCGGCTGCTCAACGAGCGCGGCGTCGCCGCGGGCGTCGGCAGCGTGAAGATCGAGAAGGTCACCTCGTAAGACCCGGGGTGGTGTGAGTGCGGGGGCGGTCGCCGGTGGCGGCCGCCCCCGCACTCGTCTTCCTACGAGTTCGGGCCCGGTGCCTTGTCGCACGTGATGGCGTGCGAGCCCGGCAGCGCCTCGAGCACCATCGCGCGCAGGCGCTCGCTGTCCTTGCCCGTGGACCAGTTGTCCGGCTGCGCTCCCCCCACGGGAATGGTGATCAGGGGCCGGTCGCCGGTCTTCAGGCGGGGGTCGACGTCGTGGTTCATCAGGAACGTCAAGGTCTTCGCGCCGCCCGACTCCGGCTTGAGGTACCGGGTGACGCGCAGCGTGACGCGGTCCCGGCCGGTGCCGGGAAGCTGTTCCACCTTCACCACCGTGCCCTCCGCGATGACGCGGGAGCAGGCCACGAAGCCCTCAGGGGACAGGTCGGCGTTCTCGCTCCCCGCCGCCTTGCCACTGTCGGCGGCCGCCTTGCTGTCCCCGTCGTCCGCCCCCGGCCCCCCTCCGCTCTGCACGACGGCCCACACCATGACGCTCGCCACCGCCAGACCGCCCGCCGCTGCGAGGCCGCCGAGCGCGAGGCGCAGCGGCCGCCGGCGGCGTACGGGTACGGGGGCGGGCGGGCGCACCGGCTCCGGGTCCCGGCGGGCCGCGAGCGCGTCGCCGAGGCCCCGCACCTGGTCCCGGAGCAGTGCGACGTCCGCCGCGACGGCCTCGGCGTCCGTGTCGTCACCGGGCAGCGGCTCCCCGCTGACGGCCAGCATCAGGAGCCGGTCCTCCCGTGCGCTGTCCTCCACGTCACACCACCTCCTGTTCACGCAGCCGGGCCCGCAGCAGGCGGACGGCCGTGTGCAGCCGGCTCTTGACGGTGCCCTCGGGCACGCCCAGCTCGGCCGCGATGTCCCGGACCGGCAGATCGGCGTAGAACCGCAGCACGACCACCTGCCGCTGCTGGTCGGGGAGCTCGTCGAGGCCCTGGGCCACGGCGAGCGAGAGGACGCGGGTGTCGGCCGCGTCCCGCGAGTGCTCCTGGCGCAGTGAGGCGAGGCGCTCCCCCAGCCGTTCCTGGCGGCGGCGCGCCCGGTGCCAGTCCATGGCGAGGTTGGAGGCGACGACCGCCGCCCACGCCGACACGTCCCGGGGCTCGTCCTGCCCCTTCGCCGCCCGTTCGAGGAGCCGCAGCCGCACCTGCTGCACGCCGTCCGGCAGATCGGCGTACGGCACCCCGCCCAGCGACAGAACGGCGCGCACCCGGTCCTCGACCCCGGCGTCGAGCGGGTCCGGCACGTCCTCCGGCCGCCCCCGTGGCTTTCTGCGCAGCAATGCCCCTCCCCTCCCCGCGTTTGTCCTAGGACGCGGCGGCCCCCGGAAACGTTCACGTCTCTTTGTGGCCTGTGCCATACCGTCCGCACCCCGGACAATGGATTGGACAAGGCGGCCCTGGAGAGACGCATCATGGAGCACCCGCCAGGCCGGATGGCCGCACGTCAGCACGGAGGAACCCCTGTGAAGCTCGGAATCGTCGGAGCCACCGGTCAGGTCGGCACGGTCATGCGCAAGATCCTCGTGGAGCGGGCCTTCCCGGCCGACGAGCTGCGCCTGTTCGCGTCGGCGCGCAGCGCCGGCACGGTGCTGGACGGCGTGACGGTCGAGGACGCCTCGACGGCCGACTACACGGGCCTGGACATCGTGCTGTTCTCCGCCGGTGGCGCCACCTCCAAGGCCCTCGCGGAGAAGGTCGCCTCGCAGGGCGCCGTCGTGATCGACAACTCCTCGGCCTGGCGCAAGGACCCCGAGGTGCCGCTGGTCGTCTCCGAGGTCAACCCGCACGCGATCGCGGACCGCCCCAAGGGCATCGTCGCCAACCCGAACTGCACGACGATGGCCGCGATGCCGGTGCTGCGTCCGCTGCACGACGAGGCCGGTCTCGAGGCGCTGGTCGTCGCCACGTACCAGGCCGTCTCGGGTTCGGGTCTGGCCGGTGTGGCCGAGCTGCACGGCCAGGCGCAGAAGGTCGTCGCCGAGGCCGACAAGCTCACGCACGACGGCGGGGCCGTCGACTTCCCCGAGCCGAACGTCTACAAGCGGCCCATCGCGTTCAACGTGCTGCCCCTGGCGGGCGCCATCGTCGACGACGGCCTGAACGAGACGGACGAGGAGCAGAAGCTCCGCAACGAGTCCCGCAAGATCCTGGAGATCCCGGAGCTCAAGGTCTCCGGCACGTGTGTCCGCGTCCCGGTGTTCTCCGGCCACTCCCTCCAGGTCAACGCGCGCTTCGCCCGCCCGATCTCGGTCGAGCGCGCCACGGAGCTGCTCGGCGGCGCCCCCGGCGTCGAGCTCTCCGACATCCCGACGCCACTGCAGGCCGCGGGCCAGGACGCGTCGTTCGTGGGCCGTATCCGCGGTGACGAGACGGTCGAGAACGGCCTGTCCCTGTTCATCTCGAACGACAACCTCCGCAAGGGCGCCGCGCTGAACGCGGTGCAGATCGCGGAGCTGGTGGCGCAGGAGCTGTCCGCCAAGTAGAGCGCCGTATGTGCTGTACGTGCCTGGAGGGGCGGTCACCGGATGCCGGTGACCGCCCCTCCCGCGTGGTCAGGGCCGCCGCACCTCGAAGTGCAGGCATCCGTACTCGACCGCCCTGACATGGACCAGCACCACGTCCGGGTCGGCGAACGCCTCGTCCAGCGCCGCGTCGAAGCCGGCCGTCGCGGCGGCCGGGATCTCCAGGAGGCGGCCGCCCGCGATGTGGCCGCGGGCGTCGTAGCGGCGCAGCGTGCGCAGGGCGCCGGGCCGGTCGAAGGGGTAGCGGCCGGGGTCGGGGACGTGGCCCGGGCAGTCCTCGGCGGCGGCGTGGACGAAGACCGGGCCCTGTTCGTCGTACGCGCCGGGGTGCGCGCCCGTCGCGGCGGCCCAGCGGCGCAGCGGCGCGTAGGAGACGAGGGCGATGCGCTCGCCCTCCCGGACCGGCCGGAGGCAGCAGCGCAGCGGGGAGCCCGCGTCGTCGTCGGTGGCGGTGTACGGGAGGCAGGGCCGGTTCGCGTCGTCGAGGGACCTGAGCTCGTTGAGGACGGTGGCCCCGATGGGTCGTGCGGTGTACCTGGTCATGGCTCCAGGCTGGCCGCGGGCGGGCCCGTGCACCGGCGGAAAATGGACATCGCGCTCGCCCGCCCGCGCGTGGAAGGATGACCGGAAACGTCACAAACGTAGAACACCTACCTGACCGCACTTGGAGATGACCGCGTGCCTGGCACCAATCTGACCCGCGTAGAGGCGCAGCAGCGGGCGAAGCTGCTCACCGTTGACTCGTACGAGATCGATCTCGACCTCTCCGGCGCGCAGGAGGGCGGCACCTTCCGGTCGGTGACCACCGTGCGCTTCGACAGCGCGGAGGCGGGTGGCGAGACGTTCATCGATCTCGTCGCGCCCGCCGTGCACGAGGTGGTCCTCAACGGGCGCTCCCTCGATGTCGCCGCGGTCTTCCGCGACTCGCGCATCGCCTTGAAGCACCTGGAGCAGGGGTCGAACGAGCTGCGTGTGGTCGCCGACTGCGCGTACACGAACACCGGCGAGGGACTTCACCGGTTCGTCGATCCCGTCGACCAACAGGCCTATCTGTACACGCAGTTCGAGGTTCCGGACGCGCGGCGCGTCTTCGCGAGCTTCGAGCAGCCGGACCTGAAGGCAACCTTCCGGTTCACGGTGCGGGCGCCCAGCGGCTGGACCGTCGTCTCGAACTCGCCGACTCCGGAGCCCAAGGACGACCTCTGGTCGTTCGAGCCGACGCCGCGCATGTCGACGTACATCACGGCGCTCATCGTCGGCCCGTACCACTCGGTGCACTCCTCGTACGAGAACGCCGAGACCGGGCAGTCGGTGCCGCTCGGCATCTACTGCCGGCCCTCGCTCGCCGAGCACCTCGACTCGGACGCGATCTTCGAGGTGACGCGGCAGGGCTTCGACTGGTTCCAGGAGAAGTTCGACTACGCGTACCCGTTCGCCAAGTACGACCAGCTCTTCGTGCCGGAGTTCAACGCGGGCGCGATGGAGAACGCGGGCGCGGTCACCATCCGCGACCAGTACGTGTTCCGCTCCAAGGTGACGGACGCCGCGTACGAGGTGCGGGCGGCGACGATCCTGCACGAGCTGGCCCACATGTGGTTCGGCGACCTGGTCACCATGGAGTGGTGGAACGACCTGTGGCTGAACGAGTCGTTCGCCACCTACGCCGAGGCCGCCTGCCAGGCCTACGCGCCGAACTCGCGCTGGCCGCACTCGTGGACGACGTTCGCCAACTCCATGAAGACGTGGGCGTACCGGCAGGACCAGCTGCCCTCCACGCACCCGATCATGGCCGAGATCAACGACCTCGACGACGTGCTCGTCAACTTCGACGGCATCACGTACGCCAAGGGCGCGAGCGTGCTCAAGCAGCTCGTCGCGTACGTCGGCGAGGACGAGTTCTTCCAGGGTGTGCAGGCCTACTTCAAGCGGCACGCCTTCGGGAACACGCGCCTGTCCGACCTCCTCGGCGCCCTTGAGGAGACCAGCGGCCGTGACCTGAAGGCATGGTCGAAGGCGTGGCTGGAGACGGCCGGGATCAACGTGCTGCGCCCGGAGATCGAGACGGACGAGCAGGGCGTCATCAGGTCGTTCGCGGTCCGCCAGGAGGCGCCCGCGCTGCCCGAGGGCGCGAAGGGCACCTCGACGCTGCGGCCGCACCGCATCGCGATCGGCTTCTACGACCTCGACGAGGCGAGCGGCAAGCTGCTGCGGGGCGAGCGCCTCGAACTCGACGTCACCGCGAGCGAGGCGACACAGGTGCCCCAGCTCGTCGGCAAGCGCCGGCCGGCCGTGATCCTGCTCAACGACGACGACCTGTCGTACGCGAAGGTCCGCCTCGACGAGCAGTCCCTCGCCGCCGTCACGCAGCACCTCGGCGACTTCGAGTCCTCGCTGCCGCGCGCGCTCTGCTGGGCGTCGGCCTGGGACATGACCCGCGACGCCGAACTGTCCACCAGCGCCTACCTGGACCTGGTGCTCTCCGGCATCGCCAAGGAGTCCGACATCGGCGTCGTGCAGTCGCTGCACCGCCAGGTGAAGCTGGCCATCGACCTGTACGCGGCCCCGTCCCACCACGACGCGCTGCTGACCCGCTGGACCGAGGCGGCGCTGACGCATCTGCGGACCGCCGAAGCGGGCAGCGACCACCAGCTGGCGTGGGCCCGCGCCTTCGCGGCGACCGCGCGTACGCCGGAACAACTCGACGTGCTGGACGGCCTGTTGGAGGGGACTCAGACCATCGACGGGCTGGCCGTGGACACCGAGCTGCGCTGGGCGTTCGTCCAGCGGCTCGCGGCCGTCGGCCGTTTCGACGAGTCGGAGATCACCACGGAGTATGAGCGGGACCGGACGGCCGCCGGTGAGCGGCACGCGGCGACCGCGCGTGCGGCGCGGCCCACCCCGGAGGCCAAGGCGGAGGCGTGGGCCTCCGTCGTCGAGTCGGACAAGCTGCCGAACGCGGTGCAGGAAGCGGTGATCGCCGGATTCGTCCAGACCGATCAGCGGGAGCTGCTCGCGCCGTACGCCGACAAGTACTTCGAGGCGTTGCGGGCCGTGTGGGACGCGCGGTCCCACGAGATGGCTCAGCAGATCGCGGTGGGCCTGTACCCGTCGATCCAGGTGTCCGAGGAGACGCTGGCGAAGACGGCGGACTGGTTGTCGGCCGCGGAGCCGAGCGCGGCGCTTCGGCGGTTGGTGTCGGAGTCCCGGGCCGGTGTGGAGCGCGCGCTCAAGGCGCAGGGCGCGGACGCCTGACCGTCCCCGGTTCTCGTCTGCCGGGTCGCGGTCCCCTGCGCGCCGCGGCCCGGTGGGAACTTCTCGCACAGTTCCCC